>JAEDLE010000065.1 GCA_016295455.1 Bacteroidales bacterium
CCGCCGATGAACTCCCTCATTATCGAGGCCGGAGGCACGGATGCAATCTCGGAAGGCTGGAGCGCGGAGATGTAGCCCAGGAAGGTCAGCATCCTCTGCGCTTCGGGATATGCCGGCGAGTTCGGGGCTATCCTCCTGAGCAGCGGCTCGGCGTAGTACTTGAGCATAGGCAGCTCGAATATGGTCGCGGAGTTGAAGATGACGTCGCAGTTCTCCTGGAAAGGGAAGATGTTGCGGTTCTCGCCCCTGCGCACGCTTGGCCAGCGGAGTATGGTTCCCTCCGGGTCCACGCCCCTGGTCCTGTTGTCCCTTACCATCCTGCGCAGCAGTCTGTTGTCGGATGAGGATATGTTGTTGTTCTCGTCCACGTTGAGCGAGGTGAGCGCCGAAACATAGACTCTGAATATTCTCGAGCTGTCCACGGCGCATGTCATCTCCGGATTCAGGGCATGGATGCCTTCCATGATGAGTATGTCGTTTTCCTCCAGGCGCAGTTTCCTCCCCTGTGCCGCACGCCTGCCCAGCTTAAAGTCGAATATCGGGGTCTCCACCTCGCGGCCTTCTATCAGAGCGTTCAGCTGGCTGTTGAGATGGTCCAGGTCCATGGCCTGCAGGGCCTCGTAGTCATATTCCCCGTTCTCGTCCCTCGGGGTGTCTTCGCGGTTGACGAAGTAGTTGTCCAGTTCGATGACTTTCGGGTTCATGCCCAGGATCTTGCACTGCTGCGCGATTCTCAGGGACGAGGAGGTCTTGCCGCTGGATGACGGTCCGGCGATGAAGATGAACTTCACCTGTCCGCGGCGGCTGTACACCATGTCCGCGATGGCGGCATATTCCCTTTCGTGGCGCGCCTCCTCGAGGTTGATGAGCTTTACGGCATTGCCTTCGGCTATGGTCTTGTTGACGGACCCGAGTCCTTTTATGCCGACGATCTCTCCCCAGGCGGTGTTGTGCTCGAGGGCGGAGGCTATCTTGGACTGGCGTTTCATCGGGGTAAGGGCCGATGCGTCGGACATCTGCGGCAACTGCAGGCAGAATCCCCGGTTGAAAGGGCTCAGCCCGAACACGTCCAGGCATCCCGTGGACGGTACCAGAGGCCCGTGGAAGTTGTCCACATATCCGTTCAGTTCGTACACCTCCTCCCAGAACTGTCCGAGGCTTTCCGCCAGCCTGGCCTTCTCGGTCTGATTCCTTGAATTGTATATGGCAACGGCCTCCGCGGTGCTGATGCATCTGCGGACCAGCGGGAGGTCGGCTGCAACCGTCTCCTTTATTGCCCGGTATATGGCTTCCACCTCGTCGTCCATCAGGAAGCAGGGCTTGCGTTTCCCGTCGGCATATTCCACAAGTTCGCCGTAGAGTCCGCTCGGGAGGGAGTGTTCTATGCGCAGGATCCTGTCTTTGTGGAGCCGGCTGACCGCTTCCTGGAGCACCAGGCAGAGGCTGCGTATGTAGGTGCGGCGGCCTTCGGTGTCGAGGTATGAGAGGAAGCGTATGTTGTGGTTGTCATAGACTTTGTAGTCCAGACCCCTGACCTTGTTGTCGACCAGGGCTGAAAGGACTCTGTTTTCGTGCCCGCTCCCGGGGTCGGTGAGGGATGGATACCATGCAGCGGCGATTTCGCCGAGGCTGGTGCCGTATGCTACCTCCCGCATGCGGGAGTCGTTTTCGCAGTAGATAGTCAGTTTGCTGTCTTCCATCAGAGTATCTGTTTGAGGAACACGCCCGTGACGGAGTCCGGGTCGGCGGCAACGGTCTCGGGCGTGCCTTCGGAGACTATGCGCCCGCCCCTGGCACCGCCCTCGGGACCCAGGTCGAAGAGGTAGTCAACCGACTTGAGCACGTCCAGGTTGTGTTCGATTATGATTACGGTATTTCCTTGATCCACAAGTTTCTGCAGTACGTTCATCAGTATCTTGATGTCCTCGGTGTGCAGACCTGTGGTGGGCTCGTCGAGTATGTAGAGAGTGTTCCCGGTCGCGCTTCTGAACAGTTCCGCGGCAAGTTTCATCCTCTGGCTTTCCCCTCCCGAAAGTGTCACGGCCGACTGGCCGAGGCAGACATAGCCCAGACCCACGTCAACCAGCGCCTTTAGCTTGGCCGCGATCTTCGGCACGCTGCTGAAGAATTCATAGGCCTCGCTTATCGGCATATTCAGTACATCGTTGATGTTCCTGCCCTTGTAGCGGACTTCCAGCGTGTCTTCCTTGTAGCGGCGGCCGCGGCATTCTTCGCATACGGCATTGACCGAAGGCAGGAAGTTCATCTCTATGACCTTGATTCCGGCGCCCTTGCATTCCTCGCAGCGTCCTCCTGCGACGTTGAAGGAGAAACGGCCGGCGCCGAAGCCCCGGACTTTCGCGTCTATGGTGTCGGCGAAGAGGTTGCGTATGTCGTTGAATACCCCGGTGAAGGTCGCAGGATTGCTGCGCGGGGTACGTCCTATCGGACTCTGGTCGATTTCGATGAGTTTGTCTATGTTCTTGATTCCCAGTATCTGGTCGTGTGGGAGTGGGGTGAGGCGGGAGCGGTAGAAGCGGTTCTTGAGCACCGGCATCAGGGTCTCGTTGATGAGTGAGGACTTGCCGCTGCCGCTGACTCCGCTTATGCCCACCAGGCATCCCAGCGGTATGTCTATGTCCACGTTCTTGAGGTTGTTGCCCCTTGCGCCCCGTATGCCCAGGGACAGTCCGTTGCCCAGACGTCTGTGGCGCGGGACGGCTATGCCTTCCTTGCCGCGGAGGTAGTCCAGGGTGAGGGAGTCTCCGACGATGCAGTGCCTGAGGGTGTCAGGATCGGGTTTCTTCCCCTCCAGCACCCAGGATGCAGGGGCGCTCAGGCATATCCTGCCGCCCTCCTTGCCGGCTCCCGGCCCCACATCGACTATCCAGTCGGCGGCGTACATGGTCTCGGCGTCGTGCTCGACCACCATCACGGAATTGCCTTCGTCGCGGAGTTTCTTGAGTGAGGATATGAGTTTGCGGTTGTCCCTCTGGTGCAGGCCTATGCTCGGCTCGTCAAGTATGTAGAGCACGTTCACGAGTTTGGAACCTATCTGGGTGGCGAGTCTGATGCGCTGGCTCTCTCCTCCTGAGAGTGAGGAGGTTGCGCGGTCGAGTGAGAGGTATTCCAGGCCTACGTCCAGCAGGAAGCGTGTCCTTTCCCGGAGTTCCTTGAGTATGTCGGAGGCTATGGTGTTCTCCCTTTCGCTGAGTTTTCCCGGCAGGGTTTCAAGCCAGGCCGAGAGCTCGCTGATCTCCATCGCGGAGACTTCGCTTATGGTCTTTCCGTCTATCCTGAAGCAACCGGTCTCCTTCCTGAGCCTTGTGCCTCCGCACACGGGGCATACGATTTTCTCGTCTATGTCTTCCGCCACTCCGGCGAAGCTGGTCATCTCGCTCATCCCGCCTTCCCCGACGCGGAACATCTCGTCGGAACCATATACAAGAAGGCTCAGGGCGTCCTCGGGTATGGCTGCGATGGGGTCGTAGATGGAGAAGTCATATTTGCGGGCGATGGAGCGTATGAGCTCGAATTTCTTTGTCTCGCGGAGTTTGCCCAGCGGGACTATGCCTCCGTCGGCTATGGATACGTTCCTGTCAGGGATTATGCTGTCGAGATTGATGTCCACGATTCTCCCGAGCCCTTTGCAATGGGGACAATATCCCTCGGGGGAGTTGAAGGAGAAACTGTGCGGCTGGGGTTCCTGGATGGATATGCCGGTCTGCGGATCGACCAGGTGCTTGGACCAGTAGCTCTCCTTTCCGTCCTGGGCGTCGAGCATGGAAATCGAGCCTTTGCCCAGGTTCAGGGCTGTGGCGAGCGAGTCCCTGACGCGTCTGGTGTCGGAGTCCCTGGGCTTGAGCTTGTCCACAACCAGGTCGATGAAGTGGGTCTTGTAGCGGTCCAGGGCAGTGACTTCGGCCAGTTCCGTGATCTGTCCGTCTATGCGGCACTGGGTGTAGCCCCTCTTGCGGAGCTGGTCGAAGAGTTCCTTGTAATGTCCCTTCCTGCCCCTGACCAGAGGCGCCAGCAGGTAGCATTTCCTGTCCCTGTAGGTCTCCATCACCAGCTCGAGTATCTGTTCGTCGGTGTATCTGACCATCTCGATGCCCGTTTCGGGGGAATATGCCCTCGAGGCCTTGGCGTACAGAAGCCGCAGGAAGTCATATATCTCGGTTATGGTTCCGACCGTGGACCGGGGGTTGTTGCCCGTGGTCTTCTGCTCTATGGCTATGATGGGGCTGAGGCCGCTGATCTCTTCCACGTCGGGCTTCTCGAGCACACCCATGAAGTGCTTGGCATAGGTGCTCAGGGTATCCATATACCTTCGCTGTCCTTCGGCGTATATGGTGTCGAAGGCGAGGGATGATTTCCCGCTGCCGCTGAGTCCTGTGATGACCACGAACTCGTTCCTCGGCAGACTTACATCCACCGTCTTGAGATTATGGGAACGGGCTCCCCGGATGTCTATGTATTCCTTTGCCATATCCCACAAAAATAACAAAAAAGATTGGAGAAATTGTCTATTTTTGCATATGGTGCCGTGCCTCCTTCTGCATATGGCGACGTGGCCCCCGGGCAGTCCCGCCTTCGGGGACGTCGGAAGCGGGGAAGGCCCCTTCTGCCGGGAAGAAGGCTGGTGCCGGAATTATCACAGGTCAATATGCTGCATATCAAGAACTTCTCTTTCAATCCTTTCCGGGAGCATACCCTGCTCCTCTGGGATGATACCCGCGAGGGCGTGCTGGTGGACCCTTCGTTCTATGATGACGAGGAGCGTGAGGCCCTTCTTTCCGAAATCACGTCCGAGGGCGTGGAGGTCAAGGCCATATGGCTGACCCACGGACATTTCGACCACATCTACGGGGTGAAGGATATGGCCGCGCGCTTCGGGGTTGAGGTGCTGATGCATCCTGACGACCGGGAGGTGCTGGGTTACAATGCAGTGCTGGCGAAGACTTTCGGGATGAGGGTCCCTGATATGGGTTTTTCCACCGCGGACCTTGCCGACGGGCAGGTGCTTCGCTTCGGGGATACTTCTTTCGAGGTCATAACCACGCCGGGGCATACCCCGGGCAGTGTCTGCTTCCATGACAGTGCGGACAGGGTGCTGGTCTGCGGGGATACGCTTTTCGCCGGGAGCATAGGCCGGACCGATCAGCCGGGAGGAGACTATGACAGGCTGATAGTCAGTGTGATGGATAAGCTGATGGGCCTTGACGGGGATGTGGACATATTGCCCGGACACGGTCCCGTGAGCAATATCGGGCACGAGAGGACGCACAATCCTTTTCTCCAGCCTTTCAACGAGCCGGAGGAATCTGGCCCGGATGAGCCGCTGACGCTTTCGGGCGATTGAGACGGGTGTGTGGGGCGTTGATTGTGGGGAAGGGAGTTTGGGATTTAGGAGGGGTTTGGATGAGACGGGTGAGAGGATTGTTGTTGTGGGGAAGGAAGTTTGGGGAGGCGGAAGGCTTTGGATGCGGCGGGTGATTGTGGGGATTATTGAGACAGAAAGATGCATATAGGTATAGCAGGAAATATAGGCAGCGGGAAGACTACGCTGACAAGGATGCTCTCCGACCATTACGGATGGCAGCCCAAGTATGAGTCGGTGACTTACAACCCATATCTGGAGGACTACTATTCGGACATACCGCGCTGGTCCTTCAATCTTGAGGTGTACTTCCTCGAACAGCGCATACGCGACATTATGGACATATCCCGCAGCACCGATGTCATAGTGCAGGACAGGACCATATTCGAGGGAGTTCACGTATTCGTCGCAAGCAATCACGAGATGGGCAATCTGAGCGACCGCGATTATGAAACGTATATGCGTCTGTATGAGTTGCTTATCTCGACCGTAAAGACGCCGGACCTGCTGATTTATCTCCGTTCAAGCGTGCCGCACCTGATTTCGCAGATACAGAAGAGAGGCCGCGCGTATGAGCAGTCGATGAGCCTGGAGTATCTGGAGCATCTGAATGAGAAGTATGAGAATTTCATCCACGGAAGCTACAGTGGCCGCGTGCTGGAGATCGATGCCGACGGTCTGGATTTCGAGAACCGTCCGGAGGATTTTGCTCTGGTCACCGGACTCATAGATTCCGAACTTTACGGACTCTTCAGCTGAGGACTGTCGGGGGTGAAGGCATCGCGTAAGATGGTTGGTCATTTGGGCTGTCGGAGCGTGATGACTGAGAGGGAGAAGATGGTTGCGCCGTAGGAAGTTTGGCTGCAAGATGGAATGCCTTCCGGGTTGTCGGAGCAGGTGCAGCAGGGTTAAAGCCGCGGCTGTTCAATTTAATGGAATATTGGAAGATTAGCAGAATATAAATTATTGAAAATTATGCATATAGCAGTTGCTGGAAACATCGGTAGCGGAAAGACTACCCTGACCAAGATGCTCGCGTCGCAGTACGGATGGACGCCAAAGTTCGAGTCGGTTGACTTCAATCCATATCTCGCTGATTTTTATGAGGATATGGAAAGGTGGTCGTTCAATCTCCAGATTTACTTCCTGAACAAGCGATTCAAGGATGTGGTGGAGATTTCCAAGAGCGATGACATCATCATCCAGGACAGGACCATATACGAGGACGCACGCATATTCGCTCCGAACCTTCATGCGATGGGACTGATGAGTTCCAGGGATTTCCAGAATTATTCCGACCTCTTTGACCTGATGATGTCGCTGGTGAAGGCTCCTGACCTGCTCATATATCTCAGGAGTTCGATTCCCAACCTTGTTGCGCAGATCCAGAAGAGGGGACGGGAATATGAAAAGAGCATACGTATTGACTATCTCACCGGGCTGAACGAGAGGTATGAGGAGTGGATTTCCGGCTATACCCACAATCTGCTCATAATCGACGCGGACAAGGTCAAGTTCGGCAACCGTCCGGAAGACTTCCAGACCGTTCTGGAAATGGTTGACAACCAGCTCTATGGGCTTTTCCCACAGGACAAACGCTAAGGCCTTCGGCATATGAATATGGACATAGAGGCTCGGGTGCGCCGGGCGGAGGAACTCTTTCACGAGGGTTATAACTGCAGCCAGAGCGTGGTGCTGGCATTCGCCGACCTGACAGGGGTGGATGAGGCTCTGCTGGAGAAAATATCCATCGGACTTGGCGGCGGAGTCGGCAGGCTGAGAGAGGTCTGCGGGGCCGTCAGCGGCATGGCGATGGTCGCGGGATTCATTTGTGACCGATGCGGTTGCGGTGATGGCTCTGCTCCCGGCGGTTCTGCCGGTGTGGCGGAAAGCGATGGTTCCGGAGACGGTGTTTCTGCTGGTGGAGTTTCTGGAGGCGCTGTTTCTGCCGGTGGAGTTTCTGGAGGCGGTGCTTCTGTTGGTGGTGTTTCCGGAGGTGGTGTTTCTGCTGGTAGTCTCCGAACTGATGCGGGAGCACGGCGGGCGGAGCAGAAGAAGTTGGCATATTCACTTGTGCAGGAACTTGCAGGAAAGTTTCG
>JAEDLE010000066.1 GCA_016295455.1 Bacteroidales bacterium
GGACTTTCCTTCTTTCCCCTGGACTTCCTGTATGCTTCAGACTTACTGGTCTCCACGTCTTCAGCTTCCCCTTCCGGAACTTCTACCATAACGCCGTCAGTGTTCTCTTCATTTGCTTTCGGCTGTATTAACAACAACATCAGGATACCTACGATAAACAACACTATAACAATGAATAATGCAATCCTTTTTCCTTTATTCATATCACTTGATCTTTACTATCAGACATATAATTCTAACCAACAGCAGCAGTACGATCACGCCGGCTGCAATCCAGGCTTTCAGCTTATCGCTTACGTGTTTCGATTTCATCGTTCTTTGTGACTTTGAACTGTTCGATGATGAGTCCGTGAGGATTGGATGAAGACCTCTTGGTGTCAATCACTCTGCAGGTGCTCTCGAAGGAATACACAGTAATCTTGCTTTCACGGACCACGTACTGCCGTGCGTGGGTCGTAACCTGGTATGGATATACAGATGTATCCACATCAACCGAATCCACCATCATCTGCTGGCTGATGTTGGCCGAAACAAGCCGGGAATAATACCCCTTCTCGGCCAGATCTTCCGAATACTGCCAGACACTCTGGTCAGAAAGATTCAGTGCCTTGTCCAGATTCTCCCTTATCGACTCCGCATTCGGCGACATCGAAAAGAACAGTTCGTGGAAACGCGTGACATGATCCTGCACTTCCAACCCTTTGTTGGAAACCTCGTCTGTCTGTAGTGCTATCAGCGATTTGCCGTCATCAAGGATGTATATCTGATTGTCCTTGAGATTGGCATACCAAATGGCAGCACCGGCAGATACGGTTGCTACCAATGCACTGCAAATCATTGATGCAATGCTTATTTTGGACATTCTGTTGAAGTTTGAATTTATGTCCGAAAAATGCTTTATAAGATTGTTCATGCTATTTCGTTATTACTTTGGTTGCTACATAGGCAGCCTTCTGGGTAAGGCCGCGATAGACATTCGACACTCCTGTCGAATGGATGATCCAATTCGCCATGGAAGGCACGGCGAATAGCATTCCCAGCATAATGATGTTGACAAGCAGCTGATGGAAAGGAAATGTCACCATCGTGGCTGCGTTGCAGTTGAAGAAGAAGTCAATCATACCCTCCCTGAATTTGCAGTTCACAAGGTCAACAAGTGAAATAAGCGGTATCCACAGCGAGACCTGTACGTACTTGGCCAGCCACTGGGTAAGGCTGTTCTCGAATGTCGGTATAAGAGAGATGGCCAGCACCAATGGGCCAATGATTCCCAATATTGTCAGGTAGACCCCGGAAGCACCTATCAGACAGTATCTGACACAGTTCATAAGGAACGACACGATAAAGGAGAATATGTTTCCGCTCATCGTGATTGCACCCTGCGCCATATTGCTCGCCCATCCCTTTAGTCTGTCCCACAATTTGCCGTACCAAGGCTTTTCGTCTGCCCTTTCAGCCGCAAGGTCGGCGGCAGCCTCCCCTGCTATGGTTCCGCTTCCGTTCACCCCTTCTATGCTTTCGTTGTTTGAGAATTCCGATTGTATGCTTTCAAGCCAGTTGTCACTGCCGGCGATGGATTCCACCTTGGCGACAAGCTGGTTGTATTTCGCATCATAGTTGTCGCTGTCATTTGAAACTCCTACCCATATCGCATCGGCAATGAGACCTGTGACTTTGTCAAGAGCAAGCACACAAGTACCGAACATAGGCAGGACAATCAGAACGGCAAGCGGCTTTACAATCTTCCAGATGCTGATGTTCTCACCGCTTACCAGATCTTTGGTAATGACGATGACTGCGAAACAGGCGAAAATAGCGGCTGCAATCCCGGCTACGGACATCACGACACCGTTGTCCATGGCCAGAATACGGCTTTTCACCTCGCATATCATTCCATATACGGTGTATCCTTCCATAAGATCAGTGTTTTACAGCTTCTTCAAGACTCTTTGCGCAAGCGGTCATCATATTGATGTCCCTCAGGGCAGACAGTTCCTCCTGAACTTCCTTTGTCATCTGGACATTGATGGCCGACATCTTCCGGTTGCTCTCCTCGAGGACCTTGAGACGTTCGGCCTCGCTCATCTCGGATGACGAATCCAGAGCCTGCCTGACCTTCTTCACTTCCCTGCTGGAAAGCAGAAGATAGTACCAGGCTTCGTTTGCCGCATTCCGGACATCATAGTAAGAAGGCTTTTCCATTTCCCTCAATCGTTTGACGTACTCCTTGAAAAGGCGTATCGTATATTCGTAATTGTTGACGGTATAGATTGCCTGCTGACCCTTGGAAAGGTATGTCGACACCTTCCGATAGCGTTCGTTCCATTTCTTCATGTTATCCAGCTGTTCCTCTATAAGTCCGAGGTTCTGGAGGAACTGGTTCGCATTCTGCGCCATATTGTCCCCGTCCTGGATATAGGAAATGATGGACTGCAGGAAGTTCTGCTCGTCAAACGTAATCAACTGGGCATTGGCCCTGTGGCTGAACATAAGACCGAGAATGGCCATTGTCATTATTGCTGCTATCCTTTTCATTTCAACGTCTCCTTTATTGCTTTTATTGCGCTGCCATAACGCTCCACATTCTGCAGGAATACAGCCTTCGCCTCTTTTGCAGACTGGTATGCCACCTGTTCCTCCGGAGATGTCTCTATGCCGTATACGCCGCTCTTTCTTCCACCCAGGCTGATGAATGCCTCACGGTAACGGTATCTCGGATTGAGACCGTGCCTCCTGACGCTGAGTGCGAGAGCCGTCTCAATGGGGCTCAGGCCAAGAGTTTCCTGGACAACGCCGAAACTGTTCTGGCTATTGCTGTGGTCAAGCAGTATCTTGACAGCTGAGTTGTTCACAATCACGGTCTTGATCACGTCGTTGTCCCTGATGTCAGCCACATCCTGGGTGACCACTACAGCGGCTGCAGAGTGCTTTCTCGCCGTCCTCCAGAGTTCCATCAATTTCGGGCTCATAGTCTCATTTGAAATGGCCTTCCAAGCTTCATCTATGACAAGCATCTTGAAGCCCTTCTTACGGCGCATCATCCTCTCGAAGTCGTGCATGATCGTGCTTGTCACGACGGAAAGGATCAGTTCATCATTGCATACGCTGGAGAGCTCGTAAACGACGAAACGGCAGTCCGAATGGTCAACCGGTGCAGGATTGTTGAGAAGCAGAGGATAAGTCCCCTCACTTGAGAAAGGGAACATCGCCTTGGAGAAGTTCTCGCAGTCAAAATCGTCCTTTCCAACCGGCGAACCGCCGCATTTGAAACTTCCCTTGTCTATCGCCTTCTTGAGGTCGCCTCCGACATAGTTCCTGAACATGTCAAATGTCGGAATCTCCAGCTTATCCTTACGGCACTTCTCCATGAACGACGTCAGGACCGAGGTCAGAACTGAGCTGTTTGACTTGTTCCATCCTCTTTCCGGTACCCAAATGGTCTTGAACAAGCCCTCAAGATACTGCAGTGAGGCGTTCTTTCCATCCACCCTTTCCGTATATCCGACAAACGGATTCAGACTAAGCGGATGATTTCCGTCATACACGTTGTAAATACCGTCCTTGCCACATGACTCTTCATTGATCACTTTGCACAGGCCCTCATAAGAATCACCGATATCAACCACGAAAATGCTGTTCCCCGCATCATAGCTCTGCCGGAGGAAGAAGTTCGTGAAATATGACTTTCCCGATCCGGAAGGGCCAAGGATGAAACCGTTGAAATTGTCTATCAGTCCGGCCTGCATTGCCACCTCGCCCATATCAAGGGCAATCGGAACATTCCGGAATCTGTCGCACACCTTGAACCGTCCGCCGTCCACGGGGCTTTCAAAAGTGTCCCATATCCACGGACAGAGTGCAGATTCCAATTCAACGGTCATATAGTCGTCCCGGCTCAGTTCCGACTCAGCTCCGGGGATGCCAGCAAAGTACAGGACCGGAGTATTGAAATTGTTGTATACTCCGTTGATACCCATATCAGAGAGTGCTGAACCGATGATGCCTTTCAGTTCATCGGTATCACTGTCATCGGTCCAGGCCATCACATTGATGTGAGACTTGACGAAGCGTACAGAGCCGCCGTTGGCGGCCTCAAGGACCTCTGTCATCTCATCAGAATTGCGCCGGTTGTCAACCGACTGTACACCTCCGGATTTCATTTTCTTACGCTTGCTGTCGATGGACCTGAGAATGCTTGCCTGAGGAAGAACCGCTATGTACTGGTTGACAACATGCTCACAGTTCAGCCTCAATCCGAACACGGACCCCAGGCCAGTCTCTACCCTTGTATTTGCACTTGCAAGCTGTCTGTCCTCAAGAACCGACGGTATGGACGAAGGCATCTGGTCAGCATCGCTGACGCTGTAGCAGATCATCTTCCTGTCGAAAACCTTCACGGAATCCGGCTCCAGCATAATGCCTGAAAGTTGGTTGTCATCTCTTCCAAGCATCATATATCTCTGAATAAGACCGGGATGCGATTCGTCTCCCGTCAACTCATCTTCAGCAATCGGAGTCACAGACAATCCCGGGCACTGGCTCAGAAATGTCTGGAACTCCCTTGCCTTGCTGAAGAGACCGCCAATTGCGGTTTTGTCCTTGACAAAAGGCTTGATTCCGAATAGGGACGACGACAAGGGCGAATGCCACATCGCATCCTTTGACGAGAACGTCAGGAAGATGCGGCACTCGTGGCAAAGATACGGCCTGCCGTCAAAATGCCTCTCATATGAATCCGCAAGGAAGCCCGAAGGGGTTCCTGCCTGATATTTTCTGTAGTTGAAGGAATCCTGCTTATGCACTATCGTGTATGGAGGCAGGTTCCTGATGGCCGCTGAAAGACGGCCTATCATTGCGTCATATGCTGACTCGCCCTGAGTCGTGATTGCCGGCAGACCAAGTTTCCAGGCGAATGTCACGTCTCCTTTTTTGGAAACAATGGCTCCGTCAATTACCCCGTTCAGAGGGAACACTTCAGTCAGGTATGACTTCGTGAAATTCATTTCCATTGTCCTGTGAAAGTTTTGGGTTTGACTTCTATAAAATTCCGGACCCTCCTTGAGGAGACGAACTTCAATATATCCCTCTCAGACCAGAATGTCTGGAGCATTGTTGCGGCAAAATAGACCAGCACCGCGATTGCAATGAACAGGATTGAAGCTGCCATCGTACCCACTATTGCGGCTGAAATGAATGACAGTACTGCTCCGGCCCCCAAAGCAGCGAGGAACAGGAATACATACCTGCCCTGCAGTCCGAACAGCGAGAATGGCCTGTCCAGGACCCTGTAGACCTTGCGTACCATATTCACACCGTCAGACGGACCAGACTCAGAAGCACAACTCCCAAAATGAAGCCGGAGCCCCATTTGAGCAATGCATCCTTTGCCTCATGTTCCGATATGATCCACTTGCCTATGGTCACACAAAGACCGACTGCGCATATGATGGTAATCACCACCGAAACCATGTCGATAATGCCTATCACCATACTTTTCAGTGACGATGTCGCCGAGTTGATGATTGCATTTCCGTCAGGAGCGGCCAAAGTGACAAGCGGAAGCAGCAAGGCCGCCAATGCCGCTGCGTTTCTCTTCCGTCTCATAGCCGTCTCCTTGTCATTTCCACCTTGAAGCCCTCTTCCTTGATTCTTTCGGCAAGAGCCAGCCTCTCCTTTTTCGGCCTCTGCGGGTCGAACAGTCCTTCAGCATCCTCAAGCGGCAACATATCGCCACATTCGCTTTCTTCGTCAGGGTCCTCCTCATAAGGCTTCCGCTTGGGCACGAACTGGGTTTCTATGAGGGATATGTCATCCCCGTCTGTTTCATTGGAGCCTGCTTTCTTTGACTTCCTTCCTCTGATGGCCATCAAGACCAGCCAGATGACTACGGCAACGAGAGTACCGCAAATTGCAATTGTCCTGTACATAATTCTTCAGCATTTTTGATTCAGGACGCTAAAGTATACGAATATTTTCGTAAAATGAAAATCGCTTTTAATTTCCAGCGAATTGAGTGCTGCTTTCCTATCGTCTGCCCTGTAGGTGAAGACACTTGTATCACTCTGCAAATCTACGGCGGCACGCAACCCGACAAGGTCCGCCTTGCTCTCCACCTTGTCTTGAGTTGCTCCGGAGCCGCCGTATCGATTGCGACGTAATACTTAATGTTTCACCCTAATCATTTCAGACAATGAAAATGCAAGCATCACAGAAACAATTCGCCTCTCAGATCAGCGATTCTGATTCCGCCGCAAACCTTCTTCGCGAAGACCTTCACGACCTTGACCATGAAGAAAGCTGGGTATTGTACCTGAACAATTGCAACCGTCCGCTCGACAAGCTCATGATCACTGTCGGCTCAATCTCATCGACCATCGTCGACATCAGAAGGATAGTCAAGCAGGCTCTCCTCTGCAACGCGACGAGGATTATCCTCTTCCACAACCACCCCAGCGGCAACCCTCTCCCAAGCAAGGCAGACATCGCGGAGACCGAAAAACTCAAGAAGGCCTGCGACCTGTTCGACATCTCCCTCATCGACCACATAATCATCGGCGATGACTGTTTCTACTCCTTTGCAGATGAATCCGAAAAATCCTTCAGACAATGAAAACATACAACTACAATGGACTCAATGTCTATCTCAAGGCTACCTCTTACGCCAACAACGGCAGTCTCGCCGTTCAGATGCTCTCCGGAGACGACAATGAATTCTACGATGTCATCACCGTCAACCTTGGCAGCTTCCTCCAGACCGAGCAACTTGCCTTCGTGGATGACAACAACCTTCCCGGCATCGGCCAGTGGCTCGAATCAAACGGGATTGCAACTCCGACAGGATACTCACAGACAAGCGGCTTCTGCAACTATCCACTCTATGAGTTCCATCTATAGACATATACTCACACTCGGTGACTACTCCCTGCAAAGGGAGTTATGTCATCGCGTGAAGACGTCAAGCCTCCCAAGCCTCAGGGAGGCAGCGAGCAAACTGGCAGAAGGTATCTGCTTTCCCGCTGACGGACTCCTCATTCCGGTACCTTCACATCTTGGCATTGCCACAGACACTCTTCTCCTCTGCAACGAACTTTCATCACTCACAGGACTCCCCGTCTGCGATGCTCTCATCAGCAACGGACACGACTCCCTCTACCTTCTAAAGAAGGCCGGCTCTCCCCTTCCGCCATATCTCTCTTTGAACTTCCGCCTTAAGTCAGGACTGCAAAGCGGTCTCAAGCCTATCCTTGTCGACAACGTTATAAGCACGGGTACGACTATGAAAGCCGCCCTATCTGCTGTTCCTGACGGTATTCCATGTTCCATTGCCATCGACTACGCACGG
>JAEDLE010000067.1 GCA_016295455.1 Bacteroidales bacterium
TCTGTGAATCCTGCGGTGGAAAGCGTTTCAAACCGGACATACTCGAAGTCAGGTACAAGGGCAAGAACATAGATGACATACTGAACATGAGCGTGTCGGAGGCCATAGCCTTCTTCGGAGCCCAACCTGAAGCTGAAGCTGCGGCGATATGCGCGAAACTCGGGGCCCTGGAGGCGGTCGGCCTGTCATACATCAAGCTCGGACAGAGCAACAGCACGCTTTCGGGAGGCGAGAGCCAGAGGGTCAAGCTGGCTTCTTTCCTGTCGATGAGCATGAACCAGCCTTCCGCAAGGAAGAACAGCATACTCTTCATTTTCGATGAACCTACGACCGGATTGCATTTCCATGACGTGGGCAAGCTGCTGGAATCCTTCGATGCACTCCTTGCAAAGGGACACACCATAGTGGTCGTTGAACATAATCTGGATGTCATCAGGGCGGCGGACCACGTCATAGACCTGGGACCCGATGCCGGAGACAAGGGCGGAACGGTGGTCTTCGAGGGTACTCCGGAGGAGATGATGCGGAGTGGGGACAGTTTTACTTCCAGATATCTCAGAGAAGCATATGGATGCAGTGATAACATACGTTGACGGGCTGGACCCGCAGTGGCAGGCACAGTACGCCGCGACCGTAGGCATGGACAGCTTCCTCGCGAAGCGATTCCGTGACTGGGGGACGCTGAAGTTCCTGCTCAGGGGCATAGATGTAAACATGCCGTTCATCCGCAGGGTGCATCTGGTGGTTTCCTCGGAGAGCCAGGTCCCGTCCTGGATTGATACGGACCAGGTCAATATAGTGACACACAAGGACATAATCCCTGCGGAGCACCTTCCTGTCTTCAACAGCACTGCCATAGAGATGTACCTTCACAGAATCAGCGGACTTGACGAGGAATATGTCTACTTCAATGACGACATGTTCCCGGTGATGCCTAGCGTGCCTGAGGATTTCTTTGTGGCGGGGCATACGGCGATGTATTATTCCCGTTGCCGCCTTGCCCTGAACCAGTACCGCAGGCATACCCGTAACTCCGACAGGATGGCCAGGAAGGCCGCCGGAGTGGGGGAGGCGTCCTGGTATCTGAGGCCGCAGCACATCTGCTCGCCTATGCTCAGGTCATCCTGCGAGAGGCTCTCCAGTCTGCTTCACGATGAAATCGAAGCCTCAGTCTCCGCGCTGCGTGAGGACAGGAACTACAACCAGTACCTCTTCCTCGACTATATGTACTACAGCGGGAAGGCTGCGCCCAAGAGGCTGTCCAACAAGCATATATCCCTCGGTACCTACCGTCTCGGGAGCATATGCCGACATATCCTCAATCCCAGGACCAAGTTCCTGTGCATCAATGATGTGCAGATGACGGATGCCCGTTTTGAAAAGTACAGGGAGGCGATTCTGCAGGCTTTTTCGGAGCTGCTTCCCGACCCTTCCCGTTTTGAACGCTGCGTATGAGACTGGTCTATCTTATACACTCCCTCCATGGCAGCGGAGGTATGGAGCGTGTGCTCTCGGTAAAAGCGTCGTGGCTTGCGGAGAAAGGCGGCTGCCAGGTGCACATCGTCACAGCTTCGCTCAAGGGCAGGACTCCTTTCTTTCCGCTTTCGCCCAAGGTGCAAGTCCATGACCTGGGGACCGGTGATTCCTTCGGCCCGGCCCTTTCACGCTACGGCAGGGCGCTGCGCAAACTGCTCTCCGAGCTAAGGCCTGACGTAACCATATCCCTGGGTGGCAATGACATATATGCTCTCGCGCAAATGGAAGGCGTTGGGGTGAAATTGTCGGAGTTTCATTTTTCTCACGACAAGTTCCTTGTCAAGTATGGCCGTTTGCCTTTGGGCCGGACATATGCGTCATACCGCATCAGGCGTTTCGAGAAGGCTGCGGCGGCGATGGCTGCGCTGGTGGTGCTGACCAGGGCCGATATCCCGGACTGGCAGTCCCGCGTGCCTTCAGTCAGACAGATATACAATCCCGTCACGCTTCCGGATGCCTTGCCTTCTCCTTTGACGGAAAGGCGTATGATAGCCGTAGGGAGACTTACCTCGCAGAAGAACCAGGCTTCGATGATAAGGGCGTGGAGGATGGTGGCCGACAGGCATCCGGACTGGACACTGGAGATATATGGGGACGGCCCGCTGCGCGACAGTCTCCTTAAGCAGATCGGAGAACTCGGACTGGGTTCACAGGTCTTCCTCAAAGGCGTTTGCCGCGACATTGCTTCCAGGATGCGGGAGAGTTCCGCGCTGGTGCTGAGTTCGGTGTATGAGGGTTTCCCGCTGGTGCTGGTGGAGGCCGCCGCCTGCGGTTTGCCTCTGCTGAGCTATGATTGCCCGAAAGGTCCTGCGGAGATAATCGATGACGGCCGGAACGGATTTCTTACCGCACCGGGCGACGAGGCCGGACTTGCCGATGCCATATGCCGCGTCATCGAAGACGGACAGTTGCGTCGCGATATGGGCAGGGCTTCGCTGCTTAAGGCGGAGGAATTCTCTCCCGACAGGGTGATGGCGCGCTGGCTCGAGCTCTTCAACTCTCTTGTGGACGGCAAATGAGTTTTCCGTTTCATTGAATAAGGCCGAAACTGTTGGAATATGGTCGGTACTATAGTAAACACCGCCTGCATAGTCGTGGGCTCCATATTGGGATCTCTCCTGAGGAAGGGGATACGTCCGTCGGTACGTCAGGTGATGTTCACCTCGATGGGTCTGGCTTCAATCGGCCTGGGCCTGAATGCCTTTGTTGGCCATTTCGGGGAGAGCGAGTTTCCGGTGCTCTTCATCATCAGCCTCGCAGTGGGAGGTCTGGCAGGTACCGCACTGGATCTGGACGGCCGTTTCAAGCGCCTCGTAAGCGGAGGTGCGAATCCCATGTCCGAAACCGGAGCTGCTGCTTCCGGACCTGCGAATGGCCGCAGCCAGCTAGCACAGGGGCTTTCAACCTGCATACTCCTGTTCTGCATAGGGACTTTCTCGATCGTCGGCCCGATGAACAGTGCCCTCTACGGAGACAATACCTTCCTCTTCACCAATGCCACCCTCGATCTGATTACCTCCACCGTATTTGCAACCACCTACGGCATAGGCATCATATTCGCCGCCCCGGTGCTTTTCTCCTGGCAGATGCTCTTCTACCTGATAGCGAAGCTGGCAGGCGATGTGATTCCCGAGTCCCTCATACACGAAATAGTCTCGGTGGGAGGCCTGCTGATTGTGGCTTCAGGATTGAGCCTGCTTGAACTCAAGGACTGCAAGTCCTTGAATCTCATACCTTCACTTCTTGTACCGGTGCTGTTCTACCTGCTCAAGTCAGTCTTCGGATTCTGAATCTAGTATCCGGTCAGGCTGCTTTTGTCCAGTCTCCATCCGTCATCCCCGAGCCCGTCTCCCATGGGGCAGACCCTGAAGTGGTAATGGCAGTTCCTCCGGGCGTCGAAGTTGGAATTGTCCTCACCGACATAGAAGCGGTACACCAGGGGCGCATCGGCGCTGTGCAGGGCACCGCCCATATACTCCACTTTCAGCTCCACATAGCTGCAGACATCAGCCTGCGGTCCTTCCAGAACCTTGCCCCTGTCGTCCACGGTGTCCTCCAGAAGGTCTCCCTGGAGATTCTCCAGCATATACAGGCACAGTTCCCGGCTGATGCCCGGGCTTTCATCGCTGTTGAGGGCATTCGCCTCCCTGCCGCCAAGGGTATAGCCTTCGGTGAACACGTCCTGCCTGTTCCTGGCGCGGCTCCCTTCTTCCAGGCTTGCTGATCGGGGTATGTTCTTCAACGACGCGGACACTACCTTGAAGGTTACACCTGCGTCCAGACCGCTGCGGTCCACGCTGAGTGAAATCTTCGAAACCAGCCTCTTCAGCGGGAAGTCTATCCTGCCGAGGCAGTCTTCCCATATCCTCGTGTCCACCGTCGCCATTGGCAGGCCGTTCCTGAACTCGTCGGCATATGCCAGATAATATCTCTGTTCCTTCAGTTGTGCGAGTGTCCTGATCCTGTCCAGTTCATAGCCCAGGTTTGCGCAGCAGGCTACGGTGACATCCACGCCCCGCGGCAAATCCACGCTTATGCTGACGGCCTTGCCGCTCTGGTTCTGCCTTGCGCTGACATATTTCCTGAGGATGAGTACTCCGTCTTCGTCGAAGACGAAAAAGTTCACATCGTTGATGCGCCATTCATCCGGAATGACGGCCCTGGTGACAAGCCCTTCCGGCCTGATCAGGAATTCAGCCTTACGGATTTCTTCCTTGCCGCAGGAGCACAGGGCGGCAAGCAGTACTGCGGCCGGGACTGCGCGCAAAAGGCGGAGCATCCTGTCAATAACCCACATCATGCACCTCCTTTTCTTCCCAGTCACAGAGCTGAGTGTATATCTGAGCCGTTTCCCTCCCGACAGGGGTCCAAGGATTGTCCGCACCTTTCCTTGTCAGGCATATGTCCAGTACATAGCGACAATTCCTCCTTATGCCCTTTCCCCCGTCACCTCGGTTGAGCGTAATGGGATACCAGCAGTTTTCTCCGCCTATGCTGCCCTCTATCACCAGCCTGGTGTAGGGACTGCCCGCCGTCTCTTCCCCGGGCGGGTCGGGATAGCAGCAGAACTCCCTGTCCAGCCTCACGCCCTCAGGACCGATTTCAGCAGGAACTTCCTGATACACATACCATTTGTTCTTCATCCTGCCTGTGGCAATCCTGTCCAGTCCTCCTATGTTCATGAATTCGCTGGACTCCTCATCCTCATCGGCGAACAGGGAGTATCCGTTGCAGACATTGGTGAGGTATATCTTCACGTTCTTGAGTTTCTCGCCCGCATATGACCTGCCGCTGAAATCGCAGCGCAGGCTTCTTACCACCACCTTCGACAGCAGGGGAGTGCACGGCAGCGTAGCTCTTCCGCCACCCCCGATACTGCAGATTCCGCTCATAACCGGACGGGACGGGTCATCCCTGTCAAGCTCCACCTTCATCCTTTTCATTCTGTCCAGCGTCTTCACCTCCTCCCAGATGTAACTGCTGTTCTGCCCGTCCACTATACAGGCCACGGTCTTGCCGCCCTTCCCCGAGTACAGCTCCACCACGCCTTCAGCGGGGCACTCCATCCTGTGATAGGAGTCAAGCGCTCCGCTTCGGTTGTCATATATGAATATGTCAAGCTGTCCGGCTTCCGTGGCTCCCGCTCTGGTCATGCCGACAGTACAGGGTTGTTCAATGTCCGCCTGCGAGGTGCAGGCGGACAGTCCGGAAAACGGGAGAAAGGCCGGCAGTAGAAGAAAATTTAGCAAGTTATAAGGCAAGAATCTGCCCAGTGAAATCCGGCCTTTGTCCCTCTTTTCCATTGTTCAGTTTTTTGTTGATCCGGTGCAAAGATATCTCCAGCCCCAGGAATATTCCAAGCATCCGGAACGTCCTGACGTGAAGCTCTCGTGAATCTTTACTTTTTTCAGGATTGTTTACTCCGTCTCGCTTTGGGGAGAGGATTCGCGTGGCCATATGCTGAAAAGATGGACGTCGCCATATACGGAAAGAGGATGATCTTCAAGTCCTGCGACTGTCAGATCATCCTCTTTTCTTGTGTAAAGCTTGGGCGGATTAACCGCCGAAGTTGTCGTAGAGTATGCTTGCCGGATCAACTCCGAGGCTGTCAAGCAGCTTGTTCACTGAAGCGACCATCATAGGAGGTCCGCACATGAAGTACTTGATGTCCTCCGGAGCCTCGTGGTCCTTGAGGTAGGTCTCGTACATCACGTTGTGCACGAAGCCTGCAACGTATGGAACACCTGCAGCATCCGCTGCCGGATCCGGACGGTCGAGGGCCAGGTGGAAGTGGAAATTCGGGAACTCCTTCTCAATCTGTGCGAAGTCCTCGAGGTAGAATGCCTCGACGAGGGCACGGGCGCCGTAGAAGTAGTGTACCTCCCTTCCGGTCTTGAGGGTCTTGAAGAGCTGCATGATGTGGCTGCGGAGTGGAGCCATACCTGCACCGCCGCCGACGAAGATGTACTCCTGCTCGATCGGGTCGTTCTCAGGGAGAAGGAACTCTCCGTAAGGACCGCTGATCATCACCTTGTCACCCGGCTTCCTTGTGAAGACATATGAAGAACCGATACCAGGGTTTACAGGAAGGAGCTTAGGACCGAGCTCACGAGGCACTGACCTGTCGAAAGGAGGGGTAGCGATACGTACGTTGAGCTTGATGATGCCCTTCTCACCAGGGTAAGAGGCCATTGAGTATGCACGGATGGTAGGAACAGGGTTGGAAGAGTGGAGGTTGAAGAAACCGAACTTCTCCCAGTCGGCCCTGTATTCAGGTGCCACGTCGATATCCTTGAAATCAAGTTCGTAAGCAGGGATGTCGATCTGGATGTACTCACCTGACTTGAACTCGAGGTGCTCTCCCTCAGGAAGCTTGACGGTGAACTCCTTGATGAAGGTAGCCACGTTGTCGTTGCTGATGACCTCGCATTCGAGCTTCTTCACGCTGAGAGCTGAATCCGGAACTTCGATCTTAAGGTTCTCCTTGACCTTGACCTGACATCCAAGACGCCAGTTGTCCTTGATCTGCTTGCGGGTGAAGAAACCGGTCTCGGTAGGAAGGATGGTACCGCCACCCTCGTTCACCTTGACCTTGCACTGTCCGCAGTTGGCCTTTCCGCCGCAGGCTGAAGGAAGGAAAATCTTCTGGTCTGCAAGAGTGTGGAGCAGGTCGCCGCCCTGAGGCACGTCAAGCACCTTCTTGCCGTTGTTGATGTCGATCTGTACCGTTCCTGACGGTGTGAGCTTTGCCTTGATCACAAGAAGCAGAGCTACCAGTATGAGCGTCAGGACAACTATCGTCCCTACCGCTCCAAGTATTGTATTCAACATATTCTGCCTCCTGTATTAAAGTGTTATACCCATGAAAGTCATGAATGCCATGGCCATCAGACCTACGGTGATGAAGGTGATGCCGGTACCCTTGAGCGCGTCAGGTATCCTTGCATATGCAAGTTTCTCCCTGATGGCTGCGAGTGAGACGATGGCCAGGAACCAGCCTATACCTGAACCGAGCGCGAAGACTGAAGCTTCTCCGATGTTGGAGAAGTCCCTCTGCTGCATGAAGAGCGAACCTCCGAGGATGGCGCAGTTCACGGCGATGAGCGG
>JAEDLE010000068.1 GCA_016295455.1 Bacteroidales bacterium
TAGGCAGCTGCCGTTCTTCGAAGACCCGATCATCACACGATGGTCGGGTCTTTTTATTGCGCCCGCCCTGCCCAAGATGTGAAACAAGTGTTTTGTAAAAACGTAGGCCACCTATGTTTTTACAAGATATGACAACAAAAAAACCTGACACGAACTGTGTCAGGTTGAAAGTGGTGGAGATAAAGAGATTCGAACTCTTGACCCCCTGCTTGCAAGGCAGGTGCTCTACCAACTGAGCTATACCCCCGAATGCGAAAGCAAATATAGAAAGAATCTGCGAACTATGCAAATCGGGGGCAATGCTTTTTTAGAGGACGTTCATTTCTACATAGCTTCCGTCTTCTCCGCCGCATATTATTTCTATGCTTGCTTTGCAATAGTCTTGCACCGTCGCGTTCATCGGGTTTTCCAGATAGGTCTGGGGCGACATAGCATAGAGAGGATAACAGCTGCTCTGCACCTGTACTATGATTCTGTGTCCTGCTTCAAATATGTGGGCGATGTCCGGCATCTCAAATTCCACTACGGTAACCTCACCGGCATTAAGCGCTTCCGGTTTGGAGAATGAATTCCGGTATCTGAGCGGGAATATGTCAGAACGCACCTGCATTCTGTAACCGTCTTCCCTGCAGTCTATCAGTTTTACGACCATATCCGCGTCCGTGCTGCTGCATTTCAGTTTCAATCTCACCCTCAGCTTTCCCAGGGCACAAACCGCCTGTCTGAGTTTCTTGCCGGTGAAAGTCAGCACGTCCTTCCTTCCTTTCAGGAAACTCTGGTCTGCAGCCATATGGTCCCGGCTTATCCAGGCTGCAGCTTCCGTTGCCGGTACCGGATTCCACGGATCCGATACATAGCTGAATGAACACTCCCTGAAGATTTGGCAATCAGAACTGCCTATGCCCGGAAGACCATCCGTGCACTCCAGCCTTCTGCCTTCACAAGGCACCAGTCTCAATTTGCGTGTAAACTCGAGCGGCCACTCATCTGAGCATATGACCATATTGTCGGACATGACATCATCCGGGGCATATGCCGACGCGCGTGATGGAAAGACCTGGACTTTTGCCGCCGGGGCAGGGCCCTTTCCTTCAAGGAAATGCGAGAAGAACGGGAATTCTATGTTCTTGAGGAACCATTCGGAAAGGCCATCTCCGAGAGCAACTCCTGCGAGGTGGTCATAATCGCTGTGGAGCCAGCTGCCATGAGCCCAGGGCCCCAGGACCATATACACATTGTCTGCATGGGGATTTCCGGCCAGAGCATCGGCGCAGGCGAGAGGTCCGTGACAGTCTTCGGCGTCAAAAGTCCCGCCGACTATCAGCATAGGCGGCAAGCTTTCAGCCTCCGAAAGCCTCCGTGCGGCATTCCTGTCCTTCCAGAACTCATCCATATGCGGATGCCTGCACAAGTCCCTCCAGAACCCTTTTTTCTTTGAATATGGCGACAGGATATCGCCCAGAGCCCCTTTCTTGAGGAAGAAGCTGTAGATGTCATCGCACTCCTCGTGACGTGTCGGCAGAGCCTTAGGTCCCGGTTTTTTCCTGTCCCTGAAGAAGAAGCGTCCGAATCCATAGCAGTCATTCAGCATCAGCGCCCCGTTATGGTGAAGGTCATCCCCGAGAAACCAGTCCGTGACGGGAGCCTGAGGTGATACAGCCTTGATTGCAGGATGATTGCATATGGCGGCCTCAAGCGCATAGAAACCGGGATACGACATTCCCTTCACTCCCACGTTGCCATCACAGCCGCTATGCTCCAGCAGCCATTCCACCGTGTCGTGGCAATCCTCCTGTTCCTTTCCGTCCGGCCGTATATTCACAAAATCCCCTTCGCTCATATAAGTCCCCCTCACATTCTGAAGAGCAATGATATAGCCGGCTTTCACGAACTCCGCGAGCGAGGTTCTCAACTTCCTGTCCATCCTTCCCGGACCGTAAGGTTTTAACTGGAAAGGCGTTCGCATCAGCAGCAGCGGCGCCACAGGCCTGTCCACCGAAGCATATATGGCGGTATACAGCCGCACCCCATCCCTCATTGGAATCATCACCTCCGTCTTTGTGTAATGCGCATCAAGCCATTTCAGAGTCACGTTCATAGACTATGTCACTATAAATCAGGTAAATAAATGTTGGAATTTCATAGTCCACCTATGAAATTCCAATGAATTGATAAGCCAGCCGCTCAGTCGGCGAAGACCATCTCGTCGATCAGGTGGCCGGCATGACCGACATTCCTGACCACGAAAAGGAGGTAGCGGATGTCGAGGGAGATGTTGCGGCAGATGTCCGGGTCGAAGCAGATGTCGCTCATCGTTCCCTCCCAGACCCTGTCGAAATTGATGCCGATCAGATTGCCGTCGCCGTCAATGACCGGACTGCCGGAATTGCCTCCCGTCGTATGGTTGGTGGCGATGAAGCAGACAGGCTGGTTCTCGTGTCCGCCTTCGGCGTAGATGTCCCTGAGTACCTGGGGAATATTGTAGTCGAACACCTCAGGGTTGTCCTTCTCGATGATGCCCTTCAGGGTCGAGACAGGCTTGTACCAGATGCCGTCGGCAGGGGAGTAGCCACCCACCTTGCCATATGCGACCCTGAGTGTCAGGTTGGCGTCGGGGTAGAAATCCCCGCCCTCGCCAAACTCCATCTGTCCTTTCATATAGAGACGGTAGAGGAGGTCGATTTCGGACTGAAGCCTGCGCTGCTGCGGAAGCAGTTCCTTGGAATACCAGTCATACATATTTGTATAGAATTGATATGCAGGGTCTTTCTTGTCGGCCTTGGACACCAGAGACCGGTCCCTGAATGCCGATTTGCCGAAGATGTGGTCAGCCCACTTCCCGACGGACTTGAACTTCTTCATCTGCTTGAGATACCACTGGGGCTTCAGCCCCTCTTCAATTTCCCTGTCGAAAACCTCCATCACTGCCACGAAACTCTCCTTGTCAATGGGCAGATACCAGTCCTTGTAGAAAGCATCCAGAGGCGGGTCTTTCATAGTGAAATAGTTGTCTGCCATCTTCGCCATTTCCACGGTATATGCGCTTTCGCTGTACAGGTCTATGGCGTTCTCCCAGCGGGCAAGTTCGCGGAGCAGTTCACCCAGTTTCAGCGTAACGCCTTCATATTCGGTTCCTTTTGCCCAGGCTTCGAAACGCTCCTCATAAGCTTTCTTCTCCTCCTCGGTGCGGTTCTTCACCAGACCGGCGGATTCTCCCTGCCACTTCTTCCAGGCATTGGCCACATTGGCGTTCTTTGCCGAATAGCGTATACGTATGTCCTGGGACTGAGCCATATGCTTCTTCTGGATGTCCAGCCTGAGCGTCCTGAGCGCAATCTTCTGAGGGTCGGAAACCCTTGCGACCTGCCCGACCTCAGCCGAATGGATGTACTCCCGGGTCTTGCCCGGGAAACCGTAGATGAAAGTGAAATCCCCCTCGTTCACGCCTTTGTCATTGATCCTGAAGAACCTTTTCGGGCGGTATGGACGGTTGCCCTCGCTGTACGGGGCCGGATTGTTCTGCGCGTCGGCATATACACGGAACATCGAGAAATCGCCGGTGTGACGCGGCCACATCCAGTTGTCCGTATCCCCGCCGAACTTTCCTATGGAAGAAGGCGGCGCCCCGACGAGACGGACGTCGTCATACTGGCGATAGACGAACAGATAATAGCTGTTTCCGTAAAACATGGCTTCGACGCTTGCCACCAGGCCGTTGCCGTCCGCTGTGGCTTCTCGCACAAGCTTCGCGCTGTTCTCCGAGACAAGCTTCTGCCTGTTCTCTTCTTCCATACCCTCGCTGTAACCCTGCAGGACTATGGAAGTCACGTCCTCCATCCTCTCGAGTATCCTCACCCAGAGTCCCGGACACGGCAGTTCCGACTTCCTGTCCATCGCCCAGAAACCGTCACGCAGATAATCGTGTTCCACGCTCGAATGCTTCTGAATATGGCTGTAGCCGCAGTGGTGGTTTGTCAGCAGCAGACCCTGGTCGGAGACGATTTCGCCGGTGCATCCCCCTCCGAAGAGCACGACTGCATCCTTGAGGGATGCGCTGTTGATGCTGTAGATGTCTTCGGCGCTGAGCTTGAAGCCCTTGGCCTGCATGTCCCCGATTCTCTGGCCTATAAGAGAAGGAAGCCACATCCCTTCATCCGCCGACGCATCGAACGCCGAAATCAGGGATATGGCCACCATTGCCAGACTGACAGTCAGTCTTCCTTTATGCATGTTCTAATCCTGTTCTATGGTATTGTAATTGATAAGTCTTCTGATAGCCCTTTCGCAAACCGGACAGAAGCCCGGAACCTCATTGATCTTCATCCTGCACTCAGGTACAGGCCTGTAGACACCCTCGCTCAGATAACCGGCACCCTCATAGAGGCCGACCTTGTAGCCCTTGACCTCCTTGGCCCAGTCCTTTGCCTGCGGTCTGCCCTTTTTGGCGGCCTTCTCCCTTTCGGCCTGCTTCTGTGCAGCCTGGTCAGCCTTGGTGACTATGCCTTCCTCCTCGACCATATCCTTCCACTTGGACTCGAAATCCACGAGGGTGGTGATGTTCGGCTCCCAAGGCTCCACATCGCTGAAATAGAACTGCTCATACTGGTCGTCATAGAAATACTCGTCCGCGAGACCGGCGAAGCTGTGACCGAACTCATGCACTATCACCGGCTTGGAATCCTTGTGCCTGGTGGACGAGAGCATATACGAATTGTATATGCCTCCACCGCCGTAAGTGTCTGTGTTGGCGAGGATTATAATGTGCTCATATGGGACTCCCGCAAGCGCGTTGTGGAGGTCGAAGATGTTCAGTGTGGTGAGATACCTCTCAGAGTAGAAAGTGTCGAAATGAGAGCTGAGGGCAGTGTTCTTCCATATGCCCTCGTGAGGTATGCTGACGCCGCTTTCCTGTGAAGGCGGGGCGACTGCCACGAAGTTGAACCTTTCCTTCATCGATGCGAAAGGCTCGTGCGAGAGTATGCACTCGGTAGCGAACCTGCACTCCTCAAAGAACTTTCCGGCTTCGTCAGCGGTGTATCCCTCTCCCACAAAAGCTATGTCAATGCAGTCGCTGCTGTCGCCGCTGCGGAGTATGTACTCGCTGGGATAGTTGCAGACAGCCTTCTGGATGAGTATGTCCTGGGGATCGACTCCGTGGGTGTATTCGGCAACCTTCTCGGCCCTGTCATTGTAGAGTTCCACGGTCACCTCAGCCTTACGCTCCGGCATAGGCACGAGCAGTACACATTCGAAAGACTTGCGCACCCTTGTAGCCTCCTCAGAATTCTGCCACTCCCTGAACAGGGTGGAGAAAGAATTGATGTACAGAACCTTACCGCTTTCGGCATCCTTGAGTATCACCCTGCCGTTGCCGTCGAGCAGCAGTTTGTCCATATTGACTCTCCTTCCCGCCCATCCGTCGAGACTCTTCATCTTCACCAGGGAAATGGACGATTCTTTCGCCGTTCCGGTCAGAATGTAGTCAAGCCTGAGGGTCTTGCTGTAGTCGGCCGCTGACGCGCAGATTGCGCCCAGCAATGCCAGAATCACGAGTACAGTCTTTTTCATTTTTTCGGTATCGTGTTTTGATTTTTTGTTGAAAACGTGATAACTTCGCACCGGCTCTGCAATACAGGAGCCGTTATTCTGTAATCTTTGTAAATGTCAGCAAAATTATTGTCATTAACAATTTCTCTCAGCTTTTTTTCACTTATCAATCTCTTTGCGGCAAATTCTGACAATTGTCCGCCCATTGCAGCGGCAGATACAGTCTACAGCATCGAAGCCGTGTCAGTGACAGGCAGCCGTACCCCCATGCAGCTCGGAGCCAGCGCCAGAATCGTGACCGTCCTTGACAGTCTTACTCTCGCATCCCTACCGGCCCAGAGCGTGAACGACCTTCTCAAATACTCGGTTGGCGTGGACGTACGCCAGAGAGGCGTGATGGGCATGCAGTCCGACATCAGCGTCAGGGGAGGAACCTGCGAGCAGATAGCGGTACTCCTCAACGGAATCAACATCTGCGATCCCCAGACTGGCCACAACGCAGTGGACTTCCCGGTAAGCACCAACGAAATCGACCATATCGAGATACTCGAGGGCCCCGCAGCCCGCGTATACGGCACCTCCTCGCTGGTTGGAGCCATCAACATAGTCACGAAGCAGAGCCGGGAAAACGGCGGCAACATCTACTTCGACTCCGGCTCATACGGACTGGTGGAAGCCGGGGCGAGACTCAACCTCAGCAAGGGGAACCTGGTCAACACATTATCAGCAAGCCGCTCGCATTCAGACGGATACAGCGTGTCTTCGACGGGAAAGCCGAACAGCGACTTCTCAGCCACCAAGGCTTTCTGGTCGGGAAGTTACGAGGCCCGGGCCTTCGACTGCTCCTGGCAGCTCGGCTATTCCCTCAAGGATTTCGGATCGAACACCTTCTACAGCGCCCGTTTCGACGACCAGTTCGAGCATACCGAAAAAATCTTCGCGGCCGTCAAGGCCAGCACCAAAGGACGGCTACGCTTCACTCCTTCCGTCTACTGGAACAACACCCGCGACCGCTTCGAACTCATAAGGGCGAATCCCGAGCAGGTTCCTTTCAACCATCACAAGACCAATGTATATGGCGTCAACCTGGGCGCAGACTTCACCACTGTGGCCGGCAGGACCGCATTCGGGGCGGAGTTCCGCGAGGAGGACATAGTCAGCACCAATCTCGGAGAGCCCATGGCCGAGCCGGACGGAGTCTACAAATGCTTCCGCAACAGGAACAACATAAGCATATACCTGGACCACAGCCTCGTCCTGGACCGTTTCACGGCTTCGGCCGGAGTGACGGCGAACAGGAACAGCGCCACCCACGAGGGCTTCGGCTTTTATCCCGGGGCGGACCTGAGCTTCCGCATTTCCGATGCCTGGAAGCTCTACGCGTCGTGGAATTCGTCCCTGCGCATGCCGAGCTACACCGAGCTCTATTATTCTGTGGGCGGACACAAGGCGGACAAGAACCTTAATCCCGAAAAACTGCAGGCAGTGGAAGGCGGAGTGAAATTCCTCCGTCCCGGAGTGCGCGCAATACTCAGCGTGTACTGGCA
>JAEDLE010000020.1 GCA_016295455.1 Bacteroidales bacterium
CTGCAAACTTCTCGCGCGGCATAGCCGACTGCTGCATATCCGTTGCTCTTCTGGAGAGTGGTCAGCCCCGTATGGGTGTGGTTTACAGTCCTTTCAAGGAGGAGCTGTTCCAGGCGGAAAGAGGTTGCGGGGCTTATAGGAACGGCAAGCGCATATCCGTCTCTTCCAGACCTTTCGAAGACGGTCTGCTCTGCACTGCGATGAGTCTCTATGACAAGCGCTATGCAGAAGTCTGCGCCAAAGTCATCTTCGATGCCTACTTCAGGTGCAACGACGTGAGAAGGTTCGGTTCCTGTGCGATGGAACTGTGCTATCTTGCGGCAGGGCAGTGCGACCTGTTCTTCGAATACCGTGTCCAGGCCTGGGATTACTCTGCAGCATATCTCATCCTTACCGAAGCCGGGGGTGTCCTGACCGGCGGAAGGGGTGAGAATCTCAGTTGCGACACTCCCACCATGCTTGTCGGGGCCAACAACGGTGCTAATCATGCCCAACTTCTCGAAATCGTCTCAAAGTATATCTGAATCATGGTGCTTGTGGACGGCTCCAGCGAGTCTTTCAACTTTGCCTTCTCTAAAGCCTGGTTTCTGCATTTCTATCGGGACTGAGCGCCGTTCCGGGACTTGTGTGCGCTCCTGAGGAAAGGGATAATCCGCGCCTTCAAGCTATCTGCGGCTTGCCCGGGCGCGGGTCCTTCTCCTTGTTCTCCCGTTCAGGAAGACGGTTTTCCAGCAGGTCGTCATATGCCAGACGGTTCCTGAATATGTCTATCGCCGTGTATATGGAGCTGATCATCGAGCGCGGGTCCGCCTCGTCCCTGCCGGCCATATCATATGCGGTTCCGTGGTCAGGGGAGGTTCTGACTACAGGCAGTCCTGCGGTGTAGTTCACCCCGTCCTCGAATGCCAGGGCCTTGAAAGGCACCAGTCCTTGGTCGTGGTACATCGCCAGTGTGGCGTCGAAGCGCATATAGTTGCCCAGGCCGAAGAAACCGTCCGCGGAATACGGCCCATACGCCATGATTCCCTCCGCCTGTGCGGCCTGTATGGCAGGCAGTATGACCGTGCGCTCCTCGTCGCCGATAAGACCTCCGTCACCGCAGTGCGGGTTCAGGCCGAGCACCGCAATCTTCGGCTCGTCCACGGCGAAATCCCTCTTGAGGGAGTTCCTCATCATCCTGAGCTTGGAGAGTATCTTCTCTGAAGTAATCGCCGAGGAGACTTCCCTGAGCGGAATATGCCCTGTCACGACTCCCACCTTTATGCTTTCGCTGACCATGAACATGGTCACGTCACCGGCACCGAACTGCTGCTCCAGATATTCGGTGTGACCCGTGAAGCCAAAGCCCTCGGAATCCATCGCCCTCTTGTTTATAGGCGCGGTGACCAGTACATCTATCTCTCCATCTTTCAGTCCTTTGACGGCACATTCCAGAGACGTCATCGCCGCTTTTGCCGAATCCGGGGTTGCCTTGCCAGGCTCTATCAGGAGATTGTCCGGAAGGCAGTTCACGATGTTCACGACCTTCGGCTTCGCATCCTTTGCGGAACTTATCACGTGAGTCTCGATATTACCTATATTGTGCAGAGTCTTCCTGTAGAAACCGAAAGCCTTCGAAGAACCGTAAATCACCGGAATGAAGGACTCGAGTATTCTCGGATCCGCTAAAGCCTTGATTATCACTTCGTATCCTATGCCGTTGGTATCACCTTGGGATATGCCAACCGTTATTCTGTCCTTTGCCATATCTATATCTTTTGTTTTTTTCTGAATATGCCGACCCTATTGAATATGCCGACCTCATTCCCCGAACAGATTTCCCGCTTCCATCGCCTCGAGATAACCCTTGTCGTCAGGGAGTTCCGGCCTGTGCGCCGCCTCCACTGCAAGGGCATCGCACCTTTCGTTCTCCGGATGTCCCGCATGCCCCTTGATCCAGTGGAAACTCACCCTGTGCCTGCGGTAGAGGGGCAGGAAACGCATCCACAGGTCCGGATTCTTCACCTTGCTGAACGACTTCCTCTCCCACCTTTCCAGCCATCCTTCGTTTATCGCCTTCACTACATATGAAGAGTCGCTCCAGACCTCGATTTCTGCATTCTCCCACCTGACTGCAGAGAGACCCTCGATGACCGCCAGCAGTTCCATGCGGTTGTTGGTCGTAAGCGCGAATCCTCCGCTCAGCTCCTTTCGGGCACCCCCGCAGCAGAGCACGGCACCATATCCCCCGGGACCGGGATTCCCGCTGGAAGCCCCGTCGGTGTAAAGGTATATGGTAGGTCGTCTGTCCATGGTCGGAGGTTCTTACCTTGAAACGGCACCGGGCCGCCTCAAAGAATGGAAAACTCAAGTTCCGCACTGCGGAAACCGGTTGACAAATATAACAAAAAATCATATATTTGACGCTGATGCTGCCCGGGACCGGGGATGCTTGCTCTGAAAGCCTCCGGAGCTTCCGCCGGTATCTGTTGAACTATAACCATTTTACACATAGCGTTATGAATATCAGACATTATGCAGCCATCCTGCTGGCGGTACTGCTTTCGGGCTCGTCGGCATATGCACAGAAAGTGGAGTTCTATACTCCCGGAACGGTGCGCATCGTCCGCGACAAGGGCGACAGCTACCAGAAGACCTCCCTGTCCGTGACGGCAAAGCCGCAGGACGTGAAAGTTAGCGTGAGCAGGAGGGGAGACGCCACCATATACAGGACATCGGCGATGAGCGTCCGCGTCGAGAACGGTACCGTCACTTTCCTGGACAACAGGGGACGCGTCCTCACCAGGGAAGGGGAGAGCAGTTTCACGCCCATAACTCAGGGGCCGGACAAGGGTTCGTACCGCGTGGGCCAGACTTTCTCAGTCGAGGCTGACGAAGGCATATACGGAATCGGAATGCTCCAGAACGGCAAGATGAGTCTCCGCGGCGAAGACAGGCGCATGGAGCAGAGCAATCTCGAGGACTTCGCCCATTTCTACCAGACCATCAAGGGCTACGGCATATTCTGGGACAATTATTCTCCTACCCGTCTGGTGACTCCCGAGGCAGGTGCGGAAGGCTATCTCGCCCTTGAATCGGAGGTCGGCGACTGCATAGACTATTATTTCATCTACGGCGGGGATGCCGACGGGGTGATAGCCGGGATGAGGGAATTGACCGGACAGGTTCCGATGTTCCCGCTCTGGACCTACGGCTTCCATCAGTGCAGGGAACGCTACAAGTCCCAGGATGAACTGCTTGAGGTAGTGCACAAGTACAGGGAACTGGGTATTCCTTTCGACGGCATAATCCAGGACTGGCAGTACTGGGGCGGCAACTACAACTGGAACGCGATGGAGTTTCTCAACCCTGAGTTCCCGCGTCCGCAGCAGATGATAGACGAGGTGCACAGGCAGAATGCGCACATGAGCATATCCATATGGGCTTCATTCGGTCCCGAGACCAAGGCTTTCAAGGAACTGAATCAGAAAGGCCTGCTTCTGGACTTCAAGACCTGGCCTGAGAGCGGACTGACCCAGTGGCCTCCGAGGAGGGATTATCCGAGCGGAGTGCGCTGCTACGACGTCTACAGCAAGGAAGCCCGTGACATCTACTGGAAGAACCTCCTTCGCCTGCACGAGATGGGCATAGACGCGTGGTGGATGGACTCCACCGATCCGGACCAGATCGACATCACCGAAGCGCAGATGGACCAGCTCACCGCGATGGGCTCGTACCGCCGCGTGCGCAACGCCTTTCCTCTGATGACGGTCGGAGGTGTATATGACAGCCAGAGGGCCATCGACGACAGCAAACGCGTGTTCATACTTACCAGATCCTATTTCGCCGGCCAGCAGCGCTACGGGGCGAACACCTGGAGCGGCGACACTGGCAGTTCCTGGAACACCTTCAGGGCACAGGTGCCTCTCTGCCTGAACTACACCCTCACCGCCAATCCTAATGTCAACGCCGACATAGGCGGTTTCTTCGCGTCTTCCTACAGCACCCGCGGCTTCAACTCGGCCACCCGCAACCCTCAGTTCCAGGAACTCTACGTGAGGTGGATGCAGTTCGGCGCCTTCACTCCTATGATGCGCAGTCACGGCGCCGACATCTACAGGGAACTCTACTACTTCGGCAAGGAAGGGGATCCGGTATATGACGCCCTGGTCGACGCAGTAAAGCTCCGCTACCGTTTCCTCCCGTACATCTACAGCCAGTCCTGGCAGGTCACCAGCAATGACGACTCCTTCATGAGGGCTCTCTTCATGGATTTCAAGGAGGACCGCAACACCTGGGACAACAACCGCGAATATCTCTTCGGGCACAACGTGCTTGTCTGCCCTGTGCTGGACCCTCTCTACACCGAGGAGAAGGTCGCAAGGAGCCGTCAGCCTCTCGAAGGGGACTATCCTGCAGTCGACTGGAGCAGGGAACAGAACTACGAGGTCTATCTTCCTGCAGGCGCGGACTGGTATGACTACTGGACCGGCGCCCTCATCAAGGGCGGCCGCAGCCTGAAGGCATCCGCCCCGCTCTCCCACTGTCCGCTCTACATCAAGGCGGGCTCGATACTCCCGCTCGGACCGGCTGTGCAGTACGCCAACGAGAACAGGTACCAGGACATCGATATAGTCGTATACCCGGGTGCGGACGCAAGCTTCACGCTCTATGAGGACGAGGGCGACAGCTACAACTACGAGAAGGGCGCATATTCGACCATAGAACTCAAGTGGAATGACCGCAGCCGTACCCTGACCATAGGCGGGCGCAAGGGTTCGTTCGAAGGCATGCCTCTGGAGCGCACCTTCAACGTCAAGGTAGTCGGAGGCGGGGAACAGAGCGTCAGGTATGACGGTTCTGCCGTGACTGTCAGGTAGAGCTATACGCCGATTTGTAAAAATATGCTATATTTGGCCGGGATTCCGCTGGGGCGGGACCCCGGCATGATTTTTAACATAGGCAATATGAGAGTTCTTTGGTTCGCAGACACACCGTCCAACTATTCGGCGCCCGGCAGCCCTTTCAACGGTACCGGATGGGTGTCCGCGCTCGAGAATGAGATAAGCGGCAAGCTGGACCTGGCTGTCGCTTTCATAGACCGCTCCGCCCGCAGGCGTGATTCGCGGCGCTCGGACCAGAAGGGTCCGGACAGGGTAACCTGGAACAAGGATGTTCAGCACGGAGTCACCTACTACCCCATACGCAGGCGCTTCGACAGGAGGGACATAGACAGGCTGGTATCCGTCGTGACCGGCAGGAGCAGGAAGGAGGAGGCGCTCGTGGGCCTGTATGCGGAGATAGTCAGGGATTTCAGGCCCGACATCATCCAGATTTTCGGCTCTGAGCATTCCTACGGCCTGGTCGCCGAGAAGGTGGACGTTCCTGTCCTCCTTCATCTCCAGAGCATAATGAATCCCTATTTCAAGGCTTTCCTCCCGCCGGGAGTGAATTGGAGGGAGTACCTCTACACCCCGTTCACGCCCGGCTCCATACTCCACAAATTCCTTATCCGGAAACGCTGGGAATGGGCCTGCGCCAGGGAAGCCCGCATTTTCAAGGCTGTGCGGTATTATCTCGGCAGGACGGGCTGGGACAGGGAACAGGTGCTCAAGTTCAACCCTGACGCCCGGTTCTTCCACGGCGGCGAGATTCTCAGGCAGCCTTTCTACTACGCCGACATCGACGCCATAGGCAGCATACCTTCGACCCTGCGGCTTGTCACCACCATATCCGAACCGACCTACAAGGGCTTCGATATGGTGCTCCGTACCGGATTGATACTCAAGGAGACCTACGGCATAGACTTCGAATGGAACGTATATGGCAACGTGGATCCCGCCTTCTTCGAGCGCATCACCGGCATCACTGCCGAGCGTGCCGGGATAACCGTATCCGGAGTCGCGACCGCCGAGCAGCTGGTAGATGCCATAGCCCATTCTTCGATGTACGTGCATCCTTCCTACATCGACAACAGCCCCAACAGCGTCTGCGAGGCGCAGCTTCTGGGAGCGGCGGTGGTTGCCACCAATGTCGGGGGCGTGCCCAGCCTCATAGAGGACGGGGTGAACGGCTTTCTGGTGCGCAGCGGAAATCCCGAGGAGATAGCCGAGAGAGTAGTCGCGATGTACAGGAACAAGACCCTGCTCAGGAGGGTCGGTCACCAGGCCAGGGACATGGCCCTTGCGCGCCACGACCGTCAGGCCATCACCAGGGAACTGCTGTCCGTGTACAGGACCATCACCGGACTGGATCCGGAATCGTCAACCAATTGACAGCATATTCCTACCGAAAAGACAATGTTTGCCTTTCTGAAGCCTCTCCGAGGACTCCGGGAAGGCATTTTTTCGTATATTTGCGGACAACAACCAAATTTTTTGTGAAAATGAAAAAGATTATTGCAATCGCAGCGGCGGCAGCCATGCTTTTCGCCGCTTCTGAAGCATCAGCTCAGGTCATTGTTGGCGCGGGATACGTCAACTCGACCACGACATCCAAAGTATCTGACAACAAGGCATCTTCAGACGCCAACGGCTTCTATGTCGGAGCGTCATACAACATTCCTCTCGTCGGCGGACTCGGACTCGCTCCGGGACTCTACTACGAGTTCCTCGGCAGCTCCAGCAAGAAGGATGCAGGCATCTTCAGCGCAGCCGGCACCACCACCGAGCACTACCTCAACATCCCTGTGATGGTCAACTACAGCTTCGGGCTCGCATCCGACTGCTCGCTCTTCGCCTTCGCGGGTCCTACCCTCGAATACGGTCTCGCATCCAGCACCAAGCTTGAGGCCAGCGCAGGCGGCATCTCCGGTGAGAAGACCGTCAACAACTACGACGCTGACGAATACGGTCGCTTCGACTGCCTTCTCGGCCTGGGTGTAGGCTTCAACATCAAGGCCTTCCAGGTAAAGGTCGGCTACGACTTCGGTATGGTGAACAGGTACACCGGGTCCTCTGACAAAGCATCACTTCACAGAAACCAGGTTCACCTCGGCGTGGCATACGTCTTCTAGACATCGAAAAATATTGCAAAAACGGCCTCTCAGCTATGCTGGGAGGCTTTTTTGTAAAGTTGTAAATTCATAGTCCACCTATGAAATTCCAATGAAATGACATCGCTGAGCATCAATCGCTTGAATTTGTTGGAGAATATGATTATTTTTGTAAATTGTTCGGAATATCAATTAAAGACAGAAATATGGCGGTATCAGATATCTTCAGGAAACTTTTCGGTTCCAAGTCAGACAGGGACATGAAGCAGGTGAAACCTATCCTTCAGCAGGTCCTTGCAAAGTATGGGGAGATAGACGCTCTCAGCAATGACGAGCTCCGTGCCAGGACTCAGGCACTCAGGAAAAAGATTCAGGAAAGGACGGATCCTTTCGAGCAGAGGATAGCCCAGATCAGGCTCGAACTCGACAAGGACATTCCGGTCAACGAGAAGGAGAAACTCGCTACTGAGTCGGACAAGCTTGTCAAGGACGAGGACACTGAAATCGAGAACGTTCTCAATGAAATACTCCCGGAGGCCTTCGCGATAATGAAGTCCACCGCGAGACGTTTCGCGGGCAATCCGGAAATCGTGGTGGAGGCAAGCGATTCTGACCGCAGGCTCAGCGTCAACCATGACTTCGTCCACATCGAGGAAAGGGACGGCAGGAGCGTTGCCGTATGGCAGAACCACTGGCTCGCCGGAGGCAATGAAATCACCTGGGATATGGTTCATTACGACGTCCAGCTCATCGGTGGTATAGTGCTTCACCAGGGCAAGATAGCCGAGATGGCCACGGGTGAGGGAAAGACCCTCGTCGCAACCCTTCCGGTATTCCTCAATGCGCTGGCAGGCAAGGGTGTACATGTCGTGACCGTCAATGACTACCTCTCCAAGCGAGACTCCGAGTGGATGGGCCCTCTCTACATGTTCCACGGCCTGACCGTCGACTGCATCGACAAGCATCAGCCTAACAGCGACTCCCGCAGGAAGGCATACGAGTGCGACATCACCTTCGGTACCAACAACGAGTTCGGTTTCGACTACCTGAGGGACAATATGTCGATGAGTATGGGCGACCTCGTCCAGAGGAAGCATCATTTCGCCATAGTCGATGAGGTCGACTCAGTCCTCATCGATGACGCCAGAACCCCTCTCATCATATCCGGACCTGTCGCAAAGTCTGCGGCTGACGACCAGTTCATGGAGTTCAGGCCATATGTCGAGAAACTCTACACCATGCAGCGCTCCTTCGTCACCACAACCCTCAACGAAGCCAAGAAGGCTCTCGCTGCAGGAGACGAGGCTGAAGGCGGAAAGCTTCTGCTCCGCTGCCACAAGGGATTGCCTAAGTATCAGCCACTCATCAAGTTCCTCAGTGAACCCGGCATCAAGCAGATACTCCAGAAATCAGAAAACTACTACCTCCAGGACAACGAGAGGGAGATGCACATAGTCACCGATCCCCTCTATTTCGTCATCAGCGAGCAGCACCACAGCGTGGATATGACGGACAAGGGCCACGACCTTCTCGCAAGTTTCGTGAACAACCCGGACTTCTTCGTCCTTCCTGATGTTGGAACCCAGATAGCCGAGATAGAGAAGGAGGACCTCAGCCCTGTGGAGAAGCAGGAGAAGAAGGAGGCCCTGATGCAGGAATTCTCGCTCAAGAGCGAGCGCGTGCACACCATGATCCAGCTCCTGAAGGCATATGCGATGTTCCAGAAAGATGTGGATTACATCATCGTGGACGGCAAGGTCAAGATAGTCGACGAGCAGACGGGACGTATCATGGAGGGAAGGCGCTGGAGCGACGGACTCCATCAGGCCGTGGAGGCCAAGGAGAATGTCAAGGTCGAGGATCCTACCCAGACCTTTGCCACCGTCACCCTGCAGAACTACTTCAGGATGTACCACAAGCTCTCCGGAATGACCGGTACCGCCGAGACCGAGGCGGGCGAGTTCTGGTCCATCTACAAGCTTGACGTAGTCGTGATTCCGACCAACAAGCCGGTCATCAGGGTGGACGAACAGGACCTCATATACAAGACCAAGAGGGCCAAGTACAATGCCGTGATCCAGCGCGTGCTCGAGCTCAGGAAGGCCGGAAGGCCGGTGCTCGTGGGTACTACCGACGTCGAGACTTCCGAACTCCTCCTCAGGATGATGGAGAGGGCCGGAATCCGTGATGCCCAGCTCCTCAATGCGAAGCAGCACTCGAGGGAGGCGGAGATTGTTGCCAGGGCCGGCCAGTCCAGCACCGTCACCATCGCCACCAACATGGCAGGTCGAGGAACCGACATCAAGCTCTCTCCTGAGGTGAGGGCCAAGGGCGGTCTCGCCATCATAGGAACCGAACGCCACGACTCACGCCGCGTCGACCGTCAGCTCCGAGGCCGTGCCGGACGACAGGGGGATCCAGGCTCTTCAACCTTCTATATCTCATTGGAAGACAAGTTGATGCGCCTCTTCGGATCGGAAAAGATTGCAGCCGTGGTCGACAGGCTCGGGATGACTGAAGACGACGCACTCGAAAGCTCAATGCTCTCCAGCAGCATCGAAAAAGCCCAGCGCAAGGTCGAAGAGAACAACTTCGGCGTCCGCAAGAGACTTCTTGAATATGATGACGTGATGAACTACCAGAGGGAGGCTGTCTATTCCAGGAGACGCAACGCCCTTTCTGGAGAGCGTATCGAGATCGACGTGATGAACATGATACTCGACACCGCGAACATCTATGCCGAGAGGTGTGAGGGCATGGCGTATGACGAGTTCTGCGAGTACATCATGGCCCAGCTCTCAATCGAGACCGGCATCAGCGAGCAGGAGTACTCCAAGATGAACCTCAAGGAACTGTCCTCAAGACTGTTCCAGCAGATATTCGACTCCTATGACAGGAGAATGGAGGCCCTCGTCGCGAAGACATATCCTGTCATCAAGGAAGTCTATGAGACCAAGGGCACCATGTTCGAGAGAATAGCCGTTCCGATTTCGGACGGCCGCCGTGTGCTCAACCTTCCGGTAGACCTCAAGAGGGCATATGAGTCCGAGGGCAGGGAACTCTCCAAAGTGCTCAGCAAGACCATCATACTCTGGCAGATAGACGAACATTGGAAACAGCATCTGCGCGATATGGATGACCTCAAGCAGTCAGTCCAGAATGCCGCATACGAGCAGAAAGACCCTCTCGTGGTCTACAAGCTTGAGAGCTACAACCTCTTCTCATCCATGCTCGAAAGCCTCAACAAGGATGTGCTTTCATTCCTTCTGAGGGCGTTCGTGAACGTACGCGAAAGTGAGCAGGCCCGTCCTGTACAGCAGCAGCGCACCGACATGAGCCGGATGCAGACCAGCAGGAACAACCTGACTACCAACGGTGAACGCAAGGCGAATATGCCTGTGCACGTCGAGAAGACCGTCGGCAGGAACGACCCTTGCCCTTGCGGCTCAGGTCTGAAGTTCAAGAACTGTCACGGAAAGGGCCTGTAGCATAACCACCAAGAATCTGAACCGAAATAACATCAATCGACCATATGGCAAAGTTACCTGAAACGACAGTAAACGTGAACGAAGTCAGCAGGATCTCATCCGGCACCATCATCAAGGGCGAAATCATATCCCCGAACGACATCCGCATAGACGGAAATTTCGAAGGGAAGATCAGTTCCAAGGGCAGGGTGGTGATCGGGGACAAGGCGGTCATCAATGGGGACATCATCTGCGAGAACGTTGATTTATGGGGGGAAATCACCGGTGGCTTGTATGTCAGGGACACTCTCTCCCTCAAGGAAGGCTGCAAGGTCAACGGAGACCTTCACGTTAGGAGGCTGGTAGTCGAGCTCGGAGCCCAGTTCAACGGCAACTGCAAGATGCTTGCTGACGGCGAGTTCGAGAAGCTTTCAGGCAAGCCTCAGCCTGCCCAGGCAGCTCCCGCAGTCAAGGAATAGCCGATGAAGACAAAGATACTGTTCGTCTGCCACGGGAACATATGCAGGTCTCCTATGGCAGAGTTCGTTATGAAGAAGATGGTCGGTGAGGCGGGGCTCGGGGACTCGTTCGAGATAGCCTCTGCCGCCACCAGTTCCGAAGAAATCGGAAACGGGGTGTACCCTCCGGTACGCAGGCTCCTCAATGCCGACGGCATAGACTGCTCTGCCAAGAAGGCAAGGAAGATGACCCGCCACGACTACGATTATTACGACCATATCGTGTATATGGACAGGTACAACGAGGCCAACATCCTCAGAATCATAGGAAATGATGATAAGGGGAAACTCTGCCGCCTGCTCGACCTGACCGACATTCCCGGGGATATCGCGGATCCTTGGTACAGCGGGGATTTCGAACTGACCTGGCGTCAGGTTCACGACGGCTGCAGCGCCCTGCTGGACAGCCTGACCAGATAGCCGGGACACCGCTGCCATATTCATTCAACAGATATCTGAAATATGCAAACAAGAACCATCATACTCTGCCTCGCGGCAGCACTTGCGCTCGCTTCCTGCTCAAATGTCAGAAAGAGCATTTCGTCACAGGCCCCGGACACAATGCCGGTACCAGATGCAGCCCGGGCCGACTCCATATGCCGCAGCCTTCTCCCTGAAGGCGCAATGTTCACTTCCGCCGTTACCCAAGAGGTCAGCGGACCTGGCATTATCTGTTTCCAGCCTCTCAGGGACACTTGCGCCGTGAGGGTGATACGGATACTTCCTGACCGCAAGACAGGTTGGCATATTGCGGAAAATGTACGTTATCCCGTGGGTATGTCCGCAGACCTGACTCTCAAAGAGGTCAGCGCCTGCACCGACACGGTCAGCGGCGGTGTCCGGTTCTTCAGTTACGAGACTCTCCGTGAAGGCGATGGCCAGGTTATGAAGTCGGTGAACGTCTATGGTGCCGGACACGAGCACCAGGCTCTCTCATTTCTCGGCAAGCGTCTGGCTGACGGGAGGATAGAAGGTCAGTCGGACGAGACCTTCGTCGAGGGTATGGACCGTCCGGAGATGCAGTGGGCAAGTGCAAGGCTTCATTCGGATGAGAGTCTTGTCTTCATATCCAAGGCAGACCTTATGACCGACCAGGCCATAGAATGGTGGCTATCCAAGAACCCTGCGGCCCAGGGAAAGGCGACAAGGATATATATGGGCCAGCTTGATCCGGAATGTTCCCTTGTGTCGGCATATTCAAAGGCCGCGAAGGAAGACGGCGGCTCATACAGGGCTGCGCTGTTTGACCTCAGGGGCTACACCGTGGTAGTGGCCTATAACAAGAAAAGCGGCAGCTACTCCCTCGCCTGGGCGGAACCTGTCTGCACCGACAGAAAGAACGGCCGTCTGCTCAACTCCATCTATTTCTCGAACCAGAGCAATCTCACCCTTTTCTACTACAAGGGCAAGACGACTTTCAAATACATACTCAACCTCGCGAACGGCAGCATAAGCCGACGCTAACTCCCCGTTTTTTCCCCTCATTTTCTGAATATGGCAACGTCTGACGTGATACGTATCCGTGCCGGGATTCCGATGAAGGAGGAGTGGTGCCTGGCCGCACCTGTGGATTTCGCCCTCGGGAGTGACGAGCATGTCGCCATATACGGTCCCAATGCCTCCGGCAAGAGCAAGCTTGTGGACATCATACTCGCAAGGCATCCGCTCAAGTCAGGGACGGTGGCATATTCATTTCCTTCTCCAACAAGACGTTATGTCTGTGATAACGTGAAGTGTCTGGAGTTCCGTGACTGCTATGGCGGGGAGACTGACAGGGACTACTATCATCAGCAGCGCTGGAATCAGTGGGATGTGAGGGACAGCAGGGTGCTGATGTCGAGCGGAGAACTGCGCAAGTACAGCCTTTCCAAGGTCCTGGAGGGCGAGCCATGTGTCCTGATACTGGACAGTCCCTTCGTCGGGCTGGATGCCGCTTCTAGAAAAGAACTGGACGGCAGGCTTAGGGCGATTGCTTCGTCAGGCCGTACCCGTCTTGTACTGGTTCTGTCCAGGTTTGATGAGATGCCGGATTACATCACCCACGTTGTCCCTGTGAAGGATCAGGTCGTGCAGCCCAAGTTGACTCTTGCGGAATGGAAGTTGACCTTGACGGATAGGCCTCTGCTGGAGGAGAAGGCGGTGCCCGTGGCGGTTTCCGGTGTTGACGGATGTGGAGTTTTCTCTTGTGCGGATTCTCTGCGGGGGACGGAATCGGCTGCCCCCGAGGTGGTAAGGTTGGAGAAAGTCAGCATACGCTACGGGGAACGGACCATACTCAAAGACCTTGACTGGGTCGTCCGCAGGGGAGAAAGATGGGCTCTTGTGGGGGCCAACGGTTCCGGGAAATCCACTCTGCTCAGCCTTGTCTGTGCCGACAATCCCCAGGCATATGCCTGCAGGATATCCCTGTTCGGACATCGCAGGGGCAGCGGCGAGAGCATATGGGACATCAAGAAGCATATAGGCTATGTGAGCCCTGAACTGCACCGCAGTTTCAAACGTGACATTCCTGCCGTGAATATCGTGGCGGGAGGGCTGAAGGACTATCACGGGATGTTTACCGTGCCGGACGACCTGGAAATCGGGACTGCACTCCGATGGATGGAGAAGTTGGGCATAGCTGACCTCAGGGACAGGCGTTTCCTGTCTCTTTCAAGCGGGGAACAGCGGCTGGTTCTGGTCGCCCGTGCTTTCGTGAGGGACCCTGACCTTCTGATTCTGGATGAGCCGCTTCATGGCCTTGACAATGCCAACAGGCTTGTGGTCAGGAACTTGATCGAGGAGTACTGCTCTGATCATGACCGTACTCTGATTATGGTTACCCATTACGCCGAAGAACTTCCGCCTTGCATCGACCGTTGCCTCCGCCTGGAAAAGCATTGAGCCTTGCGTGTTATGGCTTTAGGTCTTGGCGTTTCGGCGGGGAAAGCCTCGCTTCGGGCCGTAGCCTTGGCAGCGACGGTGCAGACCTTCCGCGCTTCGCGCTCCATCCCGTCTCTCACTTCGTTCGAGCCACCCGCTCACAGCCGCGGGCGGCTAGGGTCTGCATCCGTTGCCGCCCGTCACACGGCGTTGTGAATGTATTATGTGGTGTCTCCCTTCGCCACGGAAAGCCTCGATCCGTGGCCGTTACCCTGGCGCTTCACGGCAGGCTGCCGACCGAAATAGAAATGGCTGAAAGTCAATTGACTTTCAGCCATTTCTGTAAAATTCTGTCTGGGGTTTATTTGCCGGCGGTGATTCTCTCCAGAGTCTTGACGGCCTTGTCCACGCTGATGGTGCCCAGCACCACTTTTCCCTGAGGGTCAATGATATAGATGGTTGGAATCCAGTCAATGGCATATGCCGGAGCGATATCTGTCCTACGCCATTTCTTCAGTTCGGAACCGTGGAGGTACTCCAGACGGTAATCTTTGATACCCTTTACCCAGTTGTCCTTGTTGTCATCCAGCGACACGCCCAGAAACATCACATCCTTGTCACGGAATCTTTCAAAGGCAGCCTCTACATGAGGGAGGGCGGCGATGCAGTCCTTGCACCATATTGCCCAGAAGTCAAGTACGAGGTATTTGCCCCTGAAATCCTTGAGTGTCAGAGTGTCTCCATCCGGAGTGACCAGTTTAAAATCAGGAGCGGGAGTGCCTGCGGCCAACAGCGCGGCATCATATTTCGCCGTCAGGTCCTGTTCAGATTCCTGGGCGGTGCAGCACAGTGCCATAACACAGGCCAGTGCCATACAGGTGATTATTTTCTTCATATAGTACTACACAAGTTTCGCAAGTCAAAAATGTTTCCAACAATCCGAGAATTGTGCCGCTTGCGAAACTTTTCCCTCGCACATTTCCCGTCTTTCGCAGACCCGTCCCTAAATCACTCCACTCAACCCGCTCAATCAGCCAACCCCGTCATTTCTTCACCTTCCTCACCGGGTCACAGGTCAGCTCCACTCCTAGTTTCCTGAATATGGTCCTGTCCACCTCGCTCAGCATCACCGTGGAGTGAACCTGGCATCCGTTCAGTTCAGGCAGCTTCTCCAGAGCCCTGCGGCAGTTCTCGTCCTTCTCGCTCAGCATGGCAAGCGCCACCAGAACCTCGTCGGTATGCAGCCTCGGATTCTTGCCGTGCAGATATGAAACCTTCATCTTCTGTATAGGCTCTATCATATCCTGAGGTATCAGCTTTACATCGTGGCTTATTCCGGCTATATGCTTGGTCGCGTTGAGCAGGAGAGCCGCGCTGGGACCGAGCAGGTCGCTGGTCTCCGCACTGATGATGGTACCGTCAGAAAGCTCTATCGCTGCCGAAGGCACCTCCGAGAGTTCTTGTCGGACTTTGGCAGCCACGGTCGCCTTCCTGTACTCAGGAGTGATCTTGGCCTGCTTCATCAGGATGTTTATCTTGTTGACTTCGCTTTCATTGCAGCCGCCGTCAGCCATCTTGTTCAGGGCTGTGTAATAGCGGCGTATGATTTCATCCCTCGCGGCGTCACAGCAGACATCCTCATTGCTCATGCAGAAGCCCACCATATTCACACCCATATCCGTAGGGGACTTGTACGGGTTTTCGCCGTAAATGCCCTCGAACAGGGCGTTCAGCACCGGGAATATCTCTATGTCCCTGTTGTAGTTCACGGCTATCTTGCCGTAGGCCTCCAGGTGGAACGGGTCTATCATGTTGACGTCGTTCAGGTCGGCCGTGGCCGCCTCGTAGGCTATGTTCACAGGATGTTTGAGGGCAAGGTTCCAGACCGGGAAAGTCTCGAACTTGGCATATCCCGCCTTGATGCCCCTCTTGTTCTCCTGATAGAGCTGGCTAAGGCACACTGCCATCTTGCCGCTGCCCGGCCCCGGAGCCGTCACGATAACCAGGGGCTTCGTGGTCTCGACATAGTCATTCCTTCCGAAACCGTCCTCCGAGTCGATGAGGGCCACATTGTTCGGGTAACCTTCGATGGTGTAGTGGCAATAAGTCCGGATGCCCATGCTCTCCAGCTTGTGGCGGAAGGCGATGGAGCTGCTCTGTCCGTTGTAGTGGGTTATCACCACGGAATTGACCTCCATCCCCCGTCCGATGAACTCGTTGCGCAGGCGTATCACGTCCATGTCATAGGTGATGCCCAGGTCCTGGCGCACCTTGTTCTTCTCTATGTCTATGGCGCTGATTACTATGATGATCTCAGCCCTGTCCCTGAGCCTTTCGAGCATACGCAACTTGCTGTCGGGCTTGAATCCCGGCAGTACACGGCTTGCGTGGAAATCATCGAATAACTTGCCTCCGAGTTCGAGGTAAAGCTTGTTGCCGAACTGAGCGATGCGCTCATTGATGTGTTCAGACTGTATCCTGAGATACTTTTCGTTATCAAATCCGTACTTCATACGGACTGCAAAGATATTAAAAAAATGATAAACTCCATCCTTGCCGGACAGGGTTTTTTCATAAATATGCCTGCTTGCTGAGGCTCGGGGGCTGCGTCTCATTCCGCCGGTATCACCACCCTGTAAGTCCTGCCCGACTCGTCCTGAAGGCTGGATTCCCTCAGCCAGAGATTAGCCCTCTTGAGCTGGGCGTAGCTCACCCCGTGCTGCCCGGCAAACTCCACCAGGTCCTTCACCGTAGAGGTCACCGTCACCGTCTCCCGCGGCGGTTTGCGGCTGTAGCGGCTCTTCTCCGGCACGTCGAAGCCGAAGGCCTGCGGATTCTCGAACATCATCTTCGCAGCCATCATCCTGAACATGTATCTCATGGTCTCCTCGGTCATCCACAGGTCCGCAGCACTGGCCTGGCGCTGCTCCGCGAGCCTCCTGTCGATTCCGTTCTTCCCCGCATTGTAGGCGGCGGCGACGGTCAGCCAGTCACCATATTCTTCATAATAGGACTTGAGCAGCTTGCAGGCAGCCCTGGTAGCCTTCTCGACGTGATAGCGTTCGTCGATGTTGGAATTCACCTCCAGTCCCTGGGACCTTGCCGTCGCAGTCATCAGCTGCCACAGCCCCGCTGCTCCCGCGGAAGACTTCGCGGTCGGGTCGAGATTGCTCTCTATCACCATCAGGTACTTCAGGTCATCCGGCAGCCCCATTTCCTTGAGTATGGGTTCCACCACAGGAAAATAAATGCCCGAACGCTTGAGCGCCAGCACCGAGTTCGTATGCATGAAGGTGAAGGCTACGATTTCCCTGTCCATCCTCTCATAAAAGTCCTCCCGACTGAAATCTACGGTCTGTCCCGCGAACACCATTTTCTTCGGGACCTCCGCCGTCCTGACCGCAGTCATTCCGGCCTCCTTCCTTTCCGGATTATCCTTTTCCGTTGAATATGCCGACGTGGCCGTTCCGGCGGCTATGGCGCAGCCCATTGCGAGCATGCAGACAAGTTTTGTATATGCTTTCATGTGATAAAAGTTCATTACGGCTTACTGAAACAGGATCTGTTGCAGTCAAAATGGTACAAAGCACCCTCCGGAGTGTCCATAATGGCATAGGGAGGGCGGAAAACAGCGTGAATATACGAAAAAAAGCCGTATTCCCTCTTGACAATACCATATGAATGTCTAAATTTGCGCCTGATCTTCAGGGTCGGGTGAAAGTCCCAACCGGCGGTATAGTCCGCGACCCGCACAGGCCGTTCTGGCCTTGCGGCTGAGCCGTTGAAACTACGGCACCGACGGTAAAGTCCGGATGGAAGAAGATTGCTCCTCTGCCTGCGCGGGGGTGCATATACCCTGTCAGATTGTATTTATTGTTTAACCAATTACAACTGACTCGACATGTTATCATTGACATTGCCGCTTCTGCTGGCGGTGGCGCACGGTCCTGTGGACTCTCATGCGCCGACAGACACCGCAGCCGTTTACAACCTCGACGCGACGGTCATATCCGCCCGCATCGCCGACCTTAGCACCACTTCCGTGAGGGTCACCGACATCAATTCCGACAAAATCCGCACGAAAGCCACCGGACACAGCTATCCCGAACTGATGAGGGAAATACCCGGCGTGTACGCCAGCCCCGAGACCGGAAGCTTCGGGGATGCGAAAATCAACATCCGCGGTTTCAAGCAGGAGAATATCTCCGTGCTGCTCAACGGAATACCGATTTCCGGCCTGACCTCCGGCAATATGTACTGGAACAACTGGATGGGCCTTGCCGACGCAACAGGTTCCATTCAGCTCCAGAAAGGCATAGGCAACTCCATGGTCTCCGACAACTCCGTCGGAGGCACGATTAACATCATCACCACCCAGCCGTCCTCGGAACCATATGCACAGGCGGGAATATCCCATACGGGATATGGCACCACGTCGATATTTGTGGCTGTGAATTCAGGAGACCTGGGCAGGGGATGGGTCTTCAACCTGATGGGCTCGCACAACATGGGCAGCAGCTATGCCGACTGTACGGAGCTCAGCACTTGGTCCTATGCCCTCACCGTGATCAAGAACTTCCGTCACGCCCACAGTCTCGCCCTCACCGCCCTCGGTTCCCCGGAACAGCATTCCCAGCGCTCACAGAGACTCAGCCTCGCAGAGGTCGAGACATACGGCAGGAGCTACAGCAAGAATTGGGGATGGCAGACCCTCGAGGACGGAACGCGCGTGAGCCGCACCCTCTCCAGGAACAACTACTTCAAGCCGTATTTCACTCTCCAGCACAGCTATGACGGAGACAGGGACGGCCGCGAAGGCCTCAGGCTGGTGAACAGCATCTACCTTGCAATAGCTTCAGGAGGAGGCTTTTACACGGAGAGTACAGGCAAGCGCATCGCCTCGTTCCTCGCCCCTGAGGGCAGCGTGGATGCCGGACAGATAGACTGGGACGCCGCCATCGCCTTCAACCGTAATGTGACCCCGGACTCCGACGGCCGCAGGGCTGTGAACATAATGACGGACTATCTGGCAGGGCACACCCAGTTCGGTGCCAAGTCCGACGTCGTGAAAGAGTTCGGTGACGCCTTCACCATCGATGCGGGCTTCCACTACCAGCTCTACGACACCTGGGAAAGGGAACAGATTACAGACCTGCTCGGAGCCGACTACTGGTACGAGGACTATGCGAAGAAGGCTCTCTGCGGACTCAACGGCAGGAATCCGATAAAGAAAGTGGGGGATTATGTGCGCACCGACAACGGCAGGACCCAGCACTACGGAACCATCTATCTGCTCGGGACTTACAGGGCCGGAGCGAAGCGCTCCACGGTGATGACCCTCGGCCTTTCCGCAAGCGCTACCGGCATACGCCGCTGGGATGACTACAATTATCTCCCGGAAGACCGTTTCAGCGGCTGGGCGTCCAGCTGCGGCTACAGCGTCAAGGCGGGCATACTCCATCCCCTTGGCGGCAGACTGAAACTCTATGCCAATGCGGCATATTACAACAGGGCGCCATATGCCAGCACCTTCTTCTCCGGCGGCAGCAATGAGATATCGAAGGATGTCGTGAATGAAAAGAATATGCTGGGAGAGATCGGCTTCCGTCACGTGGGCGCCAGGCACGGGCTCGAAGTGACTGCATATTACGCTTACTGGAAGGACAGGACCCTCACCAGCCCTTCCTTCAAGACCGTCGATGTGGATCCTTACAAATATATGATACGCGGCCTTGACGCCCTGCATACGGGCGTGGAGGCGGAGTTCTTCTGGAAGCCATGGAGCTGCGTCAGGATGGATGCCTTCGCTTCCCTGGGAGACTGGAGGTGGAAGAACGACGTGAATGCAACCCTCTATGACCCCGAGACCCTGCGCCCGATGGGCGAGGTGAATGTCTATGCCGACGGTCTCCACGTCGGAGACGCCCCTCAGACCCAGCTCGGCCTCAGCGCTGAACTCGAACTGCCCAAGGGCTTCAGGCTGAGGGCGTCCTGGAACTACAACGACAGGCTGTGGGCGGACTTCGACCCTGTGACCAGGACTGCTGCAGATGACAGGAGCGATTCCTGCAGGCTCCCTTCCTGGCATATGCTGAATGCCGGACTGCAATGGGAGGGCGCTTTCCGCGGCAATTCCCTGGTGCTGTTCCTGAACGTGGACAACATCACCGACTCCTTCTATGTGGAGAGGAGCAAGGACGGTTCGGGCCACGACATGGCCACCCTCACGGGATATTGGGGCAACGGCAGGAGCGTAAACTTCGGTCTCAGGCTCAGCCTCGGCAGATGACGCCCCTTTTCTGACTTTACCGGCAGCTTTCCCGCAGGGGAGGAACATTTCAGGACGGCTTCCTGTTGCTATCGTATCTGAAAATTCCTAACTTGCGGGATATGGCTCCGAGAAGGGAAGATATTTCTGACAGCAGCAGCCGCATCGCACGCAACACTGTGATGCTCTATTTCCGTATGCTGCTGATGCTCTTCGTCGGCCTGTACACCTCCAGGGTGATACTGCGCAGTCTCGGAGTGGATGACTACGGCATCTACAACGCCGTCGGCGGGTTGGTCACCGTCTTCACCTTCATCACCGGCGCCATATCCACGGCGACCCAGCGTTTCCTGACCTATGAGATAGGTCGGGGCGACGGGGACAGGCTGAGAAGGGTTTTCGGCGCTTCTGTCTTCATACAGATTCTGATTTCCCTGGTTCTGGTGCTGCTGGTTGAAACAGCCGGAGCCCGGTTCCTGCATCACAGGATGGACATACCCGCAGGGCGTATGGACGCCGCTTCCTTCGTGCTCCATACCTCCGTGGCGGTCTTGGTGCTCAATCTGCTTTCCGTACCGTATAACGCGGTCATACTCGCCCACGAAAAGATGGGTGCATATGCCCTCATCAGCCTGATGGAAGCCTTTCTCAAGCTTGCCGTGGCCCTGCTTCTGGCCTGGTCGCCTTTCGACAAGCTCCGCAGCTATGCCCTGCTTATGCTGGCGGTGGCCTTTCTCACCAGACTGGTTTATGGCATCTACTGCCGCCGTCATTTCACCGAAAGCCGCGGTCTGCCCTCCTGGGACCCGCCACTCTTCTCGGAAATGCTTTCATTCGCCCTCTGGAGCTTCTTCGGATCGGGATCCTACATACTCAACACCCAGGGCGTGAACGTCGTCTCCAACCTCTTCTTCGGAGTCGCCGTCAATGCAGCCAGGGGCGTGGCGACCCAGGTCGAAGGTATGGTCAAGCTCTTCATCTCGAATATGCTGACGGCCTTCAACCCCCAGATTACCAAGTCCTGGGCCTCCGGAGACCGCGACTACTGCTTCCTGCTCGCGCGCAAGGCTTCGAAATATGCCTACCTGATCATCCTCACCCTGATGCTGCCGCTCTGCCTGGAATCACACAAGCTTCTGGAACTGTGGCTTGTGGATGTTCCGGAATATGCCGACCTGTTCGTCAGCCTGGGCTTCTGCACCCTGCTGGAGATGGTGGTCAATCCGCTCCATACCATACAGCTTGCGACCGGAAAGGTACGCCGTTATTTCCTGCTGACGGGAGGCGTGTCGTATCTGTTGCTGCCCCTGGTCTGGCTGGCATTCCGCCTGGGCGCCCCGGCCTGGTCGGCATATCCGCTTTTCTTCCTGGTATATCTGCTTACGGGCGGGCTGAGGCTTGCTCTGGTCCACAGGGATACCGGATTCCCCGTCGGCATATACCTGAAACTCTTACTCCGCCTTGCGGCGGTGACGCTCTGTGCCGTGCCTTTGCCTCTGGCGCTGCGTCTGGGCATGCCCGAGGGCTTGCCGCGTCTGGCGCTGGTGCTTCTGACCTCTGTGTCGGCGGTGCTGCCGGCATCCTGGCTGCTGGCGCTCACTCCGGGAGAGAAGGCTGTGGTCCGAAGTAGGCTCGGACGCTTGAGAAAAACTGACTGATTATGGGACGTTTGGTTATATATACCTGTATTACAGGTGCTTATGATATACTTGTGGATCCGGTCGTCATATTTCCCGGAGTGGATTTCGTGTGTTTTACCGACCATGACGTGAAGCGGAAGGTATGGCAGCTGCGCAATCCCGTACACAGGGAGAAGAACGCCCAGCTGACAGCCAGATGGCACAAGCTCCATCCGCACGAACTTTTTCCTGACTATGACTACAGCCTCTGGGTGGACGGGAACGTGATTCCCGCATCCGCGTCACTGATGGAAATCCTTCAGGGAAAGATGGACGGGGGAGTGCTCTGGTCCGGGATCAGGCATCCGCAGAGGGACGATGTGTACGACGAGGCTTTCCGCATCTACAGCAATGGCCGCGAGTCTTTTTTCCGTCTTGCGAGGGTATGCCGCTTCCTTGAAAGTCAGGGCTTTCCGCGTCACGGCGGACTGATGGAGACAAATGTGATACTTAGGGCGCACAATGATCCGAAGGTGGTGGCGACAGACAGGCTCTGGTGGACTCTGCTGTCCGAATATACCGCAAGGGACCAGATGACCCATCAGTACTGCATGTGGAAGAACGGTATGCCGCAGGACCTGCTGCTTGGCGGTGAGGCCAGCGCCAGAAACTGCCGGGAATTCCGTTACGTCGTGCACGACGCGCCTTATCGCAAGAGTTTTCCTAGAGATGCCTGGAATGCTGTCAAACGTCTGTGCTTCAGGATTTTCCTGAGGATGAACGGGACTCCTGCAACTTGAGGAATGCGCCCTCTTTGAGGGATTCTTCCCTTAGCGCCCGCAGTTCCCTGCGACGGCTCCACAGACTGGAAATGTAGCTTAAAGGTATGAGGCTGAGGTTCTTTATGCCCGTCGCAAGCAGTTCTGCAGGCATTTTCGCCAGGGCGAAGGCCCAGCATCTGCGCGGGTCCATCAGTCTGCGCAGGGCGCCGGTGCATTTGAGGCGCATCTTCCTTTCCTTCGTGTCTTTCCTGCCCTCCCTGTCGTGAATGCCTTCCGCAGTTTTCAGGACATGGCAGTCCAGCCCGAGCCTGTGCAGCCTGTCTATGTAATTGTCATCCTCACCGTACATCCTGAAGGCGGGGGAGAAGCCGCCAACCTTCCTGACTACGGATGTCGGGATGAACCAGTGCGCCGCCATCACGAAAGGAACCTTCACCAGCTCGCCGCCCTTTTGGATGAGGGCTCCGCATTTGTCCTGGAAGTTGGCGTCCAGCCTGCCCGAGGCCCCTTTCTGTATGGGGCTGAGTATGCCGTAACCCGGTCTGCAGGCATCTTCAAGCCTTCCTATGGTCTCTTCCGTAACCCGGGCATCCTGATTCAGCAGGTACACGAATTCGTAGCCTTCCCTGACTGCGCTTTCCAAGCCCAAGTTGTTCGCCTGCCCGAAGCCGAGGTTGTCCTGACAGGCCAGCAGCCGGCATTCCGGGAAATGCTCCCTGACATATTCCGCAGTGCCGTCCGTGGACGCGTTGTCCACCACCAGCACGTCCGCCTTTCGGGCGGAGCGCCGCAGACTGCCCAGACAGCCGTCCATCCACTTCCTTCCGTTGAAGGTCACCACTATTACGAGAGTCCTGTTCATGATTGAGATCTTAACTGATTATAGTACAGGGTGAACAGCTCCTTCGGAGTCTTTCTTGTGAATATGCTTCTGACTATGTTCCTGCAGGTGCTGAGCCTGAGCCTGCTTTCGTCAGTAGGATCCAGGCCGTTCCGGACTGCCGCCTTGACCAGTTTCAGGAATTCGGCGCACCAGACTCCGGCGGCCAGAAGCAGGTATCTGGCCCGGCTGCCCCCGCTGAAGAACATCAGGCTGCCCCTGATGGCGGCAGGCCTGGTCGCGGGCAGCATTCTCGACGAGGTGGCCTTCCACTTGTGTACTATGCTGACTCCCGCGTCGACATATACCGAATAGCCCCTGCTTATGGCGAGGGTTGAGAGGGCTATGTCCTCGGGGGTGAAGAAATATCTCTCGTCGAAGAAGCCCAGTTCCCTGAAAATGTCTGTGCGGATGAGGAAGGCGGCGCCGCAGATGTTCCAGGTCCTGTAGACCTGGCCGAATACGCTCTCCCTGCCGCTGACGTTGTCGGCGGGTTCGGAATAGAGGTGGAACTGCTGGAGGAGGTAGTTCCGGGCCGGATAGGGCGGGCGTCCGCAGAGCTGCAGGCTGCCGTCGGTGTTGAGCTGCTTGGGACTGACTATGGCGCAGTCAGAAGGCAGTTTGCTGAAATCCTCCAGCAACGCCCCGATCACGTCGGAGTGCATCTCGGTATCGTCGTTCAGCACGAAGCACCAGCGTCCCCGCGCCTGTCTCAAGGCCAGGTTATTGTTCTCGGAAAATCCTCTTATACAGTCGCTTACAATGAAAGTCACGTCCGGGAAATCCCTCCTTGCCTTCTTCAGGTTTTCGGGACTGAACATATAAGCCACCACCAGGGTCTCGTGCTCGACCTCCGTATGGCGGGCTATGCTCTCGAGGCAGGGATACAGGTTGTCCAACCTGTTCATGCACACTATGACTATGCTGACCTCGACCATCGCTCCGCAACTCATCTGTTCTTCATCCTGTATTCACGCGGGGACATCCCGAGCCTCTTCTTCACGAACTTTCCGAATGAGGATATGGTAGGGAAGTTGAACTCGTTGGATATCTCCTTGATGGTCTTGTCGGAGTACTTCAGTTCGTGTGCTATGCCGTCGGTGCAGTACTCGAGTATCCATTCCAGCGCCGGTTTGCCGCTGACGCTCCTGGTGATGAACGACAGGTACTTTGGGGATATGCACAGCTTCTGCGCGAAGTATGCGACACTCCTCTCCCTGCAGCCGCTGTTGGCTATGGCCTCGATGAATTTCTTGAATATCTGGTTGCTCTGTCCCAGTTCCTCGTCCGATTCGCCGGGCTTGATCTCCCTGTTTATGATGACGCACATCTCATAGAAGACCGTCTTCATGAGCGCGTGCATAATCTCGTTGAAGAAGAAGTCCCTCTCCGCCTCCATCTTGAGCTTTACTATTCTCAGATAGGTCCTGGCCAGCTCCATGTCATGGTCGGAGAGCTTGAACACCGGATTCCTGGTGGCGTAGAGCAGCAGCGACCATATGTCATTGGTGGAGCAGATGGTCTTCTGGAACATCTCGTAGGTGAATCCGAACATGATGGCGTGGAAGTCCGGGCTGCTGAGTATGTTGTCCAGCTTGACTCCCGGAGGACATATCATCATGTCGTTCACTGCCAGGCTGAGGGACGAGCCGTTATGGTCCAGCTGCAGCTTGCCCTTGTCGCAGATGATGACCAGCACCATATCCATCTCCATTGTGGTGGATATGCGGCTGAAGCTGCCTATGCTGTCAATGATGAGTATGTCGCGGTCCGAGAAACTTACTTTCTCGTGCCTGAGCATATAGTCGAGTCCTATCCTCTGGGAAGAATAACTGCTGTCCGTCATATTCGAAGCTCCTTATTTGTCAACTTTTCCTGCAAAAATAGAAAATTTCTCTGTAATAGTGTTCCAGATTACAGAGAATTCCGAAATAATATGGCGAAATATGTGATATTTGTGCCGCAAATCATTTGAAAAACAGAAAAATGGCAGAATTTCAGTCTGTGAACAAGATGCTCGAGGAGAGCTTCAGGAAACATTGGGACCGCCCTGCGCTGTCCAATTATCAGGGCGTGACGCTCTCGTACAGCGAGGTGGCAAACAGGATAGCGAAACTGCACATAGCTTTTGAGAAATGCGGTCTGGCCAAGGGGGACAAGGTCGCCATATGCTCGAAAAACCAGGCGAACTGGGGCGTGTGCTTCCTCTCGGCCCTGACCTATGGTGCAGTGCCTGTGCCCATACTGCATGAGTTCAAGTCCGGAAACATACACTATCTGGTGAACCATTCCGAGGCAAAGGTCCTTTTCGTGGACGACGTGACCTGGGAAGGCCTTGACGTCGAGGAGATGCCTCAGCTCAAGGTCGTGGTGCTGATAAACAATCTTAAGTTCGCATATGCCTCGAGCCCCGAACTGGCCATGGTACGGGCGCATCTGAATGAATATTTCGGACAGAAGTACCCTAACGAATTCGGCCCCGAGGACATCGCTTATGCTGTTGACGAGGCTGAAGAACTTGCCCTGATCAACTATACCTCAGGCACTTCGGGCTTCTCAAAAGGGGTGATGGTGCCCTACAGGGCTCTGTGGTCGAACATCAACTTCGCAAGGGACAAGGCTCTTCCCCAGCTTGACTGCCGCACCGAGGTCGTGTCCATGCTCCCTCTGGCCCATATGTACGGAATGATGTTCGAGTTTCTCTATGAGATGACAATAGGCGCCCACGTGCATTTCCTGACCAGGGTGCCGAGTCCCAAGGTGATACTCCAGGCCTTCGCCGAAATCAGACCTCACGTGGTGATTGCCGTTCCGCTCATCATAGAAAAGATCTACAAGTCCAAACTCAAGCCTGTCATAGACAGAAACCGTCTTTTCTTCAAGATACCCGGCCTGGACTCGCTGCTTGAGAAAAAGATACTCAAGGAACTGGTCAACGCCTTCGGCGGCAATTTCTTCGAGGTTATCATAGGCGGCGCCGCCTTCAACCCGGAGGTCGAGCGTTTCTTCAACAAGATCGGATTTCCATATACCGTAGGGTACGGAATGACCGAGTGCGCGCCAATCATTACATATGCCAACGCCTCCAAGGTCAAACTCTTCTCCTGCGGGGATATCGCTCCGAATATGCAGCTGAGGATAGATTCGGAAGACCCTGAGCATATACCGGGCGAAGTTCAGGTGAAGGGAGCGAACGTCTTCCTTGGCTATTACAAGAACCCTCAGGCCACCGCGGACGCGTTCACCTATGACGGCTGGCTCAGGACAGGAGATATGGGAATTGTGGACAGGGACGGATACCTCTATCTCAAGGGCAGGTCCAAGTGTATGATACTCGGTCCTTCGGGACAGAACATATATCCGGAGGAAATAGAGGGTCTGCTGAACAACGCCGCCTATGTCGTGGATTCCCTCGTGATCGAGGATGCTGGCGGACTTACCGCTCTCGTATATCCCGATTATCAGCAGGGAAGCCTGGATTCCCTGAGCAAGGCGGACGTCGAGGCAAGAATCAGGGAGGCTCTGCCCGAAATCAACAGGGAACTGCCGAACTATTCCCGTATCAAGGCCATAGAGTTCATGCCCGAGGATTTCGAGCGCACTCCGAAAAGGAGCATCAAGAGGTACCTCTACCAGAGAGGCAACTCCTGATGCCCTCTTCCGTCATTTCTTTCTGACCACTACGCTGCCGCTTGCCTGATGTGTGGCAAGGATGAGCACTTCGGCTATCTGCACGTGTTCCGGTGCCGATGCCGCATACAGTGCCACGTCTGCTATGTCATCACCGGTGAGCGGCTTGATTCCTTCATATACCCGGGCCGCGCGCTCGCCGTCACCATGGAACCTGACGTTTGAGAAGTTGGTCTCCACCAGGCCGGGCTTCAGGTTGGTAACCCTGACCCTTGTGCCTGCCACATCTATCCTCAGTCCGTCGCTGATGGTCTTGACGGCAGCCTTGGTTGCACAATAGATGGCCCCGCCGGCATATGCCGCATCGCCCGCTACACTGCCTATGTTGATGACGTGGCCGCGGTCTCTTTCCACCATTCCGGGCACTATCATCCTGGTGATGTTGAGCAGTCCCTTGACGTTGGTGTCTATCATTCCGTCCCAGTCGGCGAAGTCCCCTTCATATTCGGCTTCGAGTCCGAGCGCGAGTCCGGCATTGTTTATCAGCACGTCGATGTCGCTCCACTCGGGGCCTATGCCGGCGACAGCCTCCCTGCAGGCCTCCCTGTCCCTCACGTCAAAGCAAAGGCTGAGCACCTTTACCCCCTCTTTCTCAAGCTCTCCTGCCAGTTTGTCCAGCAGTTCTGCCCTCCTTGCCGTTATTATGAGGTCATATCCCGCCCCGGCGAATTTCCTGGCACAGGCCTCTCCTATGCCGCTGGTGGCTCCTGTCACCATACATATTTTATGTTTCATAGCAAATGTGTAAATTTTTCTTAAAGTTTATTAACTTTGTGCGTTAATTCAAAAATAAATGAAAGAAAAGATTGCTTTTCTCAAGAGTGCGAAATTCTGGAAGGAAATCATAATCCTTCTGCTAGGTATCCTGGTGGGAGCCGCGGCAGTCTATTATTTCCTCATTCCTGGCAATCTCATCCTAGGTTCCATATCCGGACTCGCAATGGTCATATGCTCGGCCCTCGAAGGCATAGGCGTAAGCATAAAGGTGTCCATGATGGTGCTGGCACTGAATTCCATCCTTCTTGTACTGGCATATGTCTTCCTCGGTCCCGAGGTAGGCTTTAAGACGGTGATTGCTTCGCTGGTGCTCGGTCCTTTCATGGACCTGTGGGCGTGGATCTGTCCTTACGAGAGTCTGATGCAGCCGGGAATGACCTCGGTGATGGGCTCCACCGTCTTCGACCTGCTGGCTTTCATCCTTCTCCTGGGAGCCTCCCAGGCCATACTTTTCAGAATAAACGCCTCTACGGGAGGGCTTGACATAGTCGCCTTGATAATGAAGAAATATCTCCATTGTGAAATAGGCACCGCCGTTACCGTATCCGGAATGGCAGTCTGTCTGAGCGCATTTTTCGTGCATCCTTTCCATATGGTGGCCATCGGCATCATCGGAACCTGGTTCAACGGCATAGTCGTGGATTATTTCACCGCCAGCCTGAACAAGCGCAAGCGTGTCTGCATCATATCGCCCGAATACGACCGGATACGCCGCTACATAGTCGACGACCTTTACCGCGGCTGCAGCCTGTACAGCCAGAAAGGCGGATTCACGGGAAGGGAAAATGTGGAAATCCAGGCCATACTCAGCCAGGGAGAGTTCGCGTCCCTGATGGAGTTCATCCGCGACAATGACATCAAGGCCTTCATCACGGCAGGCAACTGCAGCGAAGTCTATGGACTTTGGCGTGGTGGAAAGCAGGACAGGTGATTTCAGGATGTCCTTCACTTCTTTTTCCTGGCCTCTTTTTTCTCCATCTTCAGAGCCTTCTTCTCGGCCTGCTCCCTGAGCGCGGCCTCCCTTGCCGACTTGGTCTTGATGATAATCACCCCGTTTGCTCCTCTTACCCCGTAGATTGAAGAGGAGGCGTCCTTGAGCACTTCGACGGATGCTATGTCGTTGGGGCTTATGTTCGATATGTCCTTCACCTCGCTGCCGTCAAGTATGTAGAGCGGTTCGGTGGATGCGTTGAATGAGCTCGCGCCCCTGATGGTCACGCTCGGCATTCCTCCCGGTCCGGCGGTCCCTATCTGTACTCCAGGGACTTTTCCGCGGAGGTAGTCGAAAATATTGCTGTAGCCGACCATCTCGTCTTCCTTCACGTCGATTTTCGTGTTGGCATATGCCCCTGACCTGTCGACAAGGTCCGGTGTCTCGCGGTTTGTGTCCGATGCCGTGAGGGATGCCGCAGGCCCGCAGGAGACCAGGAAGGCCAGAGCCGCAAGAAGCTGTACTGTGTTTTTCATATGGTTATTCCGATTTTGCCTAAATATAGGATTTTTTCCGTATTTTCGTACCCGACCAATACAGAAGAACCATGATTTTGGATTTCGACTCCATTCCTCTCAGCATATTGCCGGCTTTCAAGGGCGGCGAGAAGGAATATGCCGCCAATATGTATTTCGACGGCACCAACCGCATAATGAAGGGAAGACTCATTCCAGGCGCAAGCATAGGCCTTCACACCCACACTGACGGTATGGAAGTGATGTTCTTCACCTCAGGCAGCGGCCACGTCATCTACGACGGTGAGCGTATGGAGGTAAGGGAAGGTCTCTGCCACTACTGCCCGAAGGGACATTCCCACACCCTGGTAAACGACTCGGATGAAGATCTTTGTTTCTACGCGGTAGTCGCAGCCCAGTAACCCGTACAGGAGAATGCCTGATACCTTTGTATATGATCCCCTGCGGCGCAGACGGGTTGCGTTGACGCCGGAAGAGCGGGTCCGGCAATGGTTCATATCCGTGCTCAGGGATGAACTCGGTGTGCCGGAGTCGAAGATGATGAGTGAGGTGAGTATGCAGACCGGAGAAATCACGTCTGTGATCGGCGGACTCAGAAGGAAGGTCTACCGAGCCGACATTGTGGTGTATGACCGCAGTTCTTTCCCGGTAATGCTTGTGGAGTGCAAGAGGCCTGACGTGCAGCTTACAGCTGATGTGGCCGCGCAGGCCATACGCTATTGCGGGATTATGGGAGTCAGGTATATGGTGGTCACCAACGGATTGAATACTTATGTGGCTGAAGGAGGGGACGGAAGCCTCCGTTTCCTGTCCTCTGTCCCTGCATATGAAGAGATGAACAAGAGATGAGCAATACTGTAACCAGCGGGTTTCTGGATGACCCGGTATTTGCCCTGGTGGGGGAGGTTGCCGCTGAATGCGGCGTGAGGGCCTTTGTGATAGGGGGTTATGTCAGGGACTGCTTTCTGGGCAGGCCCAGCAAGGATATCGACATTGTGGTGGAGGGCAGCGGTATGGCTCTCGCTGAGGCATTGGCGCGGAAGATCCATTCCACCACCGGGCGGCATCCGCACGTCTCCCTTTTCAGGAATTTCGGTACGGCTATGCTGCGCTTCGGAGGTACTGAACTGGAGTTCGTGGGGGCTAGAAAGGAGTCCTACAACAGGAATTCCCGCAAGCCCATCGTGGAGGACGGCACGCTGGAGGATGACCAGAAACGCAGGGACTTCACCATAAATGCGATGGCATTCAGTCTTCAGAAAGATGATTTCGGGGCTCTTGTGGACCCTTTCGGAGGTATCAGGGACCTGGCCTCCGGAGTGATACGTACTCCTCTGGACCCGTATGTGACCTTCAGCGACGATCCCCTCCGGATGCTCAGGGCGGTACGTTTTGCCGCCAGGCTCTCCACTCCGCAGCAGCGCTTTGAGATCGTGCCCGAATGCCGCGAAGCCATTACCGCGATGCGCGAGAGGATGAACATACTCTCGAAGGAGAGAATCGCCGAGGAACTCAACAAGATGCTGCTTTGCGACAGACCGTCGCTGGCCCTGAGACTGCTGGACGATCTCGGCCTGATGGATTATGTGCTGCCGCAGCTGGCGCGTCTCAAGGGCATCGAGACTGTGGACGGCAGGGGACACAAGGACAATTTCTCCCATACCCTCCAGGTGCTGGACAACGTCTGTATGGATGAGAGACAGGCCATAGCTGAAGGCCGTCTCCAGGATTTCATTCCTGCTGAAGACGGAGGCTCGTTCGAGGCCCGGACCAGGACTGCCCCCTGTCTCTGGCTCAGATGGGCGGCCCTTCTGCACGACATAGGCAAGCCCGTATCGAAGCGTTTCGACCCGGCGGTCGGATGGACTTTCCACGGGCATGAGGTCGTGGGGCAGAGAATGGTGCCCAGAATCTTCCAGAGCCTGAAGATGCCCCTGAATGAGAAGATGAAGTATGTCCAGAAGTTGGTAGCCCTGCATCATAGGCCTGTAGCTCTTGTAGATGAGGAGGTTACGGACTCTGCTGTGCGCAGGCTGCTTTTCGATGCGGGGAATGACATAGACGATCTGATGCTGCTGTGCAATGCGGACATCACCTCCAAGAATCCGGCAAAGGTACAGAGGCTCAGGAAGAATTTCGACCTGGTACGCTCAAAACTCGTCGAGGTCGAGGAAAAGGATGCAATCCGCAATTTCCACAACCCCATTACCGGCGAACATGTGATGGCGGTTTACGGCATAGGCCCCTGCAATATCATAGGACAGATCAAGGAAAGGGTGAAGAACGCCATACTCGACGGCGAGATAGAGAACAGTTTCGAGGCGGCCGACGCGCTGATGCGCAGCATAGCCCCCGAATATGGTCTCGAGGAAGTTCAATGACAGTCAGGGATTGCTGAAATGTATGTCCTGATCGATTATTTGTGGGAAGAGGTGCAGAGACGGTCTTCGACGACAGAAATGTATGACATTGACAGATAAATATCTGAGGCATATTTCATCGGTGCGGCGCTATTCAGACCGTACCGTGGATATCTACGGTCAGGTCATATCCGACTTCCTCTCCCTCCAGGCCGATTCCCTGTCCGACGGGGATATTGTGGCCTCTCTCACGCCGGACAGGATACGTAACTACGAAGTCAGCCTGCTGGACGGGCGGGGACTTTCCTCCCGGACGGTCAATCTCCATATGTCGGCACTCAACGGTTTCTGCCGTTTTCTGGTTGCCGAAGGCCTGCTGGCTTCCAATCCTGCGAATATGGTGATTCGGCCCCGCATGTCGCGAAATCTCCCTGTGGTATATCGTCAGGGAACCATGGATGAGTATTTCAGGCGTACGGAGCATTGTGCATTGAAAGAGAATCTCGACTTGCTCAAAGGGGGTGACGAAACCTCCGTCAGACTTTGGAAAGAGAGACGGGACAGGTTGATCATCAGGATTTTATATGATACGGGCATTCGCCGTTCCGAACTTATCGGTCTTGATGTGGCCTCCGTTGACCGGGGCCGGAAGTGCATACGCGTGCGTGGAAAGGGAAACAAAATCAGAGAAATTCCTGTTTCGGATGCACTGTTGGAAGAAATTTTGCTATATTTACTAGCAACAGCACAGATAAGAGGCTGCGGGAGCGGTCCTGAGGACCCCCTGCTTGTCACGGAGAAGGGTGCAAGACTATATCCGATGGCTGTGCAGAGGGTGGTCGTGAACGAACTTTCCCTGGTAGGTGTAACGGGACGCAAGTCCCCTCACGCGCTGAGGCACACGATAGCGACCGGTCTGCTGGATGCCGGAACGGACATCAATTCCATCAAGGAGATGCTCGGCCATTCATCCCTCGCTGCAACTCAGGTCTATACCCACACCTCTGTCGAGAAGCTGAAGAAATCATATATTAACGCCCACCCAAGGGCAAAAAGAGGAGGTTAACTATGGAGATCAGAGTTCAGTCCCTTAAGTTCAATGCGGATCAGAAGCTGCTGGATCACGTGGAGAAGAAAGTCTCAAAACTTGAGAAATTCGATGAAGGTATTTCAAGCGTCGAGGTGTCACTCACACTTATGGAGCGTCCGGACAACAAGTGTGCAAAACTCCTGGCACACGTACCGGGTGGCAACCTGATGATCGAGAGGTCTGCCGCAACCTTCGAGGAGGCAGTGAATGAGGCAGTTGACGCAATGAAGGAGAAAATCAAGAGAAACAAGGAAAAGCGTGCTGAGGCATAGGGCCTTGCGACATATGACGAGATTTCGGGGCTGTCCTTCGGGGCAGCCCTTTTCAGTGTCCGGCCGTGCTGTGTCCACGGGAGTCCTTGGACCTTGGCACAACCTTGCTGTCAAGGCCTGGTCTGCAGTGCGGAAATATGCGGAAGATTCATATATTTGTAGTTTAAGTAATATGAAGAAAATAAGTTGCTTCAGATTTGAATAAGATTTCCGAGGTCAGATTTTCTTACGAAGAAGGAGCGTAGCCGTAGCTACGTGACTGATGAGGAAGGAAATATGGACCGGAAAGATATTCATAAGATGATGCGGGTTATTTTTTGAAGATTACTAAGACTCTGCTTATGCGTCTAATGTTTCAGCCGGGTACGGCAGAGCTTTTTTGAATTGACAG
>JAEDLE010000021.1 GCA_016295455.1 Bacteroidales bacterium
ATATATATATCGTTAAGATATTGATTATAAAGAATATAAATGTTTAACTAATAAAATCGAGATCCATTTTTATTTGGATTTCAACTGGAAATACACAATTATGAAGAAAGTAAGCAATTACGAAACACCTGAAGTGACGGTGTTCGAGATTCATTCAGAAGCGGCCTTGTGCCAGAGTGAGGCCGGCGTAACAGTCAACGACTTTGAGTACGACGGAGATGCAATCAATTTTTAAAGCATGATTCCTATGAAAAAGTATCTTTCATATCTTGGAGCGTCTTTGGTAGCCATTGCCGCTTTGTATTCATGTAATAAGGAATTGGCTGACCCGAATGAAGAAAAGACAGGTGCTGTTCCTTTTGAGATCAGCGCGTCGTCCATAGACACCAGGACCGAGAATGACGGTCTCTCAACCAAATGGGTTGCCGGTGACGCCATCAACCTTTTCCACGCTGCAGCCGGCAAGACTACCTACACGAGCGATGGTCAGTTCACGATTACATCTGAGAATCTTGCCGCCCGCAAGTTCACAGGAACACTTGCGGCTGCACTTGAGGCCGGAAATTATGATTGGTATGCGTTCTATCCGTATGACAGTCATGTTTCCACCCCTGCCAGTACAAGTTCAGGGTATGTGACGGTCGGAGGAACTTCCCAGACACAGACCGGTAATAATTCCACTGCACATCTTTGCGGAAAGACTTGCCCTCTCTATGGCGTTGCCTCTGCAGTAGCCAACGATGTTACCCCTTCCATTGAGATGAATCATCTCACTTCAATCGTTGAAGTCAATGTTACAAACAATAGTGGCAACGAACTTACCGTCTCTTCCGTGTCTTTCACTGGTACTGAGGATATCGTGGGTACATACTATATTAACTTCACTAAGACTCCTGTCGTTTACACGTCAAGTGGGAAAAATTATGTTTCAAACACCGCTTCGCTTGGTGTTACGGATGGCGAGGCTATCGCAAACGGATCTTCTGCGAAGTTCTACATTGCAATCAAACCATTCACCGTTTCCGACGGTGTCCTGAAAGTCGCTGTCAATGGTTATGAGAAGGATATCACAATCAGCAAGGAAACTGTATTTGCTGCCGGTAAGATCAAGAAGATAAACTTCAATTACGATGTTACTCAAACCACCTATATTTGGGATCTTTCGATAGATAGCACTAGCGAGGCTACAGAGACTAAGATTGCATGGACAAACGATGTCGCTGATATGGTATGTACTCAGGGTGAAGGAGGAACTGCTGCGAATAACTATTATCCAGGTGAATCAAATAGAACAAGCACAAGATTCTATTCAAAGAGTACTCTGTCAATTACTCCAAAAACCGGGAAATCTTTGACATATTATGTCTTTGAAGCTACGACAAACGACTATGCCACTGTTCTTGCAAATAGCACCTGGACGAATGCGGGAGTTATCGCAGAGGGCACTACTGTAACCGTAATACCAAAAGATCCAACAGCGGCCGTATCTGCTGTTATCGGAGCTGCCTGTGGCTTTACTAAGGTTGAATGCCATACAGATGAGGCACCCGTATTTGCGCCAATCATCAGAGCAGACCCAACAAGTATTAATGCTCCTGCTGCTGGGGATGTTTGCACAATTAATTACTCTATCGTTTTCCCTGTAGATGGAAAGTCTATATCTGCCACATCTGATCAGGATTGGGTACATTCATTTGATTATTCAACAACTGGGGAAATTTCATTTGTGGTTGACGCTAATACCGGAGATGCAAGAACTGCAACTGTTACTCTTTCTTACGAAGGTGCTGAGAATGTCGTGGTATCCATCAGCCAAAATGCCAGTGGAACCGTCTCTGAAACAGAAATTGAAATAACCGGTGATTTCTCTTCAATAACAGATGGTCTTTCTTTAGCATATCAGGGCATCACTATTACTCAACTTATAGGAACAGGTACTGCCCCAAGCAGTAGCTATGCTACAGCTACTACGTTAAGAGTATATGTAGGCAATACGTTAACTTTCAGCTCTGACAAAACAATTACTAAGATTGTTCTTACACACACTTCATCATATAATGGCGGATCAGCGACAACCGCAGATGTTGGAACATACTCAAGAGGAACTACATCAAGTACATGGACTGGCTCTTCAAAAGAAGTTGTTATTACAAATACTAAGGGAACAGCAGACACAAAAAATATCCAAATAAGACCGACAAAAATTGTTGTCACTGTTCTTGAATAGCCCACAGCAACTACCGACGCTGGGCGAACTGAAAAAGAGCCGGACAGGGCAGTTCCTGTCCGGCTCCTTTTGTGTCCGATGCCGAGCGGCGACGTCCGCTATCTGAAGAAGCGGGAGAGCCATTCGGCGTCTATCTTCGCGAAGCCTTCGGCGGATTCGGCGACGGAAGGGTTTCTGCCGAGTATGCCCCTGCAGTCCTCATAGACGTTGAATCCGACGTTCACGCCCTGCATGGCTCCGTCCATAGGGAAGGAGAGGACCATTTCATTGTCGGCGCCCTGAAGCCTGAAAAAACGGAAAGGAGCGGCCATTATCGCGTCAGACTTCGCGCCGGCCTTTTCACTGAGCTCCATCTTCGTCACATATTTGCACATCTCCATCACCATATCGTCCAGCCCTGCCTGGAATATGCCGACCTTTTCGATGAATGAGCTCACATCCGGGACGCGGCGGAGCACGTAGCCGTCAAGATGGGTGGCTATCTCCGCGATGCGGTTCTCCAGACCAGGTGCGACAGCAGCGTCAAGACTGCCTTCGGGAAGGAGCCATATCATGAATTTCCTGTCGGGATCGTGATACAGAAGCTCGGATTTGAGGAGATTCCTCTGCCCGCAGCCGGGACACTCCCATATAAAGAGACTCCCGTCGCCTGCCTGTGCGGCAAGGGACGGGTCCTCTGATGAGTTGATGCTGCCATATACCTGAAGGATATGCGTTTTTCCGCAGTGTGGGCAGCGCACTTCCGTGTTGTGGACGAAAGCCATCGGCTACTCGTGTTTGCGTATGTCGAGGCAGAGCTCGTCCAGCTGTACGGCGTCTATCTCCGAAGGAGCGTCTATCATCACGTCACGGCCCTGGTTGTTCTTAGGGAAGGCGATGTAGTCGCGTATGGTCTCCTGTCCGCCGAAGAGGGCACAGACACGGTCGAAACCGAAGGCAAGTCCTCCGTGAGGAGGTGCTCCGAACTTGAAGGCGTTGATGATGAATCCGAACTTGTACTCGGCTTCTTCCTTGCTGATGCCGAGAATCTCGAACATCCTCTCCTGCATTCCGGCCTCATGTATCCTTATGGATCCGCCACCCAGTTCGGTGCCGTTGAGCACGAAGTCATATGCATTTGCGCAGACTCTCTCGAGGTCTTCCTTCCTGTCGGAGTAGTACCAGTCGAGATGCTCCGGCTTTGGTGCGGTGAAAGGATGGTGCATTGCGTAGAAGCGGTTTGTCTCGTCATCCCACTCGAAGAGAGGGAAGTCCACGACCCAGAGCGGTGCGAAGACCTTCGGGTCCCTGAATCCCAGACGGTTGCCCATCTCGATCCTGAGCACTCCGAGCATGGTCTGGGCCTTGCGCTTCTGTCCGCAGAGCACAAGCACGAGGTCGCCCGGAACGGCGCCTGCGGCCTCCGCCATAGATTTCACTTCTTCCGGGGTGTAGAACTTGTCCACCGAAGACTTTACGCTTCCGTCGGCGTTGTACTTGACATACACGAGGCCCTTTGCCCCGACCTGAGGTCTCTTGACCCATTCGGTGAGCTCGTCAAGCTGCTTGCGGGTGTAGTCTGCGGCTCCCGGAACGGCTATCGCTCCAATGTATGGCACGCTGTCGAAGACTGAGAAGCCGTGGCCCTGCACCAGAGAGGTGATTTCGTGTATGGTCATCCCGAAGCGGATGTCCGGCTTGTCGGAACCGTAATTGTCCATTGCATCGTACCAGGACATGCGCGGAATCGGATTAGGAATCTCCACACCTATGGCATTCCTGAACATCTGCCTCATCATGCCCTCGAAGGTGTTGAGCACGTCTTCCTGCTCCACGAAAGACATCTCGCAGTCTATCTGGGTGAATTCAGGCTGGCGGTCGGCACGGAGGTCCTCGTCACGGAAGCAGCGCACTATCTGGAAGTACCGGTCGTAGCCTGCTACCATAAGCAGCTGCTTGAAGGTCTGCGGGGACTGCGGAAGGGCATAGAACTGGCCCGGGTTCATCCTTGAAGGAACCACGAAATCCCTTGCTCCCTCAGGTGTGGACTTGATGAGATAAGGGGTCTCGATTTCCATGAATCCCTCCTTGTCAAGGTATGACCTGATTTCCTGTGCCAGCCTGTGGCGCAGGGCGAGGGCCTTCTGGAGCGGAGGACGGCGCAGGTCGAGATAACGGTATTTCGCGCGTATGTCCTCTCCGCCGTCTGAATTCTCCTCGATGGTGAAAGGAGGTGTGACGGACTTGTTCAGCACATTGATGGATGAAACGATGATTTCGATGTCACCTGTGTCCATCTTCGGGTTCTTGCTCTGGCGCTCGACCACCTTGCCCTTGACCTGGATGACGTATTCCCTGCCAAGCGATGATGCCGCCTCGACGAGAGACTGCTCTGCAGTAGCCTCTACCACAAGCTGGGTGATGCCGTAGCGGTCGCGCAGGTCGATGAAGGTCATGCCTCCCAGCCTGCGGCTTCTCTGTACCCATCCGGAAAGAGTAACTTCCTGTCCCGCATTGGCCAGGCGAAGCTCTCCACAAGTGTGTGTCCTGTACATATGATGTATTGTTTATTCTTGTTCTTCTTCGTCCCGAATGACTCCGGAACCTGCTTTTTGGAAGGCAAATTTAATACTTTTAGTGCTATTTCGTATATCTTTGCAGGGTAAATCCGTAAGATATGGAAGTAAGGGCCAAAAAAGCATTGGGACAGCATTTTCTCACAGACCAGTCCATCGCGAAAGCCATAGTCGACGCGCTCGACACCTCCGGTCGGCAGACCCCTGCGGACACGCTTGAAATCGGTCCGGGCATGGGCGTGCTGACCAGGTATCTGCTTGAAAGGGAAGATGTAAGCCTACGGCTCGTGGAAATCGACAGCGAGTCGGTGGAATATCTGATGACCCATTTTCAGGGACTTCAGGGAAGGCTGATGGAAGCCGATTTCCTGAAGATGGACCTAGGCACCATATTCCCGGGAAAATTCCTTGTGATAGGTAATTTTCCGTACAATATCTCCTCGCAGATTTTCTTCCGCATACTCGACCATAAGGACAGCATCCCGGAGGTGGTTTGCATGATCCAGAAGGAGGTGGCGGAGAGGATAGCTGAAAAGCCGGGAACGAAGACTTACGGGATTCTGTCCGTGCTGCTGCAGGCGTGGTATGACATAGAATACCTCTTCACCGTGGGTTCGGGAGCATTCGCGCCTCCTCCGAAGGTTCAGTCCGCGGTCATACGCCTCCGCAGGAATTCCCGCACCGACCTGGGCTGCGACCCTGCGCTGTTCAAGGAGATAGTCAAGATGTCCTTCAACCAGAGAAGAAAGACCCTCAGGAATTCCCTGCGACAGCTCTGCACGCGGCATCCTGAGGTGGATGTGGCGGACAAGGTTTTCGACCTGCGCCCCGAGAGGCTCAGTGTCGAGGATTTCATTGAACTGACCAGACGCTTTTCCGGCACGGAGGCTTCAGGACAGGAACTCTGAGCATCATTTGTAGAAGTTCTTTCTGTAGGCCTGGATTTCCCCCCGGCCGAGCACGCACCTTTCCCACCATGCGCGGAGGAAGCCGCTGCCGTATCCGCAAAGCTGGACGAAGGCTGCCGCAACCGAGAGGGCGGCGACTTCAACTCCTGTCCTGCACACAAGCAGCGCGTCGCAGAATATCAGGACGGCATATGCAAGGAGGGGCAGCCACGCCCAGGGGCAGAAGAAGCCAGCGATGAGCATGATTGAGGCGGACACGGTGAATGCTGCCGGCAGCATATGCACGGCTTTCAGGGATGAAGGATGTTTCTTGTAGAGGTTGATCCTGGCGATTCCGGAGTTGTGGACCTGCTTGAAGAATTTGCGGAAATCCGTGCGTCTTTTGTGGCAGACCCAGGCTTCCGGAAAGAGACGGCAGCTGCTTCCGGACTCGAAAATCCTGATACTCAGGTCGATATCTTCGCCGAAGCGCATCTTGCTGAAACCCCCGAGTCGCTTGAACAGATCCTTTTTCACACCCATATTGAAGCTTCTGGGATAGAACTTGTCCAGTTTCCTGCGACCTCCGCGTATGCCTCCCGTGGTGAAGAACGAGGTCATCGAATAGCTGATCGCCTTCTGGACCGGGGTGAAGCTTTCATCCGCCCTGTCAGGCCCTCCGAAGGCATCCGCAGGACAGCGTTCCAATTCACCGTCTATGGCGTTGAAGTATCCCGGCGGCACGAGCACGTCCGAATCAAGGAAAATGAGATATTCTCCCGCGGCATACTCCGCCCCGTAATTCCGGGTCTGTCCCGGACCGCTGTTGGGCTTGACCAGATACTTCAGCGGTATATGGGGATGAGCTGCGGCAAAGCGGGCCGCCACATCCCCGCAGGGACGCGATGACCCGTCTTCCACCACAATTATCTCGAAATCTTCCGAAGACTGCCCGGCAAGGCTCTCCAGCAGATCCCTTATCTCGTCAGGCCTGTCATATACAGGCACTATCAGCGAATACTTCATTCCTGATACTCTTCTTCTGCGGCCGCACCGGCGCCGTCATCCCGGAACTCGAGTATGTCGCCCGGCTGACAGTCAAGGGCCTTGCATATGGCCTCCAGCGTGGAGAAGCGTATGCCCTTTGCCTTTCCGTTCTTGAGCACCGACATGTTCGCGGCGGATATGCCGACCGTTTCAGCGAGCTTGCCTACAGGAATCTTCCTGCGGGCAAGCATCACGTCTATGTTGATAATTATTGACATACCTGTTCCTTAGGTCCCTCTTCCGCCTGCTGCTCTTCCGGCTTTCCCTTGAGATAGTTCGGAAGTTCGAGGCCTGCCATCTTGAAGAGCTCGTCAAGCGGCGGAACCGACTTCATCATACCTGAGATGAAGTTCGAGGTAGCGGTCTTGCCGTCGGCCCCGTTTCCACCGTCCCAAACGGTCACCTTGTCGATGTTTATCCCCTTGACAGCCTCTACCTGGGTCTTCACCAGTTCCGGAAGCTTGTCTGCGATGAGCATGAGCACGGCCTTCTGAGGATCTCCTGCAGCGGCGTTGACCATCTGGTTGAAACCCTGCGCCTGCTTTGAAAGTATTTCGAGGGTACCGCGCGCCTGGGCGTCCATCTTTGCGTATATGGCGTCGGCCTCTCCCTTTGCCAGACGGCGTATCTTCTCCGCCTCGGCCTCAGCCTCGATTATGGCCTTTTCCTTGTCTATCTGGGCAGGAACGACGATATTGGCGTTCTGGGTAGCCTTTTCTCTCTCGGCCCTGGCAACTTCGGCGTCACGCTCCGACTTGTAGGCCTCCTCGAGTGCCTTCGCAGCCTGCACCTTCTCCGCGGCAACAGCCAGCCTTGCGGCCTCTGCCTCCTTCTCGCGGCGTACCGCGTCGGAGTTGGCGATGGCTATCCTGGAGTTGTTCTCTCCCTCGACTGCAAGGGCGTTCGCCTCCGCAGTCTTGATACGGGTGTCCCTGGTGGTCTCGGCGATACGGATATCCTTGTCCCTGTCTGCCTCGGCCTTACCGATTTCACCGAAACGGTTCTGCTCGGCCACGCTCTTCTTGGCGTCGTTAATAGCCTTTGCCGCAGCCTCTTTACCAAGGGCCTCGATGTATCCGGACTCATCGCGTATGTCGGTGACATTCACGTTGATTAGTTTCAGACCTATCTTGCGGAGCTCGGCCTCGACGTTCTGGCTCACGTTCGCGAGGAACTTGTCACGGTCGGAGTTGATTTCCTCGATGTCCATGGTGGCGATGACCAGACGGAGCTGACCGAAGAGGATGTCGGTGGCGATGTTCTGGATGCTCTCGATCGAGAGTCCGAGCAGTCGCTCGGCGGCATTGGTCATATTGTCCGGCTCGGTGGATATGCCGACGGTGAAGCGGCAAGGTACGTCCACGCGTATGTTCTGCTTACTGAGGGCATTGGTGAGGTTGCACTCGATGGAGATGGGCTTGAGGTCCAGGAAAGCATAGCTCTGGAACACAGGCCAGATGAAAGAAGCACCGCCGTGGATACAGCGTGCGGAGGATGCGGATCCCATCTTGTTCTTTCCGGTCTTACCGTAGATGACGAGAATCTTGTCAGAAGGACAACGCTTGTAGCGTCTCAGGATCGCGGACAAGGTAACGAAGAATACCGCGACCAGTATCAGTATGAGATACAGTTCCATTTCTATTGATTTTTATGGGTTTGTCAGATTATCAGGGAATCGAGCCTTGCCACCACTACGGTGCGCGGGTCAAGCACTTCCACCACCTGCACCGGAGTGCCGGTAGGGAGTTCGGAGTCATCGGTGACGGCATTGTACTCCCTTATGGAGCCGTTGATGCTGATCTGCACCTTGCCTTCCCCGCTGCGTTTTGCAGGTATGCGGAGATATACGGTGCCGTGGCATCCCACCGCCGATTTGTAGAGATTGATGTTGCCGGACTGCTGCATGCTGCTCAGCGCCTTGAACATGTACATCACCGCCACCACCAGGCCTATTCCGACCAGCGAAGCCAGAAGGAAAAGCAGGAAGAGTGAGTTTACGCTGTCATAGAGCAGCACCGAAGTCCAGCCGAAGCCGAGACAGAAATTGATGAAATTCCTGAACGTGTAGAGATTCATCCCTGAATGGCCCATGTCCGCAGCCTCGACGGAGAAGCCTGCATCCATGTCCAGGCTATCCAGATCGGAGCCGGAATCAGCTCCGACGAAAGTCATCACGGACTGAACTACGAACACTAGAGAAGAAGCCAGGGTCAGACCCCAGAGAACCTTCAGCATTACACTGAGGGATGTCCACCATTCCATTATCATTTGTTGTAACGTTTATTGGGCGCAATATAGTAAAAATTTATCGTGTTACAATAAATAATTAAAAAATTTTGCAGACCATGTCTCCATAGCCTGCAAAAATGCATCATATGCGCACGAAAAGCCTAGAGTTCCCTCGCGCCGTCACCCGTCACAACGTCGAGTATCCTCGGCTCGCGTCCGTATTTTTCTGAATATGCCGACTTGACCGTGCTGATGAATCCGTCATAGAGCTCGTCCCTGACGAGGTTGACGGTACACCCGCCGAAGCCGCCGCCCATAACTCTGGAACCGGTTACTTCGCATCTGCGCGCAATCCTGTTGAGGAAATCCAGTTCCTCACAGCTCACCTCGTAGAGTCTGCTGAGCCCGAAGTGGGTCTGGTACATCAGTTCGCCTACGGTCTCATAGTCAGACCTTTCGAGGGCGTCGCACACGTCCAGCACTCTCTGCACCTCTCCTATCACATACTCTGCCCTGAGGAAATCTTCCTGCGATATCTCCTCCCTCACTTCCTCCAGCCATATGCGCTTGCTGTCGCTCAGGAACTCCACCTCCGGATGTCTCTTCCTTATCGCCTCGGCCGCCCTCTCGCAGGAATGTCTCCTGTCGTTATATGCCGACGAGGCCAGCTGATGTTTGACTCCTGAATCCACCAGCACAAGCCTGTAGCCCTCGGGGTTGAAAGGGAAGTATTTGTATTCCAGAGTCTTGCAGTTGAGCCTTATGAGGCTGCCCTGTTTTCCGAACACTGAAGCGAACTGGTCCATTATTCCGCACTTGGTCCCGCAGTAATTATGCTCTGTAGACTGGCCTATCCTGGCAAGTGTGAACTTGTCCAGGCCGTTGCCATATACCTCGTTCAGGCCGAAAGCAAAGGCGCTCTCGAGCGCTGCGGATGAGGAAAGGCCCGCACCGAGGGGCACGTCGCCCGCGAACACTGCGTCGAAGCCCTCTACCTTGCCGCCTCTCTTCAGGGTCTCGCGGCATACTCCGAAGATGTAGCGTGCCCAGAGCTGCTCCGGAAGGTCTTCCTCCGCAAGTCCGAACTCCGACATCCCGTCAAAATCCACGGACCATACCCTTACGGTATCGCCCCCGTTTGGCCTCATCGTGACGGTGATTCCGCAGCTTATGGCTCCGGGGAAAACATAACCGCCGTTGTAGTCAGTGTGCTCGCCGATGAGATTGATTCTCCCGGCTGAAGCGAAAGTCCTGCCGTCCCCTCCGAAGAGAGAGGCGAACTTTTCCTCTACCAATTGTTTAATGCTCATATTCAGTGGTTCAGATTAATGTTGTCGGTGCAAGGGCGCTCAGGCCTGGAGAGCCTGCTCGATGTCGGCTATGATGTCTTCCACATCTTCTATTCCGACAGAGAGCCTCATCAGGTCAGGAGCCACTCCCGCCTCCACAAGCTGCTCGTCTGAAAGCTGCCTGTGGGTGTGGCTTGCAGGATGGAGTATGCAGGTGCGGGCGTCTGCAACGTGGGTGACTATGCATATCATCCTGAGATGGTCCATGAAGCGCTCGGCATCCTCGCGGGTGCCCTTGAGTCCGAATGAGAGCACTCCGCAGCTGCCCTTAGGCAGATACTTGCACGCCAGTTCGTGATACCTGTCTCCCGGAAGGTCGCAGTATTTCACCCAGGCGACCTTAGGATGCGCTTGAAGATACCTGGCTACGGCAAGGGCGTTTGAACAATGCCTTTCCATCCTCAGGTGCAGGGTCTCGAGACCTATGTTCAGAAGGAAGGCGTTGTGAGGGGAAGGAATGGATCCCAGATCCCTCATCAGCTGGGCGGTGCACTTGGTTATGTACGCGAGACGGCCGAATTTCTTGGTGTATGTTATGCCGTGATATGACTCGTCAGGAGTGGTCAGGCCGGGAAAACGCTCAGCATTGGCCTCCCAGTCGAAGTTGCCGCTGTCGACTACCGCTCCGCCCACTACCATCGCGTGGCCGTCCATATACTTGGTGGTGGAATGGGTGACTATGTCGGCTCCCCATTCGAAAGGCCTGCAGTTGATCGGGGTGGCGAAGGTGTTGTCCACAATGAGCGGAACGCCGTGGCTGTGCGCCAGACGCGCGAATTTCTCCACGTCCAGCACATTCATGCTGGGATTGGATATCATCTCGCCGAACACGCACTTGGTGTTTGGACGGAAAGCCTTGGCGATTTCCTCTTCCGATGCGTCGGCATCGACGAAGGTGGTCTCTATACCCAGCTTCTTCAGGGTCACCCCGAAGAGGTTGAAGGTTCCGCCATATATCTGGGAAGTGCTGACGATATGGTCTCCCGCCTGGCATATGTTGAACACCGCGTAGAAATTGGCGGCCTGGCCGGATGAGGTCAGAATGGCAGCAACACCACCCTCGAGATCGGCTATCTTCCTGGCTACGGCATCATTGGTAGGATTGGCCAGCCTGGTGTAGAAATAACCCTCCGCCTCAAGGTCGAAGAGTTTGCCCATCTCCTCGCTTGATTCATACTTGAATGTCGTGCTCTGATAAATCGGGAGCACCCTGGGCTCGCCGTTCTTCGGTTCCCATCCGCCCTGTATGCATATGGTGGCGGCTTTCTTCCTGTTTTCCATTTTGAGTTGTCTGTTAGTCCGTGTTATATGGTGTTTCGCACTTGCGAAACCGGTATTATTCATTTTTAACTGAGCTGCTAATTTAGTGAATAATCTCCACATGACACAACATTATGCTCACTCGGGACCGTGGATTACCAACAGCACGGGACAATGGTCGCTCACTCCGCCCAGATAGCGGGGTCCCGAATATGTCCTCAGGGGCTTGTAGCCCGTATGGACATTGTCCCAGGTCATCAGGAACGGGATACTGACTATGCTCATCCTGCTGTTGCCGGCAAGACTTGGAGATACCAGGAACATATCTATGAGTTCCCATATCCCGTCATAGCGTATTGTGCCCCTGCCTCTGAATCCGGGGTCATCCCCGAGGTTGACCAGCGGAAAGGCACCCGCGCAACGGACATTTCCGGGTGTATCGTTGAAATCGCCCGTCGCGATGACGGACCGGTAGCCGCAGCGTGACAGGGAGTCCGTAACGGCCTCCAGGGCGGCCAGGGCGGCATCCCTGCGCCAGTCAGTGTCCCCGCCGCCATATTTCGAAGGATGATGGTTCACGAGCAAGGCCAGGGAATCCCCCTCCGCGGTCAGGAAAGAGGCCGAGAGTATGTCCCTGGTCTTGAGTCCCGGAGCCTCCACTTTCACGGGACGGGAAGAAAGCAGCCTGAGGCGCGAACTCCTGTAAAGCAGGGCCACGTCTATTCCTCTGGGGTCAGGGGAATCGTAATGGACTATCCTGTAGCCATATTTCCGCAGGGAAGTCTCCTCAATAAGGCAGTGGAGCACGTAGGCATTCTCGACCTCGGCAACGGCGAAAATGTCGGGCACGTCACCATATTCATCGGAGGTCAGGAGCACGGCCTTGCATATGTACGAGCATTTTGCGAGCATGCGGCGACGGGTCCAGTGTCTCGCTCCGGAGGCGGAGAATTCCCTGTCGGAGTCACCTTTCCCTCCGTCACGGTTGTCGAAGAAGTTTTCAAGATTCCAGAACATAATGCGCAGCGTGTCGTCCCCCGAGGCCGGGAGGCAGGCCAGGTACAGGGACAAAGCCAATATGGTCAGACATTTCTTCATGGCCCCCAAGAAAGTCATTATTGTCCATATCGGGGTAAAGAATCATATAAATTGCTAACTTTGTCCTCTAAAAATTCAAGAAATGTCTCTCAAATGTGGAATAGTAGGACTGCCTAACGTCGGCAAGTCAACTCTTTTCAATTGCATAAGCTCGGGAAAGGCTCAGAGCGCCAATTTCCCTTTCTGCACCATTGAACCGAACCTCGGCTCGACCAACGTGCCCGACAGAAGACTGGATGTGCTCACTGAAATATGCCAACCTAAACGCACGGTTCCTGCCACTGTGGATATTGTCGACATAGCCGGTCTGGTGAAGGGCGCAAGCAAGGGAGAGGGCCTCGGAAACCAGTTCCTCGCCAACATTCGCGAGACCGACGCCATACTGCACGTGCTCAGATGTTTCGATGACGGAAATATAGTTCACGTGGACGGCAGCGTGGATCCGGTCAGGGACAAGGGTGTGATAGACGTTGAACTCCAGATCAAGGACCTCGAGACGGTGGAGGCCAGACTGGCCAAGGTTCAGAAACAGGCGAAGATAGGTGCTGACAAGGATGCCAGGAAACTGTGCGACCTGCTTGAGAGATATCGTGCAGCCCTGCTGGAGGGACGTTCCTGCCGCAGCGTTGAACTCGCCGAAGACGAGGAAGCGATGGCCAGGGACCTGTTCCTGCTCACCAACAAGAAAGTGCTATATGTCTGCAACGTGGATGAGGCTTCCGCAGCCAAAGGCAATGCATATGTGGATGCGGTTCGCGAGGCTGTAAAGGATGAGGATGCCGAGGTGATGGTCATCGCTGCAAAGACTGAAGCTGAAATTGCTGAAATAGAGAGTTACGAGGACCGCCAGATGTTCCTGGAGGAACTGGGCCTCGAGGAGTCCGGTGTAGTGAGACTCATACAGAGCGCCTACCACCTGCTTGGTCTGCAGACCTTCTTCACCGCCGGTGCCGACGAGTGCCGCGCCTGGACCATACACAGGGGAGACAAGGCTCCGAAGGCCGCAGGAGTCATCCACAGCGACTTCGAGAAGGGTTTCATCCGCGCAGAAGTCATCAAATATGACGATTACGTGAACTACAAGACCGAAGCGGCCGTAAGAGCTGCCGGAAAAATGGGAGTCGAAGGTAAGGAATATGTCGTCCAGGACGGCGACATCATGCACTTCCTGTTCAACGTCTGAATAAGATTCTGCTGCCAGGTTGGCCTATGGCTCCGCGAGAGCGTGGCTGGCCGCAGTTTTGTAATTTTGTTGTAATTTCATATTCCAACTATGAAATTACAAAACATTTATTACATATCTTCAACGACGAGAGGTCAGTCTACTATCAACTCACTATGCGGAACACACAGAGAGGCCAACCCATAAGGGTCGGCCTCTGTCATATGAATCGGAATCTATATCAGGGAATCCTAGAAGAATCTTGCCCTGTTGTCCTTGACCTCAGCGTCATCCATCATCACAGGGATGATCATCTGGGTGTTGTAGCTTGAATACTGGGCGTCACGAGCCTTGGCGTCATCCTCGGTATAGTAAGCGCCGGTGTCCCTTCCGGTCACCTGGAATACATACACACCGACCTGACCTACTACCGGACCGCAGATCTTGCCCTCCGGAGCGACTGAAAGCGCACCGATGAAAGCAGGATCGAGACCCTGGCTGTTGAGAGAAGAGAAAGCGATGCCGCTCTGGCTGCTTACAGAAGCATTCAGGCTCTCTGCAATGGTCTCAAGGCTGCTCTGACCGGCCATCTTGGTCTTGACCTCCTCAGCCACCTTCTGTCCCATCTTCTCGAACTCGAGACGCTGGCGGATCACGCTTGCAGCCTCGTTGACGGTAGCATAGCCCTCCTTATGCACAGCCTTGACGGTAGCGACAAAGAAGTAGTTGTTGTCTATGGTCATGATGTTGGAAACCTTGCCGGCCTTGTTGTCAAAGGCCCAGCGGGTAACCTCCTTGGTGTTTGCGATTGAACCGAGGCTCTCAGAGCTCTCGAGCATGTTGTTCACAGGATGGGAGTACACACCGAGTTCCTGTACTGCGCTCCTGTAGTTCTCGTAGCTTCCGGCAGCCTTGGTCGCGAACTCGTTGGCCTGGGCATAGAAGCTGTTGAAGGTCTCCTTGCTTGCGAGAGACTCCTTCTCGAATATGGCAACCTGCTTTTTCTCCACAGGCTTGCTCTTCTGGGATACGAGCACCACGTGTGTGCCGTACTGGGTCTTGAGCACGAATGGCTCACCGGTCTTGGCCATGAACACAGACTCGAAGCCAGGTATCATATAGCTCTGGGTCATCCAACCGATGTTTCCGAGTTCTCCGTCAGCCATTGAACCGCTGTCGAGAGAATGGCTTGCGGCAAGGTTGGAGATGTTCTCACCCTTCTTTATCTCGTTCACGAGGCTGTCAGCAACCTGCGCAGCATCGGTACCCTGAAGAAGGATATGTTTCACATATGCCGAATCAGGAACCATTCTGGTGTCCATAACCCTTGCAACAAAGAAGCTGTTGCCCTTGGTGATGATGTCCGAAACCTTAGCGTCACCTGACCATACGAAGTTGTCGATGTCTGAAGAAACGGTGTTGAGTTCACCCTTCTTGTACCAATATTCAGAATAGCTGCGGTCAGAGTTCTTGAGAAGGAAAGCCTTCACGTTGTCGGTGGTGGCGAACTCCTCGTAGGCATCCGCAACGGTCTGCCTGGTGGCTTCGATATCGGTAGCTGAAGGCACAACCTCATACACTACATACTCGATGTCGCGGCTGGCCTGCTGGCGGAAGAACTTCTTGTGGCTGTTGTAATAGTTCTTTATCTCGTTGTCGCTGACCACGATGGTGGAATCGATCTGATAGCCGTAAGGAATCATCACGAAGTTCACGTCGGTGGTGTTGTTGTTGTCCGCAACCTCGTTGCGCAGGTCAAGAGCGTTCACGAAGCTGGCCTCGGTGAAGAGGGAATTATATTTCTGTGAATACTGGTTGTTCACGATGGAGTTCTGGAGATAGTTCCAGTAAATCCTGTAGCTGCCGCTCTGGTCGGCATTCATTGCCTGGATGAAGGCAGAAAGCTGATCCTTTGAGAAGTTGCCGTTCTCGTCAAGGAAAACAGGGTTCTGGGAGATGAGCGGAGAAAGGTTGTCTCCTGTAGTGAGGTTCACGACCTCGGCCTCTCCTACAGAGATGCCGGCATCCATTGCCTTTCTCACGAAGAGATGTTTGTAGATAAGGTTCTGCCAAGCTGCATTTCTTGCCTGCGCCTGTGCCTCGGCACCCTGTGCGGATGAACCTGACAAAAGTTCGCTGACAGTGGTCATCTCCTGGACGTCAGCCTGGAAGTCATTGTAAGATATGGACTTGCCATTGATTTCGCCGACGTCATTCTTGGATGACATTGACTGAAGAGATGAAATGATCTGGCTCGGGTCAACGATGAATGACAGCAATCCAAGTGCAATGATTATGGATGCTGCAACACCGAATTTAACGCGAATTTTTTCGAGTACTGCCATATTGTTATTTGATTTTTGATTCTTCTGATGCAATCAAGGGTGCTAAGATAGTAATTTTCCGTCAATTCGCCATCGCTTTGAAGATAAAGGAGTTCATTTCTTCAACAAAGGGCCTATGAAATTGGCGGAATCTATCAATACTTCGGTTGTATCCTTTACGACTATGACGTAGTTGTTGAAGGGTCTTTCTATGACGGCATTCCTTCCCCTTTCATCGGAACGCATCCCGAAACCCTGGGCAAAACCGTCAGGGGAATACAGGCGTATATAGCTGTCCGTATAGATTTCCCCCTTCTCCCTGTCCCAGTACAATGTGTCCGTCTCCATGGTCTGACCGTTCTCCATATTGCTCACGACCACATTGTCCGTCGCCATCCATATCTCCTCCGCCTCAGGCCGTCCCTTGCTCTTGTCGTGTCTCGCGGAATTCGCGAATATGGTGGATTCCAGGAAACCGTCCTCCTTGTAGGCATATACCTTTATTCCCTCGGGAAACAATTCGTAGTCAAGGGTGTCATTCTGATATTTCTCCATCCTTCCGGTAATCACCCTCATGGACACCTGTCCGTTCTCACTCTCGACCATATACATGCTGTCCACGACCTGAACTGGGGTTGAGCTCAGGTCCAGCGCTTCTGCCTGGGAGAGTTTGGTCTTGCACGAATAAAAGACGATAGCAACCGTGCATACGGTTGCCATCATCTTCAAATTGCGGTATATCCTTTCCAATGGATTACTTCTGTGTCCTGACTGTGGTGGTAGCCCTCATTCCGCCGCAGGAAACGGTGTATGAGTCTCCGTTGTTGAGGTCGTACATAAACGCCTCCGCAGTCTGAGGGAAGTAAACGCTGTACTGTCCGATCATCCTGTTGCAGTCTTCTGCAAGCGAAGGATCAGCCTGCTTGGCCTTGTTCATATAGTCGCATGCAACCCAGTATGGAGCCCTCCTGGAGATTTCGTCTCCACCGCAGCTTACTGTGCCCCAGATGGTTCCCATAAGGTAGTAAGCCTTTCCGGCGAGGTTCTCATCGAGCTCGATGGCCTTCTGTGCGGCAGCGAAGCCCTGAGCACCCTTTCCGTTCTTCACGCAGAAAGTAGCATATTCATAGTTGTATGAAGCGGCGGTGGCGGCGTCGATGTCTGAGCTTGCAAGCGCCTCCTCCATGTACTTGGCTGCCTCGTCAACATTGTTCTTGGAAGAGTTGAGCCTGAAGAGGAAGTATGCGCTCTGAGCTGAAGGCTGGAGCTTGTGCATGGTGGTTGCGGCCCTGAGGTAAAGGTCGTTGCTGGTACAGTTCTCGGTTGCGCTCATCATCCTGACGATGTTGCTTGCTATGTCGAGATCATCAGGATTGGCTTCGAATCTAGGAGTATAGATGGCGAGTATGTTTTCGCAGCTTGCCACCTTGCTGCCCACGAAGAGACTCTCCATGTCGTTCTTGATGTCGGTATTGGTCTGCTTCGCCACGTCGGTGTCGGCAGGTATGCGGCCGAGGATTTCCACATTCCTCTGGTAGATTTCGATAACCTTCTCAGCATCAAGCTTGTCATCCTGATAGAGAGCGATAGCTGAGTTCAGGTCGAAAAGCAGGAGGGATGCCTTGGTCTCGTCACCGAGCTTGGTTATCACATCCTCGAGACCATCGTAAATGGCCTGGTTGTCTCCCTTGAGATAGTTGTTGATGTCGGTTCCCTTGTTGTTGAGAGCGGTTACCGCATACTTTGGATAATATTCAGCCCTGGTGTTGTGGAGAGCGATGAGTGTGTCCACGAGAGCCCTCTTGTACTCAGGATTGTTCGCGTTCTTGGTGATGAGCCTTCTGACAAGAGTGGTACCGTCAACGAAGATACCCTGACGCGCCTGCGGAGGACAGAGCTTGTAAGCCTTTCTCCAGTTAGGGATTGCCTCATCGTAATTCTTCTGCTTGTAGTACTCGGTGTAGTACGAGAGATACTTGATACATTCAGCACTGTCCGCACCATACTTGGACTGTGCGCTGGAAACTGCGGCAGTTCCCAGAAGCATTACTGCTGCGAGAGTAATGACGGTCAATTTTTTCATATCAGAATCAATAATTTAGTTAATATCAAATGAATATGCTACTGGTATCTTACTTTCCTGAACCACATGTCGTGGATATGGAAACCTATGACTACTGAAGCGTAGTTCTCCATCGTCATGTTGCCTGTCCTGCTTCCCTTCCTTCCAAGGTCCACTCCGATGCTGATGCCGTTGTACCATCTGAATACAGGCAGCGTGACACCGAGAGTCAGACCGTATGAATTGACGGAATTCCCGTCAAGCTTGTAATATGACTGTTCATAATATGCTCCCATCCTGTAGGCGCACTGGCGCAGGTAGTAACGCAAGTCGTTCCTGTTAGGGATGTATTCGAAACCTGCCCTGAAAGACTGCGAAACCTGGGTCGAGAACACTGAACCTCCGACATTTGCAAATCCGGACGCAGTGTCAAAACCGCTTGATGTCCAGTCACTTCTGATATAATTGAACTCAGCGAGCCATTTTTCGGGCTTTTTCAGGGATATGCCGACTCCGATTTCAGATGCGAGGGACACGTTCCCGAGGGCCGAGAGGGTGTCCACCCTGTTGTAGACCGTGTCCACAACGCTGCCCAAGGTGGCATATTTGTAATCCTTTACATATCCTTTGAGTTTCGAGGAGGTCCGGTATGTGGCTCCGAGCGTGAGGTGCAGGTCCCCAACAGGCTGGTCATACTGGACTCCTAACTTTCCGCTGACGGCACGCAGTTCCATGTCATAGCCGCTGTTCATCGAACGGAAGGTCGCGTCGGAAAAGCCCATATACGAGTCCTTGCTGATGTTTCCGAAGTTCAGCATCACTTCCGCTCCGATGGAAATCCTCTTCCAGAATTCCACTCCGAATCCGGCAAAGCCCTGGTATATGCCTCCCTTTCCGCTGGAGAGATAGTTGATGAAACCGGCTGTGGCCATCAGGTCAGGGTCCGGAATGTCATATGAATAGTCATATCCAACAGTGCTGTAAGGCGTCAGTCCGAAGAGTACGGAGAAAGACTTGTACACAGGAAAACTGCAGGAGAAATTATTGATGTTCAATGTATTGTTCGCTGACTTAAGATCTCCCTGACGGAAAACCCTGTTGTCCGCGACCATTCCGGCGTCGAAGACGAAGGAGAGAGTGTCCCTTGCGGATATGGCGGCCGGGTTCATGAGATTGATATATCTTGGATCCCTTCCGGCTATTCCGACTCCACCCATCGCCCTTTCCCTGGTAGTTCCCTGAGGGTAAAGGTCTCCAATGCCGAACACGGAATATGGGGAATAGGTAAGGCCCGCTCCATCCTGGGCTTTCACCGCAGATGATGCGAAAATCATGAATAGAAATGCTGTCAGTACCTTACTGATTCTCTTGGACATAGTTGTCAGCTATTAGTGCCAACCCCATAAGTACGAGGTTACAAATTGCAAATATCGGCTTTTTCATCCTTTTTGCAAAATAATTTGAGTCGCCGCCTGTTACAGCAACGATATTGCAAGGATGACTTTCGAGGTAGCCGTTCAATTCAAACATTATGCCCGAAACGACTCCGGAAGAAATAGAAGTCTCAAAATCAGTCCCTATGAATTGGGGATCTTCAGGTATTCCGACTATGGGGAGAGACCTTGAATATCTGTTCAGAGCCCTTATCCTGCTGCGGCAGCCGAGGGAAATGTTACCTCCTTCGTATGATCCGTCTTCCATTATGAAATCCACCGTGAGGGTGGTGCCCAGGTCGAATATGGTGCAGGGACGGGACTTGAAGAGATGGCGGCAGGCGATGACCGAAGCCGCTCGGTCATAACTGATATATGACGGAAGATTCTCTTTTTCAAGAAGTTCCCTGTTTGAAGGGTCAAGTATGACCAGCCTCCGGCATATGCTTTCGTATATGATTCTGTCGTTACGGGATATCACGTATGACGAGCAAATGACCATTACCTCTGGCTGTTCCTTTTCCACCAGAGAGCAGACGAAACTGCTTACGTGTTCGCCCTGATACCTGAAGGTCTTTCCTATGGTCATACCCTCCGACCAGGAAGCCTTGACTGCAGTATTTCCAATGTCAACTATCAGATTCGCCATATTCGTTAACTCAAGTTCCGCAAGTTCCTATTTTTGGAGGACAGAATCAAGCATATGCCACTGAAATATTCACCATATCCCCGAAAATCACAGTTTCCTCAACACGGCGAGGGCCTTGGGTATGGAATCGACCTTTCTGGATATGACCCTGAACTTGCCTCCGTTGGTGTTGAACTCAAAGAGCCTCTCGTTCTTGCTGATGCTTTCCATAACCCTCGAGAATTCGGTTGAACGGTAATATGGCGACATCTGGTTCGCTATCATGAATGCTATCATTATTCCGTTCTTGATTATTATTTTTTCGAAACCGAGCTTTTCACCCAAGTGTCTGATCCTGACTATGTCGAACAGGGCAAGCAACTCAGGAGGCATCTTTCCGAAGCGGTCTTCTGTCCTCCTTGCCATGTCGTCCACCTCCTCGTCACGGGTAAGGGAGTCGAGTTCCTTGTATATCCTCATCTTTTCGGCCGTGATGTCGATGTAGCTGTCCGGAATGAGGGCAAGCTGGTCGGTTTCTATGGTGCAGTCCTCCACATAGCTGTCCCTGACGTTCTTCGAGCTGAGTCCGGTCTCGAGTCCGAGTTCCTCCATCGCCTCGGCGAGTATCTTCTGGTAGGTTTCATAACCCATATCCGCAATGAAACCGCTCTGCTCCGCTCCGAGCAGGTTTCCGGCACCCCTTATGTCCAGGTCCTGCATGGCGATGTTGAAGCCGCTTCCAAGATCCGAAAACTCTTCTATCGCCTTGAGCCTTCTCCTGGCGTCATCGGATATGCCGACCAGAGGAGGTACCACGAGATAACAGAAAGCCTTCCTGTTCGACCTTCCGACCCTGCCCCTGAGCTGGTGCAGGTCACTCAGTCCCAGGTTCTGGGCCTGGTTTATTATTATGGTGTTGGCATTCGGTATGTCCAAGCCGCTTTCTATGATGGTTGTGGAGAGCAGCATGTCGTAATCCCCCTGCATGAAGTCCAGCATTATGTTTTCCAGCTGCTTGGGATCCATCTTTCCGTGGCCTACGGCTATCTTCATGTCCGGAACCAGCCTGTGCAATATGTCATATACACCCTGAAGTTCCTCGACCCTGTTGTGCAGGAAGAATATCTGGCCGCCCCTCTTGAGCTCATATTGGATAATTCCTCTTATCTGGTCTTCGTCGAAGAGTATTATTTCCGTCTGGACGGGTATCCTGTTCGGCGGCGGAGTGCTGATTATGGAAAGGTCCCTGGCGCCGAGCAGGGAGAACTGGAGGGTTCTCGGGATAGGTGTAGCCGTGAGGGTCAGGGTGTCGACTGAAGACTTGAGCTGCCGCAGCTTCTCCTTCGCGCTCACTCCGAATTTCTGTTCCTCGTCTATGACCAGGAGTCCCAGATCCTTGAATTCGAATTCCTTGCCGAGTATCTTGTGCGTGCCTATCACTATATCCGCAACTCCACTCTTCATTTTCTTCTTTATCTCGCCTATTTCCTTTGCGGTACGCAGCCGGCTGACATATTCCACATTGCAGGGGAGTCCCTTCAGGCGGCTCCTGAAAGTGTTGTAGTGCTGGAGGGCGAGTATGGTGGTGGGCACGAGCACGGCCACCTGCTTGTTGTCGCTTACGGCCTTGAAGGCGGCCCTGACGGCTATCTCGGTCTTGCCGAAGCCCACGTCTCCGCAGACCAGCCTGTCCATAGGGCTCCTGTCCTCCATATCCTTCTTGACCGCCCTGGTCGCGGTAACCTGGTCCGGAGTGTCCTCATACATGAAGGATGACTCGAGTTCTTCCTGAAGGTAAGTGTCGGGGGAGAAGGCGAAGCCTTTCACGGATTTTCTCCTTGCGTACAGGTCTATCAGTTCCTTGGCTATGTCCTTGACCTTGGACTTGGTCCTGGTCTTCAGAGCCTGCCAGGTACCTGACCCGAGTTTGTTGATTTTCGGCGGAATGTCGTCCTTGGAACGGTAGCGGGAAATCTTGTGGAGCGAATGCACGGAAACGAAGACCACGTCCCCGTCCTTGTACATCAACTTCACCACCTCATGCATCCGACCCTTGTCATCCCTCATTCTCACCAGTCCTCCGAATATGCCGACACCATGGTCTATGTGGACTATGTAGTCGCCTATATTGAAGGAACTCAAGTCATTGAGAGTAAGCTGCTCGCTCTTCTCCACGCTGCGGCGTATGGTCACCCTGTGGAAGCGGTCGAATATCTCGTGGTCGGTGTAGCAGCATATTCCAGACTCGTTGTCAATGAAGCCGTTATGCAGGTTCTTGCCCGGCTCGAATTCCGGAAGCAGGCCATTGTTCTGCGAAAGAATCGAACGCAGCCTGTCCAGCTGAGTTTCTTTCTCTCCGTATATGATGACCTTGTAACCGCTCTCTATCCTGCTTCTTATGTCCGCCTGCAGCAGTTCGAAGTTCTTGTTGAAAACGGGCTGGGGACTGATTTCGAAACGTACCGCATCCGCGTTCCTCTCAGCCACCGGAACTTCCAGGAACACACGGCGGAAAGTTGCCATATTCCCAAAGAAAGGCTTCTCATTGTACATGTCGGATGAGTCGAGCCATATGAGTGTGCCTGCAGGAAGTATGGAACATATGTCGGTCATTCTTTCTTCCCCAGTCTCGAATGAAGGGTATATGGCGGCGAGGTCCGTCTTCTCCATGGAAAGCTGGGTGTTGCAGTTGAAGAGGCTTATCTTTTCCATTTCGTCGCCGAAGAAGGATATCCTGTAAGGGTTGTTGCAGGAATATGAGAACACGTCCACTATGGAACCGCGCATCGAGTACTGGCCTGGTGCGGACACGAACTCCACCCGCTCGAAACCCATGTTGCAAAGCACTTCCCTGAGGGCTTCGTGGCTGATTTCGTCCCCGGTACGCAGGGAGAGCACTGATTCCCTTATCTTCTCCCGGGAAGGCACCTCCTCTTCCAGGGCCTGCGGATAGGTGACTATATAGAGCTGTTCACCTTCTTTCCACTCGCTGATCTTTCCCAGGGCGGAGGTTCTCTGGACCGACAGTGAAGACTTGAAGTTGCTCTTCTCCAGTTTCCTGCCGGAATCCGGAAGATAATAAACACAGTCTCCCTCAGTCAGGTCATACAGGTCTGACGCACAGTATTCAGCAGCCTCGGCGTCGGGCAGCACTATTAGGTTCAATCCCTTGAAGCCGACGTTAGAGACCACCATCCACCTGGCGGAAAGAAACAGTCCGCTGCAGTATGTCTCCATCGAAGAAGCGATGCGCGAACCCAGCAGCCCGCCGGACTTTGGACAAATCAGCATATTCCGAATATGGTTTATTATATGTTTATTTATGTTTTGCGTCGTGTTGTTCCACGCCCGGGTTTTCAACTTCTTATTGTGGACAAGTTGTTGAAAACCGCCTTTTCCGCAGTGGAAAACCTGTTGAAACTATGATAATAACTAAATTTGAACCGGTCGTGGATTTTTTTAGGCAGGATGGAATCCTGATTTCAAAATCGCCACTCCACATTTTCCCAAAAAGTTCCAAAGAGGGTTTTCAACAGGTAAGCATATTCATATTTTATTGATTGATAAATACTTTGGTAAGTTATCAACTTTTCAACAAGCATATCATCAACATCAATCTTTATAAATAAATCAATATATTTGTAAAGAATAATAATGATGATGCCGTGGAAGGATTCAACCCGTACAACCAGAGCGCGGACAAAGATAAGGAATTAGAAGGAATTATCAGGCCGCAGGCCCTGACCGATTTCACCGGCCAGGAAAAAATCATATCAAATCTCAAGGTCTTCATCAAGGCTGCCAAGATGAGGGGGGAATCCCTTGACCACGTGCTCTTCCACGGGCCTCCTGGTCTGGGAAAGACCACCCTTGCACATATCATAGCCAATGAACTCGGGGTGAACATGAAGGTGACCTCCGGTCCGGTGCTGGACAAGCCTGGGGATCTGGCGGGGCTGCTGACTTCGCTCGAGGAGGGGGATGTGCTGTTCATCGACGAGATACACAGGCTCTCGCACGAGGTGGAGGAGTACCTCTATTCCGCGATGGAGGATTATGTCATAGACATAATGATAGACAAGGGTCCGGGCGCAAGGTCCGTGAGGATAAGCCTGAACCCTTTCACCCTTGTGGGGGCGACCACCAGGAGCGGTATGCTGACAGCGCCTCTGCGTGCCCGCTTCGGAATAACCTGTTCGCTGGAGTACTATGACATAAAGTCACTGGTGAAGATCATAAGACGCAGCGCCGGCATTCTGAATGTACATATAGAAGAAGATGCCGCATATGAGATAGGTATGAGGAGCAGGGGTACCCCGCGTATCGCCAACGCACTGCTCAGGAGGGTAAGGGACTTCGCCCAGGTGGAGGGGGACGGAAAAATAGACCTGAATATCTCGAAGTATGCCCTTGATGCCCTGAATATAGACAAGAGGGGTCTTGACCAGATTGACAACAAGATACTCAGCACCATAATCACCAAGTTCAGGGGAGGCCCTGTGGGAGTCGGGACCATTGCCACCGCCGCGGGTGAGGATGCCGGCACCATTGAAGAGGTATATGAGCCTTTCCTTATAAAGGAGGGCTTCATCCAGCGTACTTCCAGGGGAAGGATTGCGACTCCGCTCGCTTACAGGCACCTGGGTCTGGAACGCTATATGGGAGTAAACAATTGTTCTGAAATTATTGAAACTGACATTTTTGATTCGATTGAGTGACTTTCAATTGTGGATTAGAAGAAAAATGCCTAAAATTGCAGATAATTAGAATACTTGGGTTTCGCAAGGGCGGAACGTGAGTTGGATATATGGTTCCGTGGTCCGCGCCGCATCTGGGGATGATGGTTCCGGGCTTGCAGAACTTCCGGTTGATATTCAAATATAATCAATCATAATTTATATGGCCGATAAATTAATTTCCAAGATTCCTGACGGACCTTTGGCTGAAAAATGGACAAAACGTAAGTCAGAAATCCGTCTTGTTAGCCCTAACAACAAAAGAAAGCTTGAGATCATCGTGGTAGGCACCGGTCTCGGTGGCGCTTCTGCAGCTGCAGCACTCGGTGAACTTGGCTACAATGTCAAGATCTTCTGCATCAGCGACTCTCCTCGCCGCGCGCATTCAATCGCCGCACAGGGAGGTATCAATGCCGCAAAGAACTACCAGAATGACAACGACTCAGTCTACCGTCTCTTCTATGACACCATCAAGGGAGGTGACTACCGTGCAAGGGAGGCGAATGTCTACCGTCTCGCCGAGGTCAGCGCAGCAATCATCGACCAGTGCGTTGCCCAGGGTATTCCTTTCGCACGTGAATATGGCGGATATCTTGCAAACCGCTCTTTCGGTGGCGTGCAGGTAAGCCGTACTTTCTATGCCAGGGGACAAACCGGTCAGCAGCTCCTTCTCGGCGCATATGCTTCCCTCAACAAGGAGATTGCAGCAGGCACCGTAAAGAGCTATCCACGTCACGAGATGCTCGACCTCGTAGTCATCAACGGTGAGGCAAAGGGTATCATCGCAAGAAACCTCGTTACCGGTGAAATTGAAAGATTCGGCGCACACGCCGTAGTCATCGCTACCGGAGGATATGGCAACACCTATTTCCTCTCCACCAATGCGATGAACAGCAACGGTTCAGCGGCTTGGCAGTGCTACAAGAAGGGTGCATATTTCGCAAACCCTTGCTTCGCGCAGATCCATCCTACCTGTATACCTGTTCACGGTGACCAGCAGTGCAAGCTCACCCTCATGTCAGAGTCGCTCAGAAACGACGGTCGTATCTGGGTTCCGAAGAAGATGGAGGATGTGCTCAAGCTCCGCAAGCACGAGATAAAGGCTTCCCAGATTCCTGAAGAGGACAGGGACTACTATCTCGAGCGCCGTTACCCTGCATTCGGTAACCTCGTTCCTAGAGACGTGGCTTCACGCGCAGCCAAGGAAAGATGCGACGCTGGTTACGGTGTGAACGAGACAGGTCTTGCAGTCTTCCTGGACTTTGCCGACGCCATCAAGCGTCTCGGTCACCAGAAGGTTGCAGAGCGTTACGGAAACCTCTTCGAGATGTATGAGAAGATCACCGCTTCATCCCCTTGGGAGGAGCCTATGATGATCTACCCTGCCATCCACTATACCATGGGCGGTATCTGGGTTGACTACGATCTCCAGACTACCATACCTGGTCTCTACGCAATAGGTGAGGCCAACTTCTCTGACCACGGCGGAAACCGTCTCGGCGCTTCAGCCCTCATGCAGGGTCTTGCTGACGGTTACTTCATCCTCCCTGTCACCATCGGTGATTATCTCTCACACAAGTTCGCAGAGCCTAAGACCGACACCAACGCTCCTGAATTCGCGGAGGCTGAGAAGGCTGTCAAGGCACGTATAGAGAAACTCTTCTCAATCAAGGGTACCAAGACAGTAGATTCTCTCCACAAGAAACTCGGCCATATCATGTGGGAGTATGTCGGTATGGGCAGAACTGCTGAGGGTCTCCAGAAGGCTATCAAGGAAATTGCAGCGCTGAAGAAGGAGTTCTGGAGCGATGTATTTGTTCCGGGCGAGAACGGTGAGTTCAACCAGGAACTCGAAAAGGCGCTCAGACTTGCTGATTTCATCGAGATTGGTGACCTTATGGCACGTGACGCACTCAACAGGAACGAGTCCTGCGGAGGTCATTTCCGTGAGGAGAGCCAGACCGAGGAAGGTGAGGCAAAGCGTGATGATGCAAACTACATGTATGTCGCTGCCTGGGAGTACAAGGGTGAGGGCGTCGAGCCTGAACTCCACAAGGAACCTCTCAAGTATGAGTTCATTGAAGTCAAGACTAGAAACTACAAAGAATAATTGAAAAATGGATTTCAATCTTAAAATATGGCGTCAGAAAAACGCCAAGGCGAAGGGACATTTCGAAACATACCATATTTCAGGTATAGAGGAAGATGCTTCTTTCCTCGAGATGCTCGACATACTCAATGAACAGCTTATCAGGGAGGGTATCGATCCTGTAGCGGTTGACAAGGGTTGCAAGAGCAGCGGTCCTGTTTCTTTCGACCACGATTGCCGTGAGGGTATCTGCGGTGCCTGCTCACTGTATATCGACGGCAGGGCACACGGTCCGGACGATCACGTTACCACCTGTCAGCTCTTCATGCGTCATTTCAAGGACGGCGCTACCATTACCGTGGAGCCTTGGAGAAGTTCAGGTTTCCCTGTAATCAAGGACCTCGTGGTTGACCGTACAGCTTTCGACAAGATACTTCAGGCTGGCGGATTCATCTCCGTACGTACCGGTTCCGCCCAGGATGCGAACAATATTCTCATCTCTCATGACAACGCCGAGAAGAGCATGGATGCTGCTGCCTGTGTTGGTTGCGGTGCCTGTGTGGCTACCTGTAAAAACGGTTCCGCGATGCTCTTCGTAGGAGCAAGGGTAAGTTCCCTCGCTCTTCTTCCTCAGGGCCGTCCTGAGGCTGCCAGAAGAGCCAGGGCTATGGTTGCCAAGATGGACGAACTCGGCTTCGGCAACTGTACCAACACCCGCGCCTGTGAGATGGAGTGCCCTAAGGGAATTTCAGTAGAGCACATCGCACGTCTTAACAGGGAGTTCCTCAAGGCCAAGTTCTCAGAGTAGTATTTGCTGCACATATGATAAAGAGGCTGACTTTTCAGGTCAGCCTCTTTTTTGTGTTCGCTTACCAAAGGAAGTTGTTGAACGGATACCTGCCGGCGTGGATTTCAGATACCATCTTGTAGATGTCATTCCTCAGTTTAGGAATGTTCGTCTTTTCCTTTGCTGAAATGAATATGCAAGGAGACTTTTCCTGAGCTATCCAGCTGTTCTTCAACTCATCCAGACTGATGTTCCCCCTGGATTTGGGTTCGAGGGAGAATTCATCATATTCCTCATAGGTGTAAGCGTCTATCTTGTTGAAAATCATAAAGACAGGCTTGTTGTCAGCGCCTATTTCCCTGAGTGTGTTCTCGACGACCTTTATCTGATCCTCATAATCCGGATGGGATATGTCCACAACGTGGAGCAGTATGTCGGCTTCCCGGACTTCGTCCAATGTACTCTTGAATGCCTCGATAAGTTGGGTTGGAAGTTTCCTAATGAAACCTACTGTGTCACTCAAAAGGAAAGGGACATTCTCTATTACCACTTTCCTGACTGTAGTGTCAAGAGTAGCAAACAGCTTGTTCTCCGCAAAGACGTCAGATTTGGCCAGCAGATTCATCAAAGTACTTTTGCCTACATTGGTATATCCTACCAGCGCAAGTCTCACCAGAGAGCCTCTATTGCCCCTTTGAGTGGACATCTGACGGTCGATTTTCTTCAGTTCATCCTTCAGTCTTGCAATTCTTTCCTTGACTATGCGCCTGTCCACCTCTATCTGGGTTTCACCCATACCACCTCGTGTACCGACTCCACCTCTCTGTCTCTCGAGGTGAGTCCACATGCCTGCCAGCCTGGGCAGCATGTAATTGTATTTTGCGAGTTCGACCTGTGTCTTGGCATATGCAGTCTGTGCCCTCTGGGCAAAGATTTCGAGTATAAGGCTGGTCCTGTCAATGACCCCGCAGGTCTTTATAACCTTCTCGATATTCCTCTGCTGCATGCCAGTCAGTTCGTCATCGAAAATTACATAGCTGATTTCGTTTTCCTCGCAATAATCGGCTATTTCCTTAAGTTTTCCGCTTCTGATATATGTTGCCTTGTCCGGTCGGTCAACCCTCTGCACGAATTTCCTGTCCGGAGTCGCGCCGGCTGTCATTGCCAGGAACTCCAGTTCGTCAAGGTATTCATTTACCTTCCATTCCTCTTCTCCGTCCCTGATGATACCCACGAAGACGGCCTTTTCAAGATGTTTCTCGCTAGTATATTCAATCATAAACGCAAAGATAACCTTAATTTGTTGTAGTTTTGCATATTGCTTTCAATAGTAATGTTCGAAATATCAGTCAACGTGTTCTTTTATATAAATGATTATGGTTTCATATTTTTTTGAAGACACCAATTTCAAATTCAACAGACGCCGTCTAACGAGTCAGTGGCTCAAGTTCACCGCCGAGAGCGAAATTAAACGTATCGGACAGGTGAACATCATATTCTGTTCAGACAATTATATACTCGACATAAATCAGAAATACCTACAGCACGACTATTTCACTGACATCATTACCTTCGACTACTGCGAAGGCAAGACTCTTTCCGGAGATCTTTTCATCAGCGTCGACACAGTTCGGGAAAACGCCATATTCTATGGAACGGAGTTTGACGATGAACTTAACCGTGTAATAGTCCACGGGCTGCTCCATCTAATAGGATATGACGACCACAGCGAGGAAGACCAGAAGACAATGAGAAGCAAGGAAGATTATTACCTCGCGCAGAGGGAGAAACTCATTTGATGAATATGCTGACGCGATATGACGTGATAGTTGTCGGGGGAGGGCATGCCGGTTGTGAAGCAGCGTGTGCTGCCGCCAATCTCGGGTCAAGGGTTCTCCTCCTGACTATGGACATGAATGCCTTCGCCAAGATGTCTTGCAACCCGGCAATAGGCGGAATTGCGAAGGGTCAGATAGTCCGGGAGATCGACGCCCTCGGTGGATACACCGGAATCGTCACTGACCGTTCCACCTTGCAGTTCAGGATGCTTAACCGCTCAAAAGGCCCCGCAATGTGGAGTCCGCGCGCGCAATGTGACAAGGAACAGTTTTCTTCCGAGTGGCGAAATATTCTTGAAACTAATTGTAACATAGATATTTACGCCGATTTAGCAACTGATTTTATCTTTGAAGGTTCGCGTATTTCCGGGGTATGTACAAGGACTGGCGCAAAATTCAATTCTCAGACGGTTATCCTGACTGCCGGAACCTTCCTTGGTGGCCGTCTTTTCATAGGAAGGACGGAATTCGAAGGCGGAAGGATAGGAGAGGCTCCTTCCGAAGGATTGACCCAAAAGCTGGTTGAAAGGGGTATGGTGACTTCAAGAATGAAGACCGGTACTCCACCGAGAATCGATATCAAGTCCGTTGATCTCTCGGTTTCGCAGATTCAGGAAGGAGATATCAATCCTTCCCGTTTCTCTTACTTGCCGGTTCCTTCAAGTGCGCAGGACGGTAGGGGACAACTGCCATGTTTCATCTTTCATACCAATGCTCAGGTTCATGACATACTCCGTTCAGGATTCGCAGATTCCCCCTTGTTCTCAGGTCTCATACACGGAAAGGGACCGAGATATTGTCCGAGCATCGAAGATAAATTGAGGACCTTTGCCGACAAGGATTCTCACCAGTTGTTCCTTGAACCTGAGGGACGCCGCACCAGGGAATACTATCTGCAGGGCTTTTCATCTTCGCTACCGCTGCAGGTACAACTCGACGCACTCCATGCCATCAAAGGTTTCGAACAAGCCAAAATATATAAACCGGCATATGCTGTCGAATATGACTATTTCGACCCGGTATATCTGAAGGCTAGTCTCGAATCCAAAATAGTCGAAAATCTCTTCCTTGCCGGTCAGGTAAACGGTACTACCGGTTATGAAGAAGCAGCAGCGCAAGGTATGATTGCCGGCATCAATGCCCATATGAAGGCAAAAGGAAAGGAGTCTTTCGTACTCTCCAGAAATGAGGCTTATATAGGTGTACTCATTGATGATCTTATCACCAAGGGAGTGGACGAGCCTTACCGTATGTTCACCTCAAGGTCAGAGTATAGAATACTTCTCAGGCAGGATAATGCTGACTACCGTCTGACTGCACGTTCCCACGAAATTGGTCTTGCAGATGAATCGAGATACACATATACCATGAAGAAGTATGAGTCCGTAGATTATGTACGCGAATATGCTTCCGTTGCCAAGGTCAAGCCTTATTCCGTGAACGAATACCTTGAGTCAGTTGTTTCAAAACCGCTTTCCGAAACTAAAACTCTCGTTGACCTGATATCCAGACCTGAAGTTTCATACAAAGAAATATTGAAATTTGTTCCACGTGGAACAGGTAAAACCTCCTTCGATGATAAAGTTCTCGAGTCAGAAATGGTTCCTGAACTCCTCAAACAATCATATAGGGATGAAATTTTGGATAATGCTGAAATAGCTATCAAGTATAAAGGTTATATTGATAGGGAGGAACTGATTGCAGAGAAGATATCCAGGCTTGAGTATATAAGGATACCAGATAACTTTGATTTCTCAAAAATCAACGGTCTCACCATAGAGTGTAGGCAGAAACTTCAGAAGTATAAGCCGGAAACCATAGGGCAAGCTTCCAGAATATCCGGTGTTTCTCCTTCAGACATATCTGTGCTTCTGGTCTGGTTCAAACGTTGATTACGGACGGTATTATTGGATTTTATTTGATTTCAATACATAAAAGGTTGTTCCACGTGGAACAACCTTTTATGTAAGTCGCAATTTTTATTAAGAAGTTTACAGCTTTTTCAAAGCCGCTTTGATGATGTCTTCGACCTTAGCGTCCGGGGTTGACTTGATTATGTCAGGTATGACCTTGTTGATGTTGGCTTTGGTGAAACCGAGCATTACGAGGGCGGTGGTGGCTTCTTCGACTACTGCGTTGTTTGTGTTTCCCGCCATCGGAATGCTGCTGTCCATTCCGGCTCCCTTTATGATCTTGTCCTTGAGTTCGAGTATGATTCTCTGTGCGCTTTTCACTCCGAGGCCTTTGACGCTCTTGATCCTGTTGACATCCTCGGCAATGATGGCATTCCTTATTTCCTCGTCGGTGAGGGAGGAGAGCATCATCCTGGCAGTGTTGACTCCGACTCCTGAGACGCTGATCAGGAGTTTGAACAGTTCGCGTTCGTCTTTTGTGGCAAATCCGTAGAACTGTTCGTCGTCTTCCCTGAGGTAATGATGGAGATATACGGTGGCACTGCTTTTTCCCTGCAAGGCTTCGAAGGTCTGCAGGGATATCATGATGTCGAAGCCGAAACCTCCGCATTCTATTACAGTTTCTGCGGGGTTAAGTTCGATGATGTTTCCTTTGATGTAGTCAAACATAATGAATGGGTTTTGTTATCCGGCTGTCGCCGTACTGTGCAAAAATAGAAAATTTGCTCTTATAGTAAGTTAAGATTGCTAAATTTGCAGAATATGACAACAAAGGAAGCAAGGGAACTTTTCCCTATATTGGATACAAAAGTATATGGCA
>JAEDLE010000069.1 GCA_016295455.1 Bacteroidales bacterium
TCCTTCTTCGGGTGAAAATCTGACCTCGAAAATCTAATTCAAATCTGACGCAACTTATTATTTTCATATTACTTAGTTAAACAACTGCAATCCCACAGAATTGCAAGACTCTTCGTCAGCTCCAGTTTCAAAAGTACATAAACACCTGTCACTCTATGATTTGTGCCTCCTGGAAAACAAAGATTATCCACTGCAACAACCGCACCGCGGCAGGCTTACTGCAGGCAAGACTGTCAATCTGCCGTTCCTGAAGTTCACTGTCGTCATTGGCGGAGGCGAATCTGAGAGGGACAGTGTTGCCGCGATACATAATAAGAGCATACGAAGGGAGATAGGCAAATTCCTTGAATTTTTGCGGACTTGCGGAGACATATCTCGGAAATTGTCACGATATTGGGCCTGTACGGAACTCGGCTGTGTTCAGCCGCAAACTCCATCCAAAACAATCAAAGCCATGAACGGAATGATAAGACAACTGTTCTGCAGCTACAGATCCGCCGAGGCATTCTGGGCAGCGGCAGAGAACGTGCTGACAGACAGCTACAGCCAGACCATGTTTCTGCACGTCGCGAACAGGAACAACCACATCGTCAGACTTTTCGATGACAGAGACAGAATCAGGGCCCTTGCCGACAGCGGGAATACGTATATGCAGTATGCACATGCCAGACTCCACGACATTCTCATCCCGGAGCCGGATTCCGTCGCCATATTCGAAAAGTATTATACCCTGGCCATGGAAGGTGGGATTGCGGACGCTAGGATGCTGCTGGCATACGCATTCAGGGACGGAGATTTCGGCGAAACCGACATACGGCGCTTCCGCAATTATATGGATCAGGCGCTAGAACATGGCAGTGAAAGGGCTCTGCAGCATAAGTTGCACCAGCTGATATACGGAATTGACGGAGTGGATGCCGATCCCGAAAGGGCTTTGTTGCTGATTGACAAATACCTGAATGACAATGACGGAGAACCGGACCCCGTGTTTTACAGACTCAGGGGAAATGCTCACGGGCAACTCGGAATGAAGGAGCAGGCCGCGTCCGATTACGCATATGCGGCTGAAAACGGAGACGGAGACGCATATTTCCACCTGGCCATACTGACCTGCTTAGACGAAAACTTTAACGTGAAGGATTTTACACGCTATTCGGAACTGATGAGCAAGGGGCAGGAAGCAGGGTCGGCAGCGGCATATCTTGAGACCGTGATACGCGGATACCGGAGCGGTTTCCTCACGCACCACGCGGCGGTAATAGAAGAATACTACCTGCCGCGCTACGTTCAACAATACGGTGATGAGGATTACGACGCTCCGGAAATCGAAGAGGACTGATTAGGACGGTCAGTGAACTTCGCTGAAATGCCTGATGAACTGGGTACGTATGAGCTTGTCATAATTCTCCGGTTCAGAAGCATTCAGCTTTCCCTTATAATCATCTATTCCGCCGAAACCCTTCTTCTCCTGCCAGAGCTTCAGGCCTTCGTTGGCGTCGGAAATCCATCCCGCACCATTCCTGATGATGGAACTTGCCACCTCTACCGCCGACGCCCCGCTGAGCAGGGACTTTACGACACCCTGCCATGAATCGACACCTCCGGATATGGCAACAGGAAGAGCCGGTACCGAAGATGAAACCAGTCCAGCCCATCTCAGCTGCAAGGAAAGATCCGCAGACGAAGTGAACGGATTACCCGCAGAAAAGGCCATATTGTCGATATCTATGTCGGTAGGATAGAATCTGTTGAACAGAACGACAGCCTTGGCTCCCGCAGCATACATCCTGTCACACATCGACACAGGGTTGGTAAGATTGGAACCTATCTTGGCGATGACCGGAATGTCCACCATCCCGGCAACATGGGATACTATGTCCGCGTTCAGTTTTTCGAATGTACCGTCAGTGTAGTTCCTGGCAGTGCAGAGGCTCATTATGTTCAGTTCTATGGCATCAGCTCCAGCCTCCGCGATTCTCCTTGCAAACTCTTCCCATTTGCCGTCGGTATGACAGGCGATGGAAGCAATCACCGGAATCGTGCACACTTTCTTGGCCTCGCGTATGAGATTCAGATAATCGGAAAGAACCTTATCGCTGACATAAGCTGAAATATAGTCATAGGCTTCCGGATGGATCTCGCTGTCATATGATGCGATTTCCATGGTGATGCTTTCTTCGAACAGGGACTTTAGCACTACGGCACCGGCTCCTTCCTTTTCATATTCAGCCAGTTTTGAAACCGATGCAGTCTGACTGCTGCTTCCCACGATAACCGGAGACTTAAGTTCCAATCCGGCGAATTTTGTAATAATCGAACTCATACTGTTTTTGATTGAACTCTGAAACATTCACTGATACTGACAAATACACTGAAACGCCCAATACGCTCCTGCGGTCAATAGTTCAAAAATAACGATTTGATTTGATTTTTCCTATAGGCAGTCAGATTACAGGATACAGTCAGAATGCCGCGGCTGAAAAATTGAAATACTCCAGCCTCTGGAGGGCATCAGGTATCTGATCCGATGCTCCGGTCGGAAGGATGAGGACGGTATCCCCGCTCTTCTTTCCGTCAACATCCAGCGCCATGGCCCTGAAAGCATTGAAAGCATCGATCATGGCCTGGGACTGTCCTATGGACAGGTCCACATCACTCTTGCACTGGGACAGGGCCTTGGGGGCAGACTTGAGGAGCTTGCCGTAAAAGCCCATATCCTGCAAAGACTTGAGCTGGGTGAGGCCCAGAGTCGCGCCTGCCACGCCGGTCTGCCTGAGGCCGATGTCGAACTTCAGGTCATTGCCGGCTTTGATTCTCTGCTCCAGCTTGGATACCAGATCCGAAATGGAGAGACGCGCGCCGCGGTCATTCACGAAAGACAGACACTTGTATATGCTGCCGTCGGAGGCCTGAACGAAGGTCTCGGCCGTCATCGGCATTTCGTAAGCCGACTCAACGTATTGTCTGACAGACTTCCACGTATCGGTCACATCCCTCAGATAAGAATCGATGGCGTCAACGCCGCTGTAGTAGGATTTTTCCTCCCAGACAACCCTTTCCTCCCTGTCAGCCTTTTTCCTGGATGCCCTGTCCTCTGACCTGCGTGAAGATGAGTTCCCGGCAACATCCTGAACAACGGCGGGAGCATCGGAGCTGCGTGCGGAATCGGATTTCCTCTCCGGAACGGAGGATCCCGGGGTATACTTCTCAGGTATGGAGTTGCCACAAGGCTGTTTGCTGAGCTTCAGGTCGTGGAAGAGGTACTGTCCGGAGCGTACGTCGCCGCATTCCAGCCAGAACATCAGCTGTGTGCATCTGAAGATAGGGACAGTCACTGTCAGAGGCTGCATATTGTTGTCCAGCCAATACTCACCGACCAGCACATTGTCCGCTATAACGTTGAGTTTCACCGGATTGTTCACAGCCTCCGGACTTCTGTCACCGAAGGTCTGAGCAAACTCGTCCACGTGTCCCCGCAGATTCTCCACCGTGAAAGTGCAGCTCTCATACTGGCCGTAAGCATTGAACGCGGCAGCTGCCGACTGCTTGCTGTTCTGATCATTCAGAAGCAGGAATATGCCGGCATTAACCGAACCGGACGCACCTCCGCTGACACCTGTATATGCCGCCACGTCAGAGTTGCTTACAGAGGCACCTACACCGGTCAGGAGCATGCAAACCGCATCCATCACGGTCACGTTCTCAAGGCCCAGCGGGATATTGGTCTCAAGCATGAAGCCCTTGTTGATTTCCCTGCCGTCCTTCATTCTGAATGAGCGGGTGATGGTCTTTCCGTCAAGGAAACAGTCTGACATCGTGAAATCGGTCAGGTCGCTTGTGAAACGGCCATTATAGTGGAAATACGGTTTCCCGCAGAGGTCAATCAGGTCAACCTGATCCGGGCAGTCCGGAATCTCGTGCACAAAGATGTCATTCTCAACCGGTTCACCCCTGTAAAGGATTATATCGCCCACGCCTATGGCGGTCTGTTTCTGCTTTCCCGTGCCCCGTCTTGCAAACTTCAGGCTGCGGCATTTATAGACCGGAATCTGATAATGCCTGGTCGGTGAGGTACTGTGAACGGTATGGTCGAATACCAGTTTCCCGTCGGCATATACCAGAAGATTGTCGTCGTCCATATACGGTCTCTTGCTGATGCATCCGGTGTCGAAGCTGATCCAGTCATATTCGCCCGCCAGGTCGAACTCGGCATAGGAGTCGATTGCGTCGCCAAGCAGTGTGTTGCCTGTGGTCAGAATCAGACCTTCCCAGTACCTGGTGCCTCCCATCGAGAAGGTGTAGTGCCGGGATTCTCCTTCGAAGAGGGTCTGGTCCGCCTTGCTCATTCCACGGACGGACACAGGTCTGATGTTGGACATCAGAGGGCAGACATCCGGCAGCGCAGCGATTCTGTCCTTGTTAGGGTTGATGATGCCGGCGGAAGGGATGGCTGCAAAGCCGGAAGGATATACGGCCAGGTCCACGACTCCGAGAGTCATGCCCCCGAGGAAATCGCTGTCCCTGTACTCTGTCATTATCGTGAGCATTTCCACATCCTTCACATCCAGAACCACCTGTTTGGAAAAGTCGTTCTGCCTGATGCAGTCCTCATACAGAGTCTTCCTGTCCCCTTTGACCACCAGCCATACGCTGGCGTTGCTGCTCTGACTGTCCTTCGGTCCCACAATGAATGACAATTTGTCGAAACGTCTGTCCAGCCAGAAGTTCGCGTGACCGAGCTGGGTTCCGATGAAAGCCTGTTCCATGAAGAAAGCCAGTCCCGATTCATACTCCTTTCCTGTGATTTTGAGCGATCTGACCTCACTCATAGATGTTTTGAAGCGGTCTCCGAGTATGGGCTGCATAAAACCGCCGGAAGAGGAGTTGTAATATGGCAGGTCCCTGACAAGCGATACCTTGCCGGAAGGGAGCTCGGGGTACAGGGTATTGGGATTGGAGACCTTCTGCCCAGGTTTCCAGAGTTTGACATTCGCAAATGAGATGTCCACATTGCCGTCAACCACGGTCACGCTCAGCCGGGAAACACCCTTGATGTCAAGGGTAAAGAAACGAGGGACGTCACTTGCAAATATGACTTCGTCGAAGACGATCTTGCCGTCAGCCTTCATCGACACTATGGAATAATCCTTCAGGGAACTCCCTCCATGGACGGATGGTCCGACAATGAAACTGACGGAGTCATATTCCCCGCCAGGACTGAACTCGGCACTGCCCTTGACACCGTCGGCGATCAACCCGCCATCCGGAGAACCCAGGATAAAACCGGACTGCATCTTGAAGCCGCTCAGGTAGAAAGAACCTATCGTACTGCTGTCACGAAACTTTGCTGATGATACCGGTTTAAGCGTTCCAGGAATGGAAGTCTGAGCAGAAAGCCCTGATATACAAGCAAATACAACAACAAGGAACGAGAAAAACTTTTTCATGACAAGGGCATTTTCCGAATTATACGCATATTATTCCGAAAAAGCAACTGCGTTCAGCCTACAATATATTTCCCGAAAGGCAGCTTCCCCACCAGATGGGATATGGCAAAGCAACTCAGGTATGTGGCGATAGCCGTAGCCGGAACTGTCAGAGCCGCACACATCAGAGGGTCAAAGAACCTGAACCAGTGCGGAAGAATCAGCATATGCATAAGATACATTCCGTAACTGGCCTTGGAGACCGGCAGCACGATTCTGTTGTAGACAAAGCCATCTCCGCCTTTGACTATGGTGCTGAAAAGCATGAACAGGGCGAAACTCATCCCGATTGCCACAGGTGTCAGATTCTGCCAGTCCTGTTCCATCACGGCAGGAGCTGTCGCTCGGGTACTGTAGTAGTCGGCGCTGATGAAGGCGACAGCATACAGCAGGGCAAGCAGAGGTATGCAAATGGCAAAGATCTTTTTCCTGTCCCATTTCAGATGCACCCTGATGAAATGCGCAAGAACCAGATAGCCGGCAAAACCGGATACATAGTAGAAAGTCGGGTTCGGATTCCACCAGCACTCCCCGAAAATGTCACCGCCAAGTACGGGACGCAGGCGATAGAAAATGCTGGTAAACAGCCATATACCAAGAAAAAGCAGTTCCTCTTTGCGGCTCAGGCGGTCCAGCCACGGAGAGATGATGGGCATAATGAGATACAGTCCCAGAAGCATATACACGAACCACAGATGGGAACCAGAAACCGGGAAATTGACGTAGCAATGGAGCAGTTCCCTGCCCGCGTCCGCCCAGGTCTGGGCACCCCAAAGCGCCGGCAGTACGGCATATAGCGGGAGGAAAACTAGAAGAGGTATCAGCACGCGGGTAAACCTTTTCCTGAAGAACTGAACGGTATCGGTCTTGACCGGCACGAGCAGGAATGCGGATGCCATCAGGAACAAAGGAACCGCTGTCGGACGGACAAAGGACTGATAGAAGAGCACAGCATATTTTGCCCCTTCTGACGGGAAGGAAAAACTGTAGTCGTTGGAGTAGATGCATTCACAGGCGTGAACGAACATCACCATAAGACAGGCAATGACACGAAGCCAGTCAAGGAATATGATTCTCTGCTTCATAATGAAATTATTTATCAAAAAATGTAACCGAGGCCGAATTCAAGCGAACTGCGAAAGATAAGCATTTCAACTTCGGAAAACAAGTTCACAAAGGTTCAAATTCCTGAGTTTTCAT
>JAEDLE010000070.1 GCA_016295455.1 Bacteroidales bacterium
ATTATGTCATTTTTTTCAAAGATTTCCTCGTGCCGGAAGGCGTTTCTCCATATTCCTGACGGTAGAGTTTTGTGAAATAGCTCGATGAATAAAAACCGCACTGGCCGACGATTTCCCCGATGGGAAGGTTCGAGGAAATGAGCAGCCTTCTGGCAGATGACATCCTCGCCTTCCTGATATATGTGGTCGTGTCGAAACCTGTGAGCGCCTTGACCTTCCTGCTCAACTGCCTGTGGCTCAGGCAGAGCATGCCCGCCAGAGATTCGGCGCTGAACTCGGGGTCTGACATTTTTGTGAATATGGCGCTGTTCAGGTTGGACAGGAATTCCTTGTTCTTGTCCGAGGCATTCTCCAGAATCTCTTCCTTGCCTTCGTGCATGGCCCGGGCTATCGACTCCTTCTCCGAGTCTTTCGTCTTCAGCGCATTCGCTATGACACTGCTCAGTTCGTCAGGATTGAAAGGCTTGGATATGAAATAGTTGGCACCGCATTTGAGAGCATCGATTCTGTCATCTTCCGTACTTTTGGCCGAAACGACCACTATGGGAATATGGTTGATTTCTATCGATGCCCTGACCTTCCTGCAGAAGTCGTTACCGTCCGAGACAGGCATCATCAGGTCGGTGACAATGATTTCAGGGATATATTCCTTAGCCATGTCCAGACCTTCCTGTCCGTTCCTGGCATACAGCACATTGTAGCTTTCCCCGAGAACACTTCCCTCGTAGCGCGCGACCTCCGGGTTGTCCTCGACTAACAGCACGGTCGCTGTTTTCTTCTCCTGAATATGCCTGCTGCTCTCCGTCTCTGCGGTCTTTGTCTTCGGTACCCATATGGGATAGCCGCTTTCGCCGTGATATCTCGGCAGGGCTATGGTGAAACAGGTGCCTTCCCCCTCGCGGCTGCTCACGCTTACCTTCCCCTCCATCGCGCTGACCATCTCCCTGGTCATCGCCAGGCCGACTCCGCTGCCGTTGCCCCTGCCCGGGGAACTGCCCTGGTAGAACATGTCAAAGATATGCGGCAAATCCTCTGCGCTGATGCCCTGACCATCATCGGTGACGCTTATCAGCACGGTTTCTCCGTCCAGACTGAGCCTTGCTCTGACATGGCCTCCGCGGCCGGTGAACTTGATCGCGTTCGACAGGAGATTGCCGAATGATTTGGTGAGGTATGACGGCACGAAATCCATTACCAAACTGCCCGGCAAGGAGCTGTATTCAAGGTTTATCAGGTTCTGTCCGGCATATTTTGACATTGCGTCCATCTCTGACTGCAGCAGAAGGCTGACGTCTCCCGTTCTCCATTTAGGCTCCTCGATGCTGGACTGCACCTTTGCGATGTCCAGGAGTTTGTTCACCATATCCAGAAGATAGTCGCCCTGGTCGATGATGGCATCGAGCTCTTCCTCCTGGCTGGGTTTGCCCTCGACTTTCTTCTTCAGCGACCTTGCCATGCCCAGGAGTATGGTGAGGGGCGTCCTGAGTTCGTGTGTGATATTGGTGAAGAATGCATTCCTGGCGTCCTCGACCCTCTGCATGGCCTCGTTGGCCCTGGTCTTCTCTTTCAGGCTGTAGACCATCAGGCCGATTATCAGTATCGCGATGGCGGACACCGCGACCACTATCAAAAGCGCCGCCATTGCCTTGCGGGTCTGACGGTACCGCTGGTTCTGGACGATGGAGAGGGATTCGTCATAGGCAATCTGCTGGTACTTGTTCTTCAGCTGTTCCGCATCGAGCTTCTGTGAATTGTTCAGAACGGAGTCCCGCTGCTCTATGCTCAGCCTGTAGTGGTCCAGCGCCTTCTGCGGGTCCCCGGTTTTTTCGAAATATTCGGAATACAGGGCATTGCAGTTGCTCAGGTGCCTTGTCGTGTGAGACTCCACTGCCAGCGCTTCCGCCCGTGTGATGTAGATATATGCCTTTTCGTATCTGCCCTGCCTGAGATAGAGCCGGGCCAGTCCCAGGCAGGGGTCAGTCTTGTATATCAGGCCGTTGTCATCGAGGAGATCGTATGATGACAGGAATTCCCTTTCAGCCTTCATCCAGTCGCCTTCGGCCAATGCCATATACCCGAAACGGTTGTGGCATCTGCCTGTGACAGCCTGGTTTCCGGATTTTGCGGCGTGCTTGATTGCCGCCTGATAGTATCTTTCGGCTTCGCCTGTGCGTCCGTTCTTCTCGTGGAGATAGCCCATATTGAAGGCGTTCTCCGCAGTCACCCAGTCATCACCCGCCACCCTGCCGGCATCCAGGGCTTCGGACAGTAGGACCATCGCATTCTCGTCCATATCTATCACCATCATCAACGCCCCGAGGTCCGACAGCACATCCAGGCGGAAGGTTTCGTGACGGTCCTGTTCCTCTCCTGAATATGCCGACTCGGACAGCTCCAGGGCATCTGAGTACCAGTTGATTGCTTCATCTGTCTGACCCATGTACCTGGCATCCCTGCCGAGTTGGCAGTTGATTTGTATCATAAGGCTGGTGTCCGCGACGGCTTCTGCCCTGAGCAGGGCATCCAGATGAACGAAACTGGCGTGGTACGGATCTCCGCTCTCCCTGACGTATATGCCCTCGTCGATCATTTTCCGGATTTCGTCGGTCTCCGTCTCCCTGTCCTTCAGGACTACGGGCTCCGTTTCCGCCCGCCTGCAACCTGCGGTGCACAGGGCAATCAATATGACAGTAATGGCGAATAGCCTGAAGGTTATCGTTTTCATCTTGAAAGGGCAGTAAGGTGTGGCGGATATGTCTACGGGCAAATATAGAAAAATTATTTTGTTAGATTTGCATTCCGGGCCTGCGGGAAAACATCGGAAAGTCCGATGGACCTGAGGACGGACATCAAACACAAGCATATGCTAGACAAGGAAATGATACTTTACCCTTTCACGCTCGAGCCTGTTTCGGAAGAGCAGTGGTGGGGAACTGAACAATGGCTTCTGGCAGACCTGGGCTTCAGGGATTCGCGTGTTTCGAGCGGCCTTCTGGAGGACAGCACCCTGGCCGAAGTTATGGAGACCTATTTGGACAGGGTCGTCGGGGATGAGGAATATGCCCGTACGGGAAGGCAGTTCCCGGTGATGGCGAAGCTGTTGCGCACATGCAGGCGCACTCCTCTGGCCGTATGCCCTGACGATATCGTGGCCTTCGAGAGATATGACTCACTGGGCAAGGCCAAGCTCTGGTATGTCGCCAAGGCCGAACCCGGGGCATGCATCCACGTGGGCCTGAGGAGGGATATGACTGCGACGGAGTTCTATGAATCCTGCCTGGATGCTTCCATAATTGACCATATGAATGAGATTCCCGTGAAGAAGGGGGACTGCTGTCTAATCATTCCGGGTATGCTGCATTGCGCCGGCCCGGGACTCGAGCTGGTTGAGATTTCCGAGGCTTCCGACCTGGACCTGAGGTTGTGCAACTGGGGCAGAACCGCTGATAATCAGGACGATGCCATATTCCTTGAAGAGGCTTTCGACTTTATTGACATGGAGGCGTCGGCGCCGGTGATGACCGGTCCTGACGAGCTGGCGAAAATCGAGCAGTTCACTGCCCTGCACCTTGCTCCGGAGAGCCCTGTGAAGGTGAGCGGGAACGGATGCTTCGCGGTGTACATCTGCCTGAAAGGGGCGCTTTCGATCCGGGTTGAGGCGGATGGCCAGGATGGCGGGCGGCAAGTGGAAAGCCTGCGCCTGAGGGAAGGCGGGATTGCGGTCGTACCCGCCGACAGGGAGGAATATTTCCTTGTGCCCGAAGAGGCCGGCACGGAGCTGATCGAGCTCACCGGCGGTTGCCATATTCAGGAAGAAGAGTTTGTGGGCGAAATTGAAGATTGACGTATATGTCTGATACTGCGAGAATTGATAAATATCTGTGGGCCGTCAGGGTGTTCAAGACCAGGACGGAGGCGACCGATGCCTGCAAGGGCAACAAGGTCAAGGTGGACGGAGTGGCGGTGAAGCCGTCGCGGCCGGTGAAGGTGGGGAATACCATCGAGGTGCGCAAGGGTTCCGTACAATATATATATAAAGTGAAGGCCCTGCTGGAGAACCGGGTCGGGGCTAGGCTCGTTCCCGAATATGCCGAGAATCTCACTCCGCAGTCCGAGTTGGACAAGCTGCGCGCGCCGGTCGAGACCTTCTTCCTCAAGAGGGACAGGGGTATGGGCAGGCCTACCAAGAAGGACAGGAGGGATATGGACGTGCTCTGGGAGGGCATAGGCGCGGATGCGGAGGAAATCCCGGACGACATCATCTACCGTTTCGGACTGGATTTGGACGATTGATTCTTTATTGGTTGAAGAATCTCCCATGCCGGGATCCGTCCGTCTTGCGGAATCCAAACCATCAATGTTATGCCACGGAATGACAGGAATACTGCCGTTGCGTGGTTTTCCGTTTGTATATGGTGACATTTTGTCAGTCATCCTTTGCTGGCACGGCTGTTGATTCTTGATGGGCTGTCCCGTTCAGAAGCTACTCGGCATCAGCCCGGCTTCTGCGGGACGTTGAAAGAACAAACTAAAATAATTGATATTATGATCAGACCATTGGCAGACAGAGTCGTGATCGAGCCTAGGGAGGCGGAGACCAAGACAGCGTCAGGACTTTACATCCCTGACACAGCGAAAGAGAAACCACAGCAGGGCGTAGTCGTAGCGGCAGGCCCGGGAAAGAAGGACGAACCTATGGAGGTCAAGGTGGGAGACCAGGTTCTTTACGGCAAGTATTCGGGAACCGAAGTTACCGTGGACGGCAACAAGTATCTCATCGTCCGTCAGTCAGACATATTGGCTGTTCTTTAACGGTTTCAAGTAATGTGAGAAGAATGAGCTGAGGCATTATACGGCAGCTTGTTTTTTGAAGATTACCAAATTCAGGAGGAAATTATTATGGCAAAGGAAATCAAATTCAATTCAGATGTCCGCACCAAAATGAAGGACGGTGCAGACGCTCTCGCAGACGCAGTGAAGGTGACACTTGGTCCAAAGGGACGCAATGTAGTCATTGACAAGAAGTTCGGTGCGCCTCAGGTGACCAAGGACGGCGTTACCGTCGCAAAGGAGATCGAACTCGAGGACCGTTTCGAGAATATGGGTGCACAGATGGTCAAGGAAGTTGCCGCAAAGACCAACGAGCTTGCAGGTGACGGAACAACCACAGCTACCGTGCTTGCTCAGGCTATCATCAACGTGGGCGTGAAGAACGTGGCCGCAGGCGCCAACCCTATGGACCTGAAGAGGGGTATAGACAAGGCTGTCGAGGCCGTAGTCGCTGACCTTAAGGCACGCAGCCAGGAAGTCGGTGAGGACTACTCCAAGATCGAGCAGGTCGGAACAGTGTCAGCCAACAATGACGCATATATCGGAAAACTCATCGCTGACGCCATGTCCAAGGTCAAGAGGGACGGTGTGATTACCGTCGAGGAGGCCAAGGGTACCGAGACCGAGGTGAAGGTGGTCGAGGGTATGCAGTTCGACAGGGGCTTCATTTCACCATATTTCATGACCAATACCGACAAGATGGAGGCAGTGCTGGACAATGCATATATACTCCTGACTGACAAGAAGGTGTCTACGATGGAAGAGCTTATGCCTGTGCTCGAGCCTATCGCAAGGGAAGGCAAGTCACTGCTCATCGTCGCAGAGGACGTGGACGGACAGGCTCTCACCACACTCGTGGTCAACCGTCTCCGTGGCACCCTCAAGGTGGCTGCAGTGAAGGCTCCGGGCTATGGCGACAGGCGCAAGGAGATGCTTGAGGATATCGCGGTTCTCACCGGCGGCACCGTCATCTCGGAAGAGAGGGGATATTCCCTGAACAACGCCACTGTGGATATGCTGGGTCGTGCCGAGAAGGTGTCCATCACCAAGGAGAATACCGTCATCGTGAACGGAGCGGGCAGCAAGGAGGCCATCGAGGAGCGTGCGGCTCTTATCCGCAAGCAGGTGGCAGCCACAACTTCAGACTATGACAAGGAGAAGCTCCTTGAGCGTCTTGGCAAGCTCGCGGGAGGTGTGGCCGTGCTCTATGTCGGCGCTACCACCGAGGTCGAGATGAAAGAGAAGAAGGACAGGGTCGAGGATGCGCTCAACGCAACCCGTGCCGCAGTCGAGGAAGGTTACCTTCCGGGCGGTGGAGTCGCATACATCCGCGCGGCTGAAGTCCTTAAGAATATGAAGGGCGCAAACGAGGACGAGACCACCGGCATCCGCATCGTCGCACGCGCAATCGAGGAGCCGCTCCGTCAGATTGCCGCCAACGCCGGCGAAGAGGCCAGCGTCATCATCCAGAAGATCCGCGAGGGTCACGATGACTTCGGCTACAACGCGCGCACGGGCGAGTACGTGAATATGTACGAGGCGGGTGTGATCGACCCGACCAAGGTGTCAAGGGTTGCTCTCGAGAACGCCGCATCCGTTGCCGGAATGTTCCTTACCACCGAGTGCGGTATCGTGGACATCCCGGAGCCTGCACCGGCCATGCCTGCAGCACCTGCCGGCGGAATGATGTAGTCCGGACACAGCGGAAATCCATAAAGGGAGGGTGGCTTCTCAGCCATCCTCCTTTTTTCGCGCCCGGAAGTGTAACAATTGTTTTGCAAATTCATAGTCCACCTACGTTTTTCCAAAACAGTTGTTTCACATCTTGTGTGGAGCCCGTTCGGGCTTTTGATT
>JAEDLE010000022.1 GCA_016295455.1 Bacteroidales bacterium
CCTTCCAGCAATGTCCTTCGTTCATCTGCACGTCCACACCCAATATTCCATCCTCGACGGATTTTCAGATATCTCCAAGCTGTTCAAAAGGGCGGAGGAACTGGGTATGCCTGCCCTTGCGATCACCGACCACGGCAATATGTACGGCGTCAAGGAGTTCTTCAAGGCGGCGTCCAAGCATCCGTCGGTCAAGCCCATCATCGGCTGCGAGGTGTATGTCACCAGGCATTATGACCACAGGCTGAAGGACAATGACCACAGGAAGTATTACCATCTTATATTGCTCGCCAAGAACTACGAGGGCTACAAAAACCTGATGAAGATAGTCTCGACCGGCCATATAGAGGGCAAGTACTACGACAAGCCGAGGGTGAGCCACGAGGTGCTGGCGCAGTATCACGAGAACCTCATCTGCTGTTCGGCCTGCCTTGCCGGAGAGGTGCCGAGAAACATAGTCGACGGGGACCTGGAGGCGGCCAGAACGGCCATACTCTGGCACAAGGAACTTTTCGGGGAGGACTATTATCTGGAAGTCCAGCTGCACAAGACCGAAGTGCCAGGCCTTTCGCCTGAGGTATATGAGAAACAGTTGGTATCCAACGAAGCCATATTCAGGCTGGCGCAGGAACTGGGAGTGAAGGTCGTCGCGTCGAATGACGTGCATTTCATCCGCAAGGAGGACGGTCCCGCGCACGACAGGCTCATATGCCTTACGACCAATGCCTTTGTAGATGATCCTGACAGGATGCGCTACACCCAGCAGGAGTATCTCAAGAGCGAAGAGGAGATGAGGGCGCTATTCCCGGAACATCCCGAGGCCATTGAGAACACCCTAGAAGTGGCTTCGAAGATAGAGAGTTATTCCATAGACAGGGGCCACGTGCTCCCGAAGTTCGACCTGGATCCGGATTTCCTCGCCAACATAGACTTTTATCTCGACAAATATAAGAGCGTCATTGACGAAGGACGTTGCGACAACAAGGGAAATGACCGCGGGGAGGACTTCTGCCGTTCCGTGGCCTATCTTTGCCATCTCACCTATGAGGGTGCCAGGATGCGCTACGGAGAGACTTTGAATGCGGAGCAGGCAGAAAGGATAGACTTCGAGCTCAAGACCATATGCCGTATGGGTTTCCCGGACTACTTCCTCATAGTCCAGGATTATATTGCGGCAGCCAGGGCGGCAGGTTCGCTGGTGGGGCCGGGACGAGGTTCCGCTGCGGGCTCCGTGGTGGCATATTGCCTGAAAATCACCAATCTGGACCCTATCGAGTACTCCTTGCTGTTCGAGCGCTTCCTGAACCCTGACCGTATCAGCATGCCTGATATCGACGTCGATTTCGAGGACCTCGAGGCGGCGCACCGCTATGTGGAGCAGAAGTATTCCGCAGACCATGTGTCCAGGGTCATCACCTTCGGCACAATGGCCGCAAAGAGCGCCATAAAGGACGTGGCCAGAATCAGCCATCTCCCTATCGACGATTCGGTGCGGCTGACCAAGCTGGTGCCCGACAGGCTTTCGGAGAAGGTCGAGAAGGAGTATCCTTTCAATCCTAAGCTGGACGAGCTCAAACCCGGTTTCAAGCAGGTCGAGAAGGAGGTCGAAGTGGACGACCCGGAGCATCCGGGAGAGAAGATGCTCACGAAGAAACTCTTCCAGAAGGGCCTGGAGGAGGACAGCGTGAAGATCAACCTGAAGAACTGCTACCGTCTGGTGCCTGAGTTCAAGGACATACTCGAGAACGGTTCCGACCTTGAGAAGGAGGTGCTCAACTATGCCCTCCAGCTTGAGGGAAGCATACGTCAGGTCGGAATGCACGCCTGCGCGACCATCATCGGCCGGGGTAACCTCACCGACTACATACCCATCTGTCTTTCTGAGGACAAGGCCACCAAGCAGCAGTGCTGGACCTCCCAGTACGACGGGCACTACATCGAGGACGTGGGTATGCTCAAGATGGACTTCCTGGGCCTCATAACCTTGTCCATCATACACAAGACCCTGGACAACATCAAGATGAGGCACGGGATAGACATCGACATAGAGGCCATCCCGAAGGACGACAGGGAGACCTACGAGCTCTACGGCCGCGGTGACACCACCATCGTGTTCCAGTTTGAATCTCCGGGTATGAAGGAGTGGCTGAGGAAACTGCACCCTGAGCGTTTCGGAGACCTCATCGCGATGAATGCGCTCTACCGTCCGGGTCCGATGGACTACATCCCTGACTTCGTCGCCAGGAAACTCGGCCAGCAGCCCATAACCTACGACCTGCCCGAAATGGCGGAGTTCCTCGAGGAGACCTACGGAATCACGGTCTACCAGGAGCAGGTGATGCTTCTCTCCAGAAAGCTTGCGGACTTCACCAAGGGTGAGGCGGATAAGTTGCGTAAGGCTATGGGTAAGAAGCAGATAGCCGTGATGATGGAGCTCAAGGACAAGTTCATGAAGGGAGGAATGAAGAACGGCCATCCGGAGAAGACCCTTGACAAGATATGGAAGGACTGGGAGAAATTCGCACAGTACGCCTTCAACAAGTCCCACGCGACCTGCTACGCCTGGGTCAGCTACCAGACCGCCTGGCTCAAATGCCACTACCCTGCGGAGTTCTTCGCGGCCAACCTCAGTTGCAATCTCTCCAATATGGACGAGATCAAGAAGATCATGGCAGACTGCAAGGCCCACAAAGTCAAGGTATTGAACCCCGACATCAACGAATCCCAGGCGCACTTCACCGTCAACAGGGGCGGCGACATACGCTTCGGCCTCGCCGGCATCAAGGGCTTCGGCGGCAACATAGTTGAGGCCATACTCTCCGAGCGCTCTGAAAACGGGGAATATGCCGACGTGTTCGAGTTCATGGAAAGGATGTCCGGCGTAGTCAACCGCAAGTCTCTCGAATCCCTCGTGAATGCCGGAGCCTTCGATTCCATGGGTTTGAAGCGCAAGCAGTTCTTTACTGCAGGCAAGAGCGGGGACCTCTTCATTGACGAACTCCTGACCTATGGGGAAAGGTTCTCCAGCGGCAAGGAGGATGACGGATGCTCCCTTTTCGGAGAAGTGGAGGAGCTCAAGCCGGAACGTCCCGAAATCCCGCAGATGGGAGGGGAGGAAGACTTGCTGGAAGTGCTCAGGAAAGAGAGGGAACTGGTGGGAATGTACCTTTCATCCCATCCTCTGGACCGTTACCGCTTCGAATTCGACACCTTCGTGAACCAGGAACTGGCCACGTTGAAGGACACCATTGCGGAATGCGAGGAAAAGCGGGTCGCAAAGAAACTCTGCTTCGCAGGCCTGATTTCCTCCCATATGCTCGCGCAGACCAGGAACGGCCAGCCCATGAGCAGGACGGTCATCGAGGATTACAGCGGCAACTACGAGCTTGTCCTCTACCGCAAAGACGTGGAGAACTGGGAAGCCAGGCTGAATCAGGAAAACTGCGCCATATTCGTGAATGCCGAAGTCGCGGAGCGGAGATTCGGAAGGAAAAACCAGGACGGCAGTTCCGAACCTCCGAAATACGACCTCAGAATCAATGAAATACGGCTGTTAGGCAACATCACTGAAGATTATGTGACCGGATTCACCATCCAGCTCACTACGCCTATGCTCTCGCAGGAATTCAGGCGCTCGCTGATGGCCCTTCTCAAGGAGAACAAAGGCAATGTTCCCCTGAATATGGTGCTGTATGACCCTGAGCACAAGTACAACATCACCTTCCACAGCAAGAAGTTCCAGGTCGGAATCAACTCCGAGTTCATCCAGCAGGTCAGGGATATGGGCTTGGGCTATAAGGTCAACGTCAAGCAGTAGGTATTATTTCACCTTGGAGAGTTCGAAGCCGATCTTCATGTCGTTGTAGCTCTCGGCGAGGCTGGCTACGGTTGCGGCGGTTCCGCTCTGTTTGCCGACATAGCTGAGGACGGTCTTCACGAAGCCGAGGAACTTTTTGCCTTCAAAGAGCATTTCGCATCCGGCGGCGCTGTTCTTGAGGTCGCCGGTAAGGGAAAGATACTTCATGTTCTTGCCGAACTGGAGCTGTACGGTCTTTCCGTCCTCCAGCATCCTCCAGGTTCCTGACACAGGTATGCTCTTCACCGTGCAGACGAAGCTCAGGTCTTCGTTGAAGGTGAATCCCAGCGCACCCTTGGTGATGCCCACCTTGGCCAGATACTCGTCCACTTTCTTCTCCACGGTAGCTGAAGCGGCAGTGCCCGCGATGTTGCTCAGGGCATTGTCGCTGCCCAGGGATATGGCCGAGCCCTCATAGGTCCAGCTGCCCGGAAGCTGCACTGCAGTCAGGTTGCCGGTATATGAATATACGACTTCAGTGAGGGAATTCAGAAGGCCGGAGCCGTTGCCGTTACCGCTTGCGGCATCCGCCACCTTGCCCAGGAGGCTGCCCAGCGACTGTGCGGAGGCGCACAGCGGAAGCAGTGCGGCAGCGATGATAGTCAAAATTGTCCTTTTCATAAAGTTGATGGTTTGTGTTGTTCCTATGTGTCATTCTTCCTGCCCTGCGGCATCGTTCCATCCCTGGGCCCTGAGCGGAAGCTCCAAGCCGTCCGGAGTCACCATCACGGCACCCACATCCTCCCTGGCCATATGCCCGATGATGTCGAATGCCTGGAAATCGTGGCGCAGCTTTTCGTAGCTCGAAATCGGGACCACGTACAGCAGCCTGTAGTCATCCCCTCCGTTCATGGCAGCCGAAATCGGGTCGATGTCAAGTTCCTTGCCCAGCTCGAAGGAGTTCCCTTCGAACGGAATCTTGTCGGCATATACCTTTGCTCCGAGTGACGAGTCTCTGACGAGGCGTTTTACGGCATCTGCGAGGCCTCTGTCGATGAGATAGCCCATCGAAGGTGTGATGCCTGCTTCCTTGAGCGCAGAGAGTGTGTACGGGCTTATTTCGGGCTTCAGATAAGACGCCACCATCATCTTGTATTTCTCCAGCTCTGGCTGGCTTCCGTCCTTCTCGAAGCGGCGTTTCCCCCTCTCGAGTACCTGCTGTCCGAAAAATGCCGCGCCCAGGCTGCCTGACACGCAGATCAGGTCCTTCACTTGAGGTTTCTGGCGGTCCATCCCATACGGAGTTTCACCGCTTGCGGAAACAGACACGGCCAGACCGTTGCGCGACGGGATGAGGTCGAGACCGACCTTCTTATACCCGTGCTCCCCTGCGGCCGTCACCATACCTTCCCAGAGTTCCTTTATCTGGGCGAAATCCAGTTTCGAGGATATGCCGACGCGGATGTCCAGAGTCCTGGGTGACGACAGTTCCGCATACAGGTCGCCGCTCACGACACTCACGCAGCGGTAACCCAGATGCCTGAGCGGGAAATATGTCAGGTCGAAGTCCAGACCCTCCAGGAACAGCCTGTTCCTGGAGGTGACATAAGACTTGCCCCCGGTTTCGAAGTATATGCTGTCGGTGGCTCTGTAAGGTGTTCCCTCATAGAGGGCCTCTATGGCAGCCACCCTGCCTATATCAGAAAAGCGTCTTTCTTCCATATTTCTTTCTTGTTCACGCGGGACTTATACTGTCTCACCGGGGCAAAAATACATAAAAATCTCAATAACTGCACCTTATGCTGTAAGGGAACTGTGCCGGAGCCTCGCTCTTCCCGCCTTCGCCCCTTCTGGCACGCATCTGGACCTTGTGCTCGGACGGAGCTCCCATCACCACCAGCCAGAGGTATCTGCTTCCTGCCGGTACATCATAGGATATGCTTGAGCGGCTCTCGCTGTGAACAGGTCCGTAAGTCGCACGGCCGTCCTTTCCCACGCATACGAAGCCATAGCGGTAGCCTGCTTTGTCCACGTCGGTGCTGGAATAGCCCTCGGCTCCGGCCTCAGCCCTGAATTCCACGGTTACCCTGCCGCCTTCCGGATCGAAGTGGACAGGAACGGCATTGAAGCCATATCTTTCCGGACAGTTGGAAGCTGCGACCCTGAGCCAGCCGTCGTGCAGCGGCTCCATAGCTGTCACATTCCTGTTGGCATAAGGGCGGCTTTCCTCCCATACCCTTTCGAAATCCCAGTTCACGAAATGGCGGCATGCGTCGAACATCTCGTCATTGAAAGCCTCCTGGCTCAGACCGGTCATTCTCTTGTACTGCATCACGGCATCCTCACCCGCCTGTCCGCTGCGGAAGAACTCACCTATGAACTTGCGGCCGTGGATAAGAGACCAGTACTCCAGTACATATGGGGAATGATACATATTCTCAAAAGAGCCGAAAGCCTTGTGGGTAAGAGTGTTCCAGGCTTCCCAGTGATATTTCTCGCTGGTCTGCCAATTCGGATTGAACTGCCAGAGCATCCACTGGGCACCATTCTCCACCAGCTCTCCGCCGCCACGGCCCAGTCCGTCGCTTTCGCTCTGGAACTGGAAGGAATGACCCAGCTCATGCGCCAGGACATTGAGTTCCGGGTCGGCAAGGCGCAAAGGTGTAACCCAGAGGCCGCCTATCACGTCATCCACGCTCCCGCCGTATGCGGTGCCGTCCAATTCATAGCGGACGTAGCAGTTCATCCTGTACTTGTCGGCATTGCTCTTGCCCTTGACTATGAATCCCAGGTCGTCATAATAGAGCTTGTATATCTTTTCAAGTTTCTCCCCGAGCACGGCAGGGCTGAACTTCATCGGCTTGCCCTCGAGATCCGGGGCCTGCTGAGGATCCTGTCCGAATCCTTTCTGCCAGAATATGGCGATGTTGTCGGTGCAGTACATCCTGGTGTAGCTCCATTCGCTCTCCGGACTATTCAGGTCCATGGAAGCCCAATCCTTTTCGGTGTAAATCTTCTTTCCCTTCGGGAGAGCCACCGGGTCTGCCGGCTTCTGCTTGAGGCGCAACATCATGCAGGCGTGCGGGGCTATGACCGCCTTCAGGTGGCTCTTGCTTGTGCCTATGTCCTCGTGCTTCCACAGGTCACGGATTATGTACTCGTGCTTGCGGAAATTGATGCCGTCCGCGAAATACATGGTCTGGTCCAGCCAGTCGTAGTCAAGGTTCCAGCTGACCTCTCCCCTGTTCATGAAACATACAGCCAGTTCCTTGTTGTCCAGTACCTTGGCCCATATCTCATAGTCTCCCATATCCATAAACTTGACAGCCTGGCGTCCGAGTGGGTCCTGGTTCACGGCTATGGCCTCACGGTTGGTGAGAATCTCGACCGTCTGCATATTCATGTCCCTGAGGTCGTTTCCGCTCATAAGCGGAGCGGCAAGCATGCACCACATAGAGAAATGTGTGACCTGCTCATCCCTGCTCATGTTCCCGTTGCCGACCTCAAGCATCTCTGCGTCATTCCAGTGGCCGGGACCGGCATACTGGTACAGCTCGGACATCGCGTCTATGCAGCCGAGCACACCGACTCCGCCCCAGTCGAAACGGCAGTTGAAGCAGGCACGGATGTCCGGAGTGACTCTCCAGAGATGTCCTATGCCCTTGCCCCACTTCCAGGGCTCGTTCTCGCCCCATTCGCATATGCTCAGGACTATAGGTCTTCCGGTGGCTTTGATTGCGTTTGCCATAGTCAGATATGCGCTTCTGGCATCCTGTCCCTCGTTGTCGCACCAGTCATACTTGAGGTAGTCCACGCCCCAGTCGGCATAGGTCTTCGCGTCAATGAACTGATAGCCCATGCTTCCCGGCCGTCCCTGGCAGGTATGGGTGCCGGCGCAGGAGTATATTCCGAATTTCAGCCCGAGGCTGTGGACATAGTCCGCAACCGCCTTCATTCCGTCCGGAAAGCGCTCGGGATCAGGGATTATCACACCGTTGGCATCTCTGCCCACCTGCCAGCAGTCGTCGATGACGACATATTCGTAGCCCGCGTCCTTCATTCCGGAAGCTACCATGGCGTCCGCCATCTCTATGATCATGGAGGCGCTCACGTTGCAGCCGAACTTGTTCCAGCTGTTCCAGCCCATAGGCGGGGTCGGGGCAAGGCTCTGCCACTGTTCATCGGTAAGTGGAATCGGTTTTTCCTGTGCGGAAAGGCCGCTGCACAGCAAAGCCGTGGCGGCGATCATTGAGAAGAATCTTTTCATAACGAATACAGATAAGTGGTTATATTACTTTTACCAAATATAGCAATCTTCAGACAATCACGAAACGAAAATTATCTTCTTTTGAGTCTGAAGACGCTGATTTCCGGCCAGGCTCCCACCCGGGCAAGGACACCTGTCTCTCCGAGGCCCGAATTGACATACAGCCACTGTCCTTCCTTCCTGTACAGGCCGTGGCATTCTTCGAACATGTATCTGCTTGGAGTCCATCCGAAAATCTGCAGCTGCATCGCATGGGTATGGCCCGACAGTGTCAGGTCCACGTCGGTCTTTCCTGATATGCACGGGCGCCATACGCTTGGGTCGTGGTAGAGCAGTATCTTGAAGTCTGCAGGTGGGCAAGCCTTCAGCGTCGAGTCAAGAGCGTCGCTGATTTCGGGTGTCCAGGTGGTACCCTCCCCGCCTATCAGAGTCAGTCTGCCGTCTTCCCGTTCAATGTCAATCCATTCGTTTTCAAGCAGTTTCCATCCCATTTCCCCGATAATCCGCCTGAGCCTCGCTTCGTCCTCCTTCTTCTCCTCCTCGGTCGTGAAGGCATAGGTGCAGTAATCGTGATTGCCCATCACCGCATATACCCCGTCCCTTGCCCTGAGGCCGGAAAGAATATCCACGAAAGCATCCGTCTCTTCGCTGCTGAGCGTCACCAGATCCCCGGTGAACACTATCATGTCGGGGTCCTGGCGGAGAATTTTCCGTACCGCCCGCCGCAGCGAGGCCTTTCTTCCTTTATATGAGAGCAGATGTATGTCAGATATCTGGGCGACGGTGTAACCTTCGAAGGATTCCGGCAGGGTGTCGCTGACTATGTCTCTGTCCCTCACCACGTATATGTTGCAGCCTATGAAACAGGCGATCAGCATCCCGACAGGGGCGGTAAGCAGGAACCACGCCCCCCTTCTGAAGCATTCCGGAAAAGTGGTGCCTCCGGCGAGGGAACGTATCAGTGAGCAGGCCAGCAGCAATATCAGGGTGGCAAGGAAGCCTATCAGAGTCACTGTCAGAGTGGCGGTCAGTTGCATGGGAATATCGTAATTGTAAGCGGGGTATATTATGCCTCACAAAGTGTGCCAGTTTTTGATATCCCGAACGGCTCTGTCGGGGTGTCAGACAGTGGGAATGATCATTTAAAACGAATAAATGAAAAAAAGTCTTGCACGGCGACTTAAAAATTGATACTTTGATAAGCGCTTGACCTAAAACGGTTTGTGATTGAATAATAAGCTGAATAGTATAACTGACTTAACAAATTAAAACATGGACAGATTCACACAGAATTATGTCGACCGGTTCATAGAAGAACTGATCGCGAGGAATCCCGGAGAAGTTGAATTCCACCAGGCAGTAAGGGAAGTGGTAGAGAGTGTGGCACCGTATGTGACTGCCAATCCGTATCTAATGGATCTGAAGATTCTGGAGCGTATGGTGGAGCCCGAAAGGGTGATAATGTTCCGCGTCCCATGGACTGACGACCGCGGGGAAATCCATATCAACAAGGGTTACAGGGTGCAGATGAACAGCGCCATAGGACCTTACAAGGGTGGACTCCGCTTCCACGCGAGCGTGAACCTGAGCATACTCAAGTTCCTGGCTTTCGAGCAGACCTTCAAGAACAGCCTCACGACCCTTCCCATGGGTGGCGGCAAGGGCGGCTCCGACTTCAATCCCCACGGAAAGTCCGATCTTGAGGTGATGCGTTTCTGCCAGAGTTTCATGACCGAGCTACAGCGCCATATAGGCCCTGACACCGATGTGCCGGCCGGAGACATAGGCGTGGGCGGACGTGAGATAGGATATCTTTTCGGCCAGTACAAGAGGCTCAGGGACGAATTCACGGGCACTCTTACCGGCAAGGGCGTGAACTGGGGCGGAAGTTTGCTCAGGCCTGAGGCCACGGGCTACGGCGTCTGCTATTTCGCGCAGCAGATGCTCGCGACCAGGGGCAAGAGCTTCGAGGGTATGACCGTCGCCATATCCGGTGCCGGAAACGTGGCGCAGTATGCCGCCAAAAAGGCTATGGAACTCGGGGCGAAGGTTGTTTCCATGTCTGATTCAAACGGAACCATATACGATGCGGAAGGTCTTGATGCCGAGAAGCTTGAATATGTCTTCGAACTCAAGAATTTCCGTCGCGGAAGAATCAGGGAATATGCCCAAAAGTATCCAAAGTCCGTCTATCTGGACGGTCAGCGTCCTTGGAATATCCCTTGCGACATAGCCCTGCCGTGTGCTACCCAGAATGAAATTGAGGCCGAAGACGCCCGCAACCTGGTGAAGAACGGCTGTTTCTGCGTCGTGGAGGGCGCGAACATGCCTTCAACTCCGGAGGCCATCGCCATATTCCAGGAGAACAGGCTGCTGTATTCTCCGGGCAAGGCTTCGAATGCGGGAGGCGTGGCGACCTCCGGTCTTGAGATGACCCAGAACTCGATCCGCCAGAAGTGGACCTCCGAGGAAGTCGATGAGCAGCTGCACCGCATCATGTCCGACATCCACGAGGCCTGCCTCAGATATGGCACTGAGGAGGACGGCTACATCAATTACGTCAAGGGCGCGAACATCGCGGGCTTCATCAAGGTGGCGAATGCGATGGTTGCCCAGGGCCTGGTATAGCATTCCGTAAGTAATCTGCTGTTGTCCGGTGGGGATATGCCAAAATGCATTATCTTTGTCGGACAACAAATCATATCAGTATTATGCTCAAGATAGGATCTCCTCTTACGGCTACTGCCAGAAAAGCGCTGCTTTGCGGTTCCGGGGAACTCGGCAAGGAAGTGGTGATTGAACTTCAGCGCTATGGTGTCGAGACCATAGCGGTTGACCGCTATGCCAATGCGCCTGCAATGCAGGTGGCTCACCGGTCACACGTCATCGATATGCTGGATCCCGTTGCCCTGCGCAAGGTCATAGAGGATGAGAAACCGGACCTGATCATCCCTGAGGTCGAGGCCATTGCCACCCCTGTTCTTGTGGAACTCGAGAAGGAGGGATATCACGTTATTCCTACGGCGAATGCCGCGCTGCTGACCATGAACAGGGAGGGCATACGCCGCCTTGCTCATGAGACGCTCGGACTTCCGACCGCAGATTACCGTTTTGCGGACACTTATGAAGAATTCAAGGCTGCCGTTGGAGAAGTCGGCATCCCTTGTGTCGTAAAACCCATAATGAGTTCCTCTGGACACGGCCAGAGTACGGTCAGGTGTGAGGAAGACATAGACCGGGCATGGCATAACGCCCAGGAGGGCGGAAGGGCCGGAGCCGGAAGGGTGATAGTTGAGGCTTTCGTGAAGTTCGACTATGAAATCACTCTCCTGACAGTCCGGCACAGTGGTGGAACCACGACCCTTGAACCTATCGGGCACCATCAGGTGGACGGAGACTACCGCGAGTCCTGGCAGCCTCAGCCGATGACGACATCAGCTCTGGACAGGGCCAGGGAGATAGCCGTGAAGATTACCGGCGCTCTCGGCGGATATGGCATATTCGGCGTGGAGATGTTCGTCAAGGGTGACGAGGTCATCTTCAGCGAGGTTTCTCCGAGACCTCACGACACCGGAATGGTGACCATGATTACACAGGACCTTTCAGAGTTTGCCCTTCACGCCAGGGCCGTTCTCGGGCTTCCTGTCCCTGCCATACGCTTCTTCGGCCCCGGCGCCTCGAAGGCAATAGTCATAGAAGGCGACACCGACAAGGTCGAGTTCAGCGGAATTGAGGAGGCCCTTTCGGAGGAAGGAGTCCAGATCCGTCTCTTCGGTAAGCCTCAGGTCAAGGGACACCGCCGCTATGGCGTGATACTGGCCACCGACGCCTCCGTCGAACTGGCTCTTGCCAAGGCCGAGCGGGCATATTCAAAGATAGATGTGAAGATACTGCCCCGCTGACGGGCAGACCTATACCGCCAGGATGGCGGAACGGAAAACGCCGGCCGGATATTGCTTGTCCGGTCGGCGTAAGTTTCTTTCAGCATATGCCTGGATCAGTCTTCCAGAGCCCAATGGGCGATGTCGCTGCGGAAGAAGAGGTTGTCACAGTGGATTTTGGAGATTTCGGAATACACCTTCTCCTTTGCCTGCCGTATGTCCTCACCGCTGCAGACTACCATCATCACACGCCCTCCGGCCGTTACCAGTTTCCCGTCAGCCATCTTTGTGCCCATATGGTAGATTCTTGCATCGACATCTTCGGTTCCGGTGATTTCCGCGCCCTTGGCATATGAGCCGGGATATCCCTTCGATGCGAGCACCACGCCCATCGTCACCTTGTTCTCCCACATAGGGGCTATCCTGCAGGCGCAGCCGCTGCCGACCGCCATGTCGGCGATCCCTTCGAATATGTCATAGATGTCGCTTTTGAGCAATGGAAGCACGACCTCTGTCTCCGGGTCTCCGAAACGGGCATTGAACTCGATGACTTTCACTCCCTGAGGCGTTTTCATCAATCCTCCATAGAGCACTCCAGAGAGCGGACAGCCTTCCTCAACCATGCCCCTGGCAGTCTTTTCGAGCACTTCCTTCAGCGCAAACGCTTCATCTTCAGGGCTTATGAAAGGAAGTCCGGTATATGCTCCCATACCACCGGTGTTCGGTCCCCTGTCCCCGTCAAAGGCTCTCTTGTGATCCTGAGAAAGAGGCATGGGCCAAACCTTGTCTCCGCACACAAAGCACATGAAGGAGAATTCAGGGCCCGTCAGGTAATCTTCGACCACCACCTTGCCTTTGCCGAACTTTTCATCCAGCAGCATATCTTTCAGGGCCTCTTCCGCCTCCTTGAGGTCCGCGGCTATGACCACACCCTTGCCGGCTGCCAGTCCGTCATATTTGAGAACTGCAGGGAAAGGGCGGGAAGAGACATATGCGAGAGCCTCCCCGAAATCGCTGAAACTGCGGTATCCGGCGGTAGGGACGCCATATTTGACCATCACCTCCTTGGCGAATTCCTTGCTGCTTTCTATGCGGGTGGCGGCCTTGCTGTGCCCGAATATCTTCAGGCCGGCCTGGCGGAAGGCATCCACTATTCCGGCGGAGAGCGAAGCCTCCGGACCGACCACTGTGAGGTCTATGCCCTTGTCCAGCGCGAACTGCCTGAGCGCAGGCACATCAGTGTCGCTTATGGGCACGTTCTCAGCCTGAAGCCCTATGCCCGCATTACCCGGTGCGCAGTAAATCTTTTCCACTTGAGGGGAACGGCTGAGCGCGTCAACGATTGCGTGGCAGCGTCCGCCGCCGCCGACTACGAGTACTTTCTTCATACTGTTCTGAGATGAAAGGAGGCCGGCCAAACAGCCGGTCTCCCTGATTGTCAATGCTTGAAATGCCTTTCGCCGGTGAAGAGCATCGAAATTCCGAGCTCGTCACACTTCCTGATGGAATCCTCGTCCCTGATGCTGCCGCCCGGCTGAACTATTGCCTTGATGCCGTATTTCGCGGCGAGAGACACGCAGTCATCGAACGGGAAGAACGCATCGGATGCGAGCACGAGACCTTCGGTAAGAATGTCCTTGCCTTCCTCCTTGAGGGTGGCAGCCGCCTGCTTGAGGGCTATCTCCGCCGAACCCACGCGGTTCATCTGGCCTGCACCCACGCCATAGGTCATTCCGTTCTTTCCGACCACGATGGCATTGGACTTGACGTGCTTGACTATCTTCCAGGTGAAGTTCAGGTCCTCGAGCTGCTCCTCAGTCGGACGTATCCTGGTAACGCACTGCTCAGCTTCAGCCGCCTTGATACCGAGGTCCTGGTTCTGGACGAGCAGACCGCCGTTCACGCTTACGAACTGCCTGCTTTCCGCAGGTATCCTGCTCCTGTCCATATCAACCTTCAGCACACGTAGGTTCTTCTTGCTGCAGAGTACTTCAAGAGCATCTTCTGTATATGACGGAGCCATCACGATCTCGAGGAATATTGGCTTGAGCAGTTCCGCGAGTTCGCGGTTGACCTCGCGGTTGAGGGCAACTATGCCGCCGAAGATGGAGGTCTTGTCTCCCTCATATGCCTTCTTCCAGGCCTCTATGATGTTCTCTCCGGTGCCGCTGCCGCAAGGGTTCATGTGCTTGAGGCCCACTGCGAACGGTCTGTCGAACTCCCTGGCTATGCAGAGTGCGGCGTTGGCATCCTGTATATTGTTGTAGGAGAGTTCCTTTCCGTTGAGCTGCTCAGCCGTTGCGAGGGAGAATGGAACCTTTTCTTCACTGCTGTAGAACGCTGCGCTCTGATGAGGGTTCTCACCGTAGCGGAGGCTCTGCTTGAGGTCATATTCAAGGAAAAGCTTCTCATTCAGACCGGCCTGCGCACGCATGTATGTAGCGATGCACATATCATATTCTGCCGTATGTGTATATGCCTTTGCGGAAAGCTGGAGGCGGGTCTCCCTGCTTGTGTTGCCGTTGCTGCCGATCTCTCCCAGTACCCTGCGGTAGTCTGAAGGGTCGCAGATAACGGTCACCGACTCCCAGTTCTTTGCGGCGCTGCGGAGCATTGAAGGTCCGCCTATGTCAATATTTTCGATGGCGTCTGCCATGCTCACTCCTTCCTTTGCTATGGTCTGGCGGAAAGGATAGAGGTTGACACACACGAGGTCTATCAGTTCGATGCCGTTCTCCTTGAGCGTCTTCATGTGCTCAGGTATGTCCCTGCGTCCGAGGAGTGCGCCGTGCACCTTCGGATGGAGGGTCTTCACCCTTCCGTCACAGATCTCCGGGAAACCGGTGACCTCGCTTATGCCTATGGTCTTTACCCCGTTGTTCTCGAGAAGTTTCTGGGTCCCGCCTGTAGCGATGATTTCCCAGCCGTAGGACTGCAGTCCCTTTACGAAATCGACAAGTCCGGTCTTGTCGCTTACACTTACGAGTGCGCGTTTTTTCATATTTCCAGTTGTATTATTTCAGATTGATTCTGACACCTTCGCCATCGACGATCTTTCCGATCACGCTGGCTTTCTCTCCGTGGCTTGCGAGTATGTCTATGGCTTTCTGTGCCTCGGACTCATCCACTGCGAGTACCATTCCTATTCCCATATTGAAGATGTTGAACATCTCCCTGTGTGGCACGCCGCCCCACTTTTCAAGCATCCTGAAGACAGGAAGTATCTCCCAGCTGCCTTCCTCGATCTCGATGCCCTGACCCTTGTGAAGGATGCGCGGGATGTTCTCGTCGAAGCCGCCGCCGGTGATGTGTGCGACACCGTGAACGTCACAGTTGCGGATAACGTCCAGTACCTGCTTCACATATATCCTGGTCGGGGTGAGCAGTGTCTCGCCGAGAGTCCTGCCTCCGAATTCCTCCACCTTGAGGTCCAGAGGGAGACCCGCGTCGGCAACTATCTTGCGCACGAGGCTGAATCCGTTGGAATGCACTCCAGTGGAAGCTATGCCCACAAGGACATCTCCGGTCTTGACCTTGCTTCCGTCGATGAGACGGGACTTCTCCACAACTCCGGTGGTGTAGCCGGCGATGTCATATTCACCGTCGCTGTACATGCCCGGCATCTCTGCGGTCTCACCGCCCACGAGGGCGCATCCCGCCTGCCTGCAGCCTTCGGCCACGCCTGCCACTATGGCCTCCACCTTTGCCGGAACATTGTGTCCTATGGCCACATAATCCAGGAAGATGAGAGGTTCCGCACCCTGGGCGAGGACGTCATTCACGCACATCGCAACGGCGTCTATGCCTATGGTGTCGTGCTTGTCCATCGCGAAGGCTATCTTGAGCTTGGTTCCGACGCCGTCGGTACCGCTGACCAGTATCGGTTCCTTCACTCCGAGGGAGGAAAGGTCGAACATGCCTCCGAATGAGCCTATGTTGCCCATCGAACCGCTGCGCGCGGTGGAAGCGACGTGCTGCTTGATGCGTCGAACCACTTCATATCCGGCTTCCAGGTTCACGCCGGCTTTCTCGTAACTGATTGCCATATCAGATGTCTGTTAATTGTTCTTTCAGGTTTATCGCTGTCTGAAGTAGTTCACGGCGTTCGTGAAGATGTCCTGCTCGAGGTTGCCGCCGATATTCTTGAAGAGGTTCTTCTCCCAGCGCTCGGAGTGTCCCATCTTGCCGAGTATCTGTCCGTCCGGGCTGATGATGCCCTCGATGGCATAGTGTGAACCGTTAGGATTGTCGGCGGAAGTCATGGTGACTTCGCCTGAGAGCGGCTCCACGTACTGGAATGCCACCTGTCCGTTGGCGAAGAGTTCCTTGGCGAGTTCCTCACTGACCACGAACTTGCCTTCCCCGTGACTCATCGCCACGGTGTGGAGGTCTCCGACCTTCATTCCTGCAAGCCATGGGGACTTGACTGTCGCCACCCTGGTGGTAGCCATCTGCGAGATGTGCCTGTTTATGTCGTTGCGGAACAGGGTCGGGGATTCAGGGGTGAGATGTCCCAGCCTTCCGTAAGGAAGCAGACCGCTCTTTACCAGGGCCTGGAATCCGTTGCATATGCCGAGGATGAGTCCGCCGCGGTCAAGCAGCTTGTGGATCTCTTCCGCTATCTCCTTGTTGTTGATGACGTTGGCTATGAACTTGCCGGAACCGTCCGGCTCGTCGCCCGCCGAGAAGCCTCCGCAGAATGCGAGTATATGGCATTCCGAGATTTCCTTCTTCATCCTTGCGATGGAATCCAGGACATCCTTTCCTGTGAGGTTGCAGAATATGCCCATCCTGACTTCCGCCCCAGCCTTTCTGAAGGCCTTTGCGGTGTCATAGTCGCAGTTGGAACCCGGGAATACCGGGAGATATGCCACAGGATGCTCCACAGGGGCTCCCTGCCATTTCCCCTTGTACTCACAGCTGCAGTCCCCGACGATTATGCCTTCGTGAGCCGGCTTCGCCGTTGCAGGATATATCTTGTCGAAAGGCAGGCCGTTGGCCTCCCTGAGCATTGCGGTCTCCATGGCGCAGCCGTTGATGACGACCTTGCCCCTGCATACGGTACCGAGGTACTGTGCTGCCGGGAAGTCGAGTTCACCCGTGCTCTCGACCACGATCGAACCGTAGCTGAGGGCTGTGAGGTCCTTCTCATCGATACGGATGTCTGCACCTAGCATATTGCCGAAGGACATCTTGGCGACAGCCTCCGCCACACCTCCGGTCACGGTGGCATATGCAGAGATTATCTTTCCTCCGAGTATCTGAGTGTGTACATAGTCCCAGTTCTTCGTGAGCTGGCAGGTGTCCGGCATCCGGTTATCACGGCAGTTGTGCCTGATGAGGTAGATGCGGTTGCCTTCCTTCTTGAATTCAGGTGATATGACGTCGTTTGCGTTGACCGGGGTGATGCCGAAGGCCACGAGGGTCGGAGGCACGTTGATGTCCTCGAAGGTTCCGCTCATCGAATCCTTTCCTCCGATTGAAGGGAGGTGGAGCTCGGTCTGCATCCTGAGGGCTCCGAGCAGGGCGCTCAGAGGCTTGCCCCAGCTGTGAGGATCCTTGGTCATCCTCTCGAAGTACTCCTGATAGGAGAACCTCATCGTTGACCATTCTCCGCCGGCGGCCACCACTTTCGAGCAGGCTTCAATTACTGAATATGCCGCACCGTGGTAAGGGCTCCAACTTGCAATCTGAGGGTTGTAGCCATATGCGAGCATGCTCGCGGTGTCGGTGTAGCCGTCAGTAGGGAGTTTCTGGACAGATACCTGGGTCTCTGTGCCCTGGGTGACGCCTCCGAACGGCATCAGCACGGTGCTGCGGCCGACCGTGGAGTCGAACATCTCTATGAGGCCCTTCTGGCTGGTCACGTTAGGGTCATGCATCAGGCTGACCATCTTCTCCCGCAGGTCTGCCCCCTCGATTTCGCGTACGAACGGATCCCTGTCCTCGACTGCTGCTATGACAGCATCTGCGTGGTGCCTTGCTCCTGCACTGTCTATGAAGGCCCTGGTCAGGTCTGCAACAAGGACGCCCTTGTTGTACATTCTCATCCTGGCGGTGTCGGTCACTTCAGCGACGTGCGTGACCTCGATATTGTCCCTGTGGCAGTACTCCATGAAGGCTTCCATATCCTTTTTCTCCACCACCACGGCCATTCTCTCCTGGGACTCGCTGATGGCGAGTTCGGTGCTGTTGAGACCTGAATATTTCACCGGAACCCTGTCGAGCCAGATGTCGAGTCCGTCGGCAAGCTCGCCTATGGCAACGCTGACGCCGCCCGCGCCGAAGTCGTTGGACTTCTTGATCAGCCTGGTCACCTCAGGGTGTCTGAAGAGGCGCTGAATCTTTCTTTCCTCAGGAGCGTTACCCTTCTGAACCTCGCTTCCACAGGTCTCGAGGGACTCCTCAGTATGTTCCTTTGACGAACCGGTCGCTCCGCCTATTCCGTCACGTCCGGTCCTTCCTCCGAGCAGGAGTATCACATCTCCCGGAGCAGGGCTTTCCCTGCGTACGGCGGAGGCTTTCACAGCGCCGACAACCGCTCCGATTTCCATTCTCTTGGCGGTGTAGCCCTCGTGGAAGATTTCCCTCACGTGGGTGGTCGCAAGACCTATCTGGTTGCCGTATGAGGAATATCCTGCAGCAGCCGTACGGCTTATGACACGCTGCGGGAGCTTGCCCTTGATGGTCTGGGAAACAGGTTTGTATATGTCTCCTGCTCCGGTCACGCGCATGGCCTGATAGACATATGCACGTCCCGAGAGAGGGTCTCTGATGGCTCCTCCCAGACAGGTGGAAGCCCCTCCGAACGGTTCGATTTCGGTAGGGTGGTTATGTGTCTCGTTCTTGAACTGGAGCAGCCACTTCTCCTTCTGTCCGTCCACATCCACATCTATGAATATGCTGCAGGCATTGTTCTCCTCGCTGATTTCCATATCGTCGAGCCATCCGGTGCTGCGGAGATATCTCGCGCCTATGGTGGCGAGTTCCATCAGACAGAGGCTCTTGCCTTCCCTTCCGAGTTCCTTGCGCATCGCGTGGAACTGTCCGAGTTCATCCTCGAACTCAGCCTTCATGAAGGAGTCGTCCACCCTGATGGTGTCGAGTTCGGTGCTGAAGGTGGTGTGACGGCAATGGTCGCTCCAGTAGGTGTCGAGTATCCTGAGTTCGGTCTCGGTAGGCTGGCGCTGTTCGGCGGTGAAATACTTCACCACCTCGCCCAGGTCCGCAGGGCTCATCGCTAGACCCCACTGTTTGCAGAATCCGGCATATTCCTCCTCCTTCAGGGCTGTGAAGCCTTCGAGTATGCTTACAGGTTTAACTTCGGCCTTCTCGTTGAGTTCGAGCCGGGAGAGGTCCTTTTCACGGGACTCCACTGCATTGATGTAATAATGGCGGATTGAGTCGAGGTCCGCCTCGGAGAGGTCGTCATCAAAGATGAGGAGCCTTGAGGAGCGGATCCTGATGTCTGCGAGCGGGTCGATCAGGTGTACGCAGTCCTCGGCTGAGGATGCTCTCTGGTCGAACTGACCCGGGATGTACTCGACTGCGAGATACTTCCTGCCTTCCAGGGGGCAGCTGTCGCTGACCGTGTCGGTCACGGTCTCGCCGAACACTGAATAGCGGCACTTTTCGATGAGTTCTTCGCTGAATCCGAAAAGGTCATAAACGTTCAGGAACCTGAGGGAACGCAAAGAGAGGGAGAGGTTCTCGTTGAGTTCGTGGCGGAGGCTTTCGGCCTCTACGCGGAACTCGGAGCGCTTCTCCACAAAGATACGGTTGCTTGTCATATTGTCTAGAGCTCTGTTTGAAGTACTTTTTCTGCCTGTTTCCTGCGGAAATCCTCAAGTTTTGCGGCAAGATCCGCGTCCTGGAGGGCGAGTATCGATATCGCGTGCAGGGCTGCATTCTTCGCTCCGTTGATGGCCATCGTGGCTACAGGTATGCCGGAGGGCATCTGTACGATGGAGAGCAGAGAGTCGAGTCCGTTGAGGGCTGCGCTCTTGATAGGAATTCCGATTACGGGAAGGGTGGTCATCGCCGCGGCCATGCCCGGGAGATGTGCGGCTCCGCCTGCTCCGGCTATCACTATGTTGACGCCTCTGTCCCTGGCGCCTGCCATATAATCGCAGAAGTACTGAGGAGTGCGGTGGGCGCTTATGACTTTCTTCTCATAAGGAACGCCGAATTCGTCCAGAGTGTCACAGGCGGCAGACATTACCTCCCAGTCACTTTTGGAACCCATTAGAATGCTGACTTTCATACTGTCGAGAATGTTTTATGGTCACTTTGGGGCACACCGGGAACGCACCGCCGGCAACGGCCGGACCGATACACCGGTACGGGATGCAAAGTTAGACGAATTATTAGATTCCTGCAAACACCTGTCTGATGTAATGGGATTTTTTTATAAATTTGCCGGGTCTTTACAATGTCTATGCATATACTTTTGCACGGAGGAACGATTGCCGGTTCGGCAAGAGCGGACATCCTGGTGAAGGATGGCCTGATAGAAGAAATTTCCCCAATCATAGAACCTGCTCCCGACGTCGAGATCATCGATGTGGGCGGTCTGACCCTGATGAGGGCTTTCGTGGATGTGCACGTGCATTTCCGCGAACCCGGCCGTCCCGACAAGGAGACCATACGCAGCGGTTCGCTTGCCGCGGCACGCGGCGGCTACGGCACGGTCTGCACCATGCCTAACCTCTCCCCGGCTCCGGACAGTCCGCAGCATATCGCCATCCAGCAGGAGCTTATTGACAAGGGTGCAGTTGTCGACGTGTTGCCATATGCCTCGATAACTGTCGGAAGGGCCGGCAGGGAGGTAGTGGATATGGCGGCCCTCAAGGACCGCTGCGTGGCTTTCTCGGATGACGGAAGCGGCGTGCAGGAAGAGTCCGTCATGCTCGAAGCCATGGGCAGGGCGGCGTCCCTGGACTGCATCATAGCGGCGCACTGCGAGGAGAACTCCCTCCTGCGCGGCGGATACATCCACGACGGGGAGTATTGCCGCACCCACGGCCATAAGGGCATATGCTCCGAGAGCGAGTGGGTCCAGATAGCCAGGGACCTGGAACTGGCGGAGAGGACGGGATGCGCATATCACGTATGCCACATCTCCACGGCCGAGAGTGTCCGCGTCATTCGCGAGGCCAAGGCCCGCGGAGTGAACGTGAGCTGCGAGACCGCCCCTCATTATCTGGTTCTCTGCGATGAGGACCTTCAGGAGGACGGGCGCTTCAAGATGAACCCTCCGCTGCGCAGCGCCGCGGACAGGGCTGCTCTCATTGAGGGCCTGAAGGACGGAACCATAGACATGATAGCCACCGACCATGCTCCGCATACGGCGGAGGAGAAATCCCGCGGCCTGAGGGGCAGTGCTATGGGAGTGGTCGGGCTGGAGACAGCCTTCCCGGTGCTCTACACCGAGCTGGTACTCAAGGGTATCATCAGCCTGGAGAAGCTTGTGGACCTGATGAGTACGGCTCCCGGACGCCGCTTCGGCATAGGCGGCACGCTGGAAGTAGGCCAGAGCGCCGACATCACGGCCTACGACCTCAGGTCGGCATATACCGTCGACAGTTCCGAATTCCTGTCGAAGGGAAAGGCGACGCCGTTCGAGGGGCGCAGGGTATATGGCAGGTGCAGGCTGACCCTCAGTCACGGAAAGGTGGTATGGAAAGGATGATGGAAATGAAATTCAAGATAACGGAAAACAGCCTTCTGGGCAAGGACACCTGGCGCATGGTCCTGGAGAACCCGGATTTCCCGGGTATGGAATGCGGACAGTTCGTGAACGTGGCTCTGGAGGGCAAGTTTCTCAGGAGGCCCATATCCGTGTGTGACAGTTCGCGCGGAAGGCTGGTCCTGGTGTACAAGACTGTAGGCGAAGGTACGGCGATGATGTCCCGTATGGCGGCAGGTGATGTCCTCGACATTCTCACAGGTCTGGGACACGGTTTCACGGTGGATTCCTGCCGCGGTGCCGCCCTGCTTCTGGGTGGCGGAGTCGGCGTGGCTCCTCTCTACCAGCTGGCCCGCCGGCTTCTGGAAAAGGGCAGGAAGGTCACAGTCGTGCTGGGCTTCAATACAGCCTCGGAGGTGGTGCTCAGGGATGAGTTCGCAGCCCTGGGAGCGGAGGTCCACGTGGCCACCATGGACGGCAGCCTCGGAACCAGGGGCTTCGTCACTGACGTGGTGGCGGCAGTCAGGCCGGATTACGACTTTTACTATGCATGCGGCCCTAAGCCTATGGAGAAGGCTGTGTATCAGTCTGTTGAAGGTTCGGGCGAAATCAGTCTCGAGGAGAGGATGGGTTGCGGTACCGGCATATGCTACGGCTGCAGCTGCCAGACGGTTCTCGGACCGAAGAGAATATGCAAGGACGGACCCGTATTCAGGAAGGAGGAGATACAATGGTGAATGACAGACTTTCAGTGACCCTTGCCGGGGTCACTTTTGCTAATCCGGTGGTTCCTGCCAGCGGTACTTTCGGCTTCGGGCTGGAGATGAAGGACGTATATGACCTGAACGTGCTAGGCGGTATAAGCCTCAAGGGCACGACTTCCGAGGCCCGTTTCGGCAATCCTACCCCGAGGATCGCGGAATGCCCTGACGGAATGATCAACTCCGTCGGACTCCAGAATCCGGGCATAGACGTGCTGGTCAACGAGAAGGTGCCACAGTTGCGCCGGCATTATTCCGGCGTGGTGATAGCCAATATCAGCGGGTTCTCCGTGGATGAATATGTGCACTGCTGCGAGAAGGCTGACGCCTGCCCGGGTATAGACATGCTCGAGGTGAACGTGTCCTGTCCCAACGTGCACAACGGCGGTATGGCCTTCGGCACCGACCCTGCCTGCGCGGCGCAGGTGACCGAAGCGGTCCGCAAGGTCAGCCGCAAGCCGGTCTTCATAAAGCTCAGTCCCAATGTGACCGACATAGTTTCCATAGCCAGGGCCTGCGAGGACGCGGGTGCTGACGGACTGACCCTGATCAACACCCTGCTGGGCATGCGCATCGACATCAAGTCGCGCAGACCGGTGATAGCCAACAGGATGGGAGGTTTCTCGGGCCATGCGGTCCTGCCTGTGGCGGTGAGGATGGTCAATCAGGTAGCCAAGGCCTGCTCCATCCCGGTCATGGGCTGCGGAGGAGTCTCCTGCGCCGAGGAGGTGATAGAGATGATGATGGCCGGTGCCACGGTGGTGCAGGTCGGAGCGGAAAACCTGAGGAACCCCATGGTCTGCAGGGACATTGTGGAGGCGCTCCCGGCACTTATGGACAGGCTCGGAATCGGAAACCTCAGGGACATCACGGGAATAGTCTGAACAAATTAACATACTGACATATATGGCAAAAGACGTAATCATAGCCTGCGATTTCAGCAGCAGTGAGGCGACGCTCAACTTCCTCGACCGTTTCGAGGGAGGCCGCAAGCCTTTTGTGAAGATAGGAATGGAACTTTTCTACGGCGCGGGTCCGGAGATAGTCCGCCAGATCAAGAGCCGCGGACACAGGATTTTCCTGGATCTCAAGCTCCACGACATCCCGAATACCGTGCGCAAGACGATGAAGGTGCTCTCGGCGCTGGACATCGACATGTGCAATGTCCACGCTGCTGGAACTGTCGAGATGATGAAGGCGGCGGTCGAGGGTCTCGTCAGGGAGGACGGCACCCGTCCTGTAATCATAGCCGTGACCCAGCTCACCTCCACCAGCGAGGAGCGCATGCACGACGAACTGCTCATAGGCGGTGCCCTCAAGGACGTGGTGGTCAAATATGCTTCCAATGCCAGGGAGGCGGGTCTGGACGGAGTGGTATGCTCCCCTCTGGAGGCCGGAATGGTCAAGGAGGCCTGCGGCAGTGGTTTCGTGACTGTCACACCGGGCATACGCTTCGCCGATGCCGCTGCCGATGACCAGGTCCGCATAACCACTCCTGCACGCGCGAGAGAGATCGGTTCCGACTACATTGTGGTGGGCCGTCCGGTGACCGCGGCGGAGGATCCCGTGGCCGCATATGAGCGTTGCTGCAGGGAATTCCTCGGAGAGAACTGAGCAGAAATCAACACTGTAATACCTTGACAACGATGATAAACGAAAGAACAATCGCCGCTGACCTGCTTTCGATCAGCGCAGTTTTCCTCAGGCCTGAAAATCCGTTCACCTGGGCGAGCGGTATCAAGAGCCCTATCTACTGTGATAACCGTCTCACCCTTTCCGCCCCTCGCGTGAGGGAGCACGTGGAGCAGGGGCTGGCAGCTCTCATCAAGGAGTATTATCCACAGGCACAGGCGCTTATGGGTACGTCTACCGCCGGCATCGCCCATGCCGCAATCACTGCGACCATACTTGACCTTCCTATGGGATATGTCCGTTCGGAGGCCAAGACCCACGGCCGTACCAACCGCATCGAGGGCAAGCTCGAGCCGGGCACCAAGGTGGTGGTTGTGGAGGACCTCATCTCTACCGGAGGCAGCGCCATAGACGTGGTGGAGGCTCTCCGTGAGGCAGGAGCCGAAGTGCTGGGCATCGTCAGCATATTCACATATGGAATGCAGAAAGGTCTGGACAGGATAGCGGCCGCAGGTACCGAAAACCATTCTCTCTGCAACCTGGATGCACTTGTGGAGGTTGCCGCCGAGGAAGGTTACATACGCCCTCAGGACAGGGAGCGCATCATCCGTTTCAGAAACAATCCAAGTGACGAGTCATGGATAACAGAAGCCTAGTCAGCATCGCAGGCCACAGCCGCGAGAAACTCCTCTATCTGATTGATATGGCAAGGGAGTTCGAGGCCCATCCGAACAGGAAGATACTCGAAGGCAAGATTGCCGCAACCCTTTTCTTCGAGCCGAGCACAAGGACGAGGCTGAGCTTTGAGACAGCTGCCAACCGTCTGGGTGCCAAGGTTATAGGCTTTGCCGACCCGAAGGTTACCAGCGGCACCAAGGGCGAGATACTCAAGGATACGATAATGATGGTCTCCAACTATGCCGACGTGATAATAATGAGGCACTACCTGGAAGGAGCGGCGAAATATGCCAGCGAAGTCACCACAGTCCCTATCATCAACGCGGGTGACGGCGCGAACCAGCATCCGAGCCAGACCATGCTGGACCTCTATACCATATACCAGTCCCAGGGCAGGCTCGACGACCTGAACATCTATCTGGTGGGAGACCTCAAATATGGCAGGACGGTGCACAGCATGCTCACCGCGATGAGGCATTTCAACCCGACCTTCCACTTCATCGCCCCTGACGAGCTCGCGATGCCGGAGTACTACAAGCAGTACTGCACGGAGCAGGGCATACGCTACTACGAGCACAAGGATTTCACGGTCGACACCATCGCCGACGCCGACATACTCTATATGACCAGGGTCCAGAAAGAGCGTTTCTCCGACCTTATGGAATATGAAAAAGTGAAGGATGCCTATCTCCTGAAAAGGGATATGCTGGCGAAGGCAAGGCCGAATATGAAGATACTCCATCCGCTGCCGAGGGTGAACGAGATCGAGTACAGCATCGACGACACTCCTCACGCATATTATTTCCAGCAGGCGAAAAACGGTCTCTATGCAAGGCAGGCGCTCATATGCGATGCGCTCGGCATAAGTCTGGAAGATGTCAGGAACGACAAGACCATAATCCCATGATGAAAAAACAAGAACTGCTTCAGGTTGCCGCGCTCAGGAACGGCACGGTAATCGACCATATCCCATCCTCGAAACTGTTCCAGGTGGTGGAACTGCTTCATCTGGACAAGATGGAGTCTCCTGTGACCATAGGCTACAACCTCAAGAGCGGAAAGATGGGCAGCAAAGCCATCGTGAAGGTTGCGGACAAGTTCTTCACCGATGAGGAACTGAACCTGCTTTCAGTGATTACTCCTAATGTGACGCTTTGTATCATAAATGATTATGAAGTGGTAGAAAAGAAGGAGGTCCGTCTCCCGGATAATCTTGTCGGAATAGTCCGCTGCGCGAATCCAAAGTGCATCACCAACAATGAGCCTATGCTGACACGCTTCGATGTAATAGACAAGGAGCAGGGTATCATCAAGTGCTGCTACTGCAATCACGAGGAGAAGCTCGAACGCTAGAGCACTCCTTCTTGAATATGCCTTGCCCGGGTTCCGGGGTGGATAATCTGCCTGCGGAACCCGGGCAGATTTTCTACCTGGACGCCGGATTGTCCGTCACAATTCAAATTCTTGCATTCGCGGGTCAGAATTGTTAAATCGTTTTTAATAGAAGTGTCGCCGTAGTATATTTGTTTCACTATAAACTAATACTACTTATGGCACAAGTGAAACAAATGTTTCTGAAAGTGGCGGCAACAATGTTGCTGAGCTGCTTCGGCTTCTCTGTCGCATTTGCGCAGCACCTTGTCAGAGGTACTGTGAAAGATGTTCAGGGTGAGCCTGTTATCGGTGCGTCCGTCATGGTGGTCGGTCACGACAACCTTGGCGCCGTTACAGATCTGGACGGCAAATACTCGCTGAGTGTTCCTGACGGTACCATTCTCAGCGTATCGTGTGTCGGTTACAAGACGGTCAACGAGGCTGTCGGCAACCGTTCCGAAATCAATTTCGTGATCGAGGAGGATTCCGAGTTCCTCGAGGAGACCGTGGTCATCGGTTACGGCGTCCAGAAGAAGAGTGACGTCACCGGTGCCGTGGCATCTGTCCGCGGTACAGACCTTTCCAACCGTTCGACTTCCGATGCTGCCAACGCATTGATGGGCAAGGCTGCCGGCGTGCAGATCATCAATGCTTCCGGAGCCCCTGGCGCCGGTTCGGAGATACGAGTCCGCGGCTATTCTTCCAATTCCGGTTCTATCGGACCTCTCCTCATAGTGGACGGACTCAAGGTTGACAATATCCAGTACCTTGATCCGGAAATGATAGAATCGATGGAGGTACTCAAGGATGCGGCATCCGCCGCAATCTACGGAGCGCAGGCCGGAAACGGAGTAGTGCTCATCACCACTAAAACCGGAGCCTCAAGCAAGGGCAGCGGCAGGGTGTTCTACAACAACCAGTTCTCCCTCTCTTCTCTGGCAAGACCTCTGAAGGTGATGAATGCCGATCAATATATCGCCTTCGGTAAGGATTATGGTTGGCTTTCAGATTCGATGCTTCAGAGTATCAATTACAACGGCGAGGATGTTAACTGGGGCAACGAAGTCTTCGAACCGACCTGGAACTCCCGCCATACCGTAGGCTTCCAGGCAGGCAGCGATCGCGGCAACATATTCATTTCCATCAACAACGTCAACAACAACGGTATATTCGCCGGCGACAAGGATCTCTACAAGAGACTTTCCCTTCAGGTCAACGCCGATTTCAAAATCAAGCCTTGGCTTCAGGTCGTGACCAACAACTCAATCGAGAAGTATAGCAGCAAGTCCGTTTCACAGCACTCGGACAACGGTTCCGCCCTTCTCGCGGCAGTCACATCATCTCCTCTCGAGCCTGCAAGGGTCGGATATGAAGACCTCACCGTGGATATGCAGCAGGCCATCGACAACGGCGTAAAGGTGATACAGGACCCGGATACCGGTCTCTATTGGTCTGTAAGCCGTCTGGGTGAGACCCAGTCCGGAAACCCGTTCATAAGAAGGGATGCGACCGATGCAAGCAGCACAGGCATCAATGTAAGGGGTACGCTCTCCGCGATACTCACCCCTCTCAAGGGACTTACCTACACATCACGTTTCGGATACAGGATAAACCAGAGCAACTCCCACAGTTACACTGAGCCATATTATGCGTCTCCGTTCGTACAGGCGAAGGAGTACTCAATGTCCGCTTCCAACAACACCGGTCACTACTACCAGTGGGAGAACTTCGTGAACTACAACACGAAGATCAAGAAGCACGACCTGGGCGTGATGGTCGGTATGTCCTTCATCAACCAGAAGTCCGACAACCTCTCTGCCAGCGCTTCAGGAGCCGAGATTCTCAAGAACACAGCGCCTAACTTCCGCTATATGAGCTACCTCCTCTCAAGTACCGGTGTTGCCAAGACCATCACCAACGCTCCGGGAGAATCAGCCAGCATAGCATATTTCGGACGTCTGACCTATTCCTACAACAACAAGTACAGCTTCCAGGCGAACTTCCGTGCTGACGCATTCGATTCATCGAAGCTCTCCAGAAAGGCAAGATGGGGCTACTTCCCTTCATTCTCTGCAGGCTGGACCATCAGCAACGAGCCGTTCATCAAGAACAACATCAGCAGGGACATACTCTCCTTCCTCAAGGTACGTGCTTCCTGGGGTGTGAACGGAAACATCAGCGTCCTCAGGAATTATGCATATGACACCTCGATCAACTACGGCGGATCCTGGTATCAGTTCGACGGCAGCAGCCCTGAGGTTTCCCTCGGAGCCAAGCCTTCAGGTCTTGCCAACCCTGATCTCACCTGGGAGACTTCAGAGCAGATAGACCTCGGTCTCGACGCCAGGTTCTTCAACAACAGGCTCTCTCTCGGGGTGGACTACTACAACAAGAAGACCCACGGCCTGCTCGTGAACGTATCCCTCCCTGCAGCCATAGGAGTCTCATCCACCACGATGAACGCAGGAGCCGTGACCAACAGCGGTCTTGAGCTTGAACTGGGGTGGAAGGACCAGATCGGTGATTTCAGTTACGCTGTATCGGGTAACTTCTCAAGCCTCCACAACAAGGTTACATATCTTGACCCTACCATCACCAGAATCATGGGTACCGGGCCTCAGGGATCGAACCTTCGCACCTACTTCGAGATGGGCTATCCAATCTACTATATGCGTGGATACAAGAGCACCGGCATAGACCCTCAGACCGGTAAGCCTTCATTCGAGGACCTGAGCGGTGACGGTGATATCAATGAGGCTGATATGCAGATGGTCGGCTGCGGTATTCCAGACTATACTTTCGGTCTCACCGTGAACCTTGCCTACAAGGGCTTTGACCTCGTGGTATTCGGAACGGGAGTCGCAGGCAACGAGATATTCCCTTCATCCTGGAGAACCGACAGGCCTCACTGCAACACCTACTCCTGGTACTGGGAGAACACATGGAAGCAGCCTGGCGACAATGCGAAATTCCCGGGGACTACCTACTGGGACCAGATCACCTTCTCGTCCGACCTCAACCTCTTCGACGGTTCTTACTTCAAGATCAAGCAGATACAGCTCGGATACTCCCTGCCTAAGTCTCTCCTCAAGAAGATTGCAATCAGCAACCTCAGGGTATATGCTTCCCTGGAGAACTTCTTCTGCTTCAGCAAATATCCAGGACTGGACCCGGAGACCGCATCTTCCGGCACAGCTTCATCTCTCGGTATAGATATGGGTTCATATCCTACCGCGAAGCAGTTCATACTCGGTGTAAACCTCTCATTCTAATTCATTAAAGGATGTTTGACATGAAAAAGATATTCATACCATTCATATTCAGCGCATTCCTTCTTGCAGGCTGTAGCCAGGACCGCCTGGACATACCTCAGAAGGGCGTCGTCTCCAAGGATGATTTCTACAAGACGGACGAAGATGCGCAGATGGCACTTGTAGCGGCATATGACGCCGCAGCCACCAACTATGTCGCTCCTCTGTACAATGACAACATCATATACGCCCTTTGGAACTATGTGGGTGACGATATGATTGCTGCGGGCAACAACAAGACCGACAACATTGCCCAGAACGAGTTGAACGCATTCCGTTTCCCGACGAACAACCAGCTCATCAATGTGGGCTACACCAGTTTCTTCAGGGCTGTATATGCCGCCAACCTGGTGATAGACAATTTCAAGGATGGTACGACTCCGGTCCAGAAGAAGGTTGTGGCAGAGGCGAAGGTGCTCCGCGCATTGTCATATCTGCAGCTTGCCATAGGCTGGGGGACCCCTCCTATCGTGGACCATGTCCTCAGCGCAAGTGACAAGCCTTCGAATGCCGAGTCGCAGGAGGCTGTCCTGAATTTCATCGTGAGTGACTGTGACGCGGCCCTGCCCCTCATAGACGAACGTGTAAGCCCTCAGGACAAGAACGGAGCCTACAAGGTAACCAAGGGTCTTGCCAACACCATCAAGGGAAAGGCACTGCTTTGGAAGAAAGACTATGCAGGAGCACAGGCGGCTCTCGAGCAGGTCATCAATTCCGGCAAATACGAACTTCTGCCTACAGAACGCATCGAGGACAACTTCCACGTGAGCGGCGACGGCAGTCCGGAGAAGATTTTCGAGCTCAACTTGGTATATGATTCATCCGTTTCTGGCTATCAGGGCCATTCTACCGCCAATATGCCGTGGCTGTGGAACTGGAGGTCCGACGTGATGACCATCCCTAACGGTGCCGGCACCAAGATGCACAACAACGGTTGGGGAGAGTGCAACCCGTCCCAGAAGTTTGTGGATGCCCTCCTGGAGAATGACGGAATCGATTCTCCTCGCCGCAAAGCCTGGATCAAGAACTACGATGAGGTTCTCTACGAGATGCCGTATGCCACCGACGGTGACAATCCTGTGATGGGATACAGCGATTTCAAGGCTTCCGACACCAAGCGCGGCATATACAGGGAGAGCGGTCTCTATGGTCACGTAGGCTGGTTCATGTGGAAGGTGAACATCCAGAAGCAGGATCTTGCTCCGAACAATGCCCGCATGCAGAATGTCCGCATATTCCGTTACGCCGAGGTGCTGCTGATGTATGCCGAGTGTGCTGCCATGACCGGCAAGGATAAGGACAAGGCTCTCCGGCTCCTGAATGACATTCAGAAACGTGCGGGTTCGGCCCACGTCTCCTCTGAGCTCACTCTTGATGAGGTGAAGAACGAAAAGTTCCTTGAGATGTGGCTGGAAGGCTGCCGTTTCCAGGATCTCGTAAGATGGGGAGACACTGACGAGCTGCTCCAGAACGGCCATTCATACCCGAATTTCAGGGACAAGCTTTTCTCAGGCGAGTCTTCTGTCCATGAGGGCGTGATCGACTATTCTGATGCGGACTGGTGCGAGAAACTGTACCCTGAGCTGGGCTTCAAGAAGGGCAAGCACGAACTCTTCCCGTTCCCGTTCAACGAGATGTCCGTCAACGAGAATATGAAGCAGAACCCAGGCTGGTGATGATTTACGGATTGAAGCCGACCCTTTTGGGTCGGTTTCTTGTATTCTATATGGTGATGATGAGTTGTCGGAAGGCTCTGACAGAGTTCCGCTTCGCTTCATCCACCC
>JAEDLE010000023.1 GCA_016295455.1 Bacteroidales bacterium
GTCGCAATCTTTTCAGACTGCTATTATTCTCGGTACTTGCTTCTTGTACTAGTCTTTCAATATTTTCAATGAACTTTGTTGCCGTTTGAAATCAAACGGGTTGCAAAGATAGGTACTTTTTCTTTCGTTCCAAATTATTTTCGTCTTTTTTTTCATTTTTTCTTCACCGCGGCATTTTTTCTCCCGCGACAGGTACAACGGATTCATTATTACCGTATATTCGCCCCCGTTTCCGGACAGGAGCACATACAAGCATATACATATAATATGAAACACAATCTTTTCAGAATCCTGTGCATTGCAGGTACTTTTGCGGCAGTGATAGGCTGCGGCGGCAAGAAGGCGGCCAAAGAGGCTGAAGAGGCGGCCCGCGAGCAGGCAAGGCTCGATTCCCTCAAGCAGGTCGAGATGGAGCAGAAACTCCAGGAGGCCGAGCAGAAGGTCGCAAGACTTCCTGAGGAGCCGGTTTTCAACATCAGCACCAATCTCGGCACCATCAAGGTGAAACTCTATTCCAAGACCCCTCTCCACAGGGACAATTTCGCGAAACTCGCCCTCGCCGGCTATTATGACGGCGTGCTCTTCCACAGGGTGATCAACGGTTTCATGATCCAGGGCGGCGACCCTAACTCCAAGGATTCCACCCTTGTCAAGGAATATGGCAAAGGCGGCCCGGGCTACACCATCCCGGCCGAGTTCGTTCCCGAGTACAGGCACAAAAAAGGCGCCCTCGCGGCTGCCAGGAGGGGTGACGCGTCAAACCCTGAAAGGGAGTCTTCAGGTTCGCAGTTCTATCTCGTTCAGGACGAGGGCAGTTGCGCCCAGCTTGACGGGGCCTACACCGTGTTCGGTGAAACTCTCGAAGGAATAGAGGTGATCGACAAGATTGCCGCGGTTCCTACCAACAGCGCCGACCTTCCGATCAACCCGGTGGTCATCAAGAGCGTGGAGCTCGACCCTTCCTGCGCAGTGGAAGAGCCTCAGACTGAGGCAGATGAAACCGCCGAAGAGATCAAGGAAGCTCAGTAGCCTCCTCTCTCTGAATCTTTCTTACGAATATCCGCACCCTGTCGTCCTCTCCGGAGACCGACAGGGTGATTTCGCCTATGGCCTCCACCGTCTTCTTTCTCAGCAGCGGAGAGGATCCGTCGTCGGTGGTTCCCCCGGGGTATATGGAGAAGGAGGTCACAGCGGGTCCGTCACCATATTCACCAGAAGAGAGGGACGGGGTGCCATATTCCTGGATGAGCATCATCCTGACCGTATCGTAGAGGCTTGAGGTGGAACTTATGTCGGGCCGCAGGGGATAGCTGATTATGAACATCGTGACTCGTCCGGCTTCGTCGCTCTCGACCTGCAGGGTGACCGGCGTGCCGCGGTATTTGCCGTTGAACACGTTGACTTCGCCCCTGACTGGGCGGAAACCGGCCTTGCGCAGGGAATGCGCGCAGTCGTAGAAAGGGCCGTCCACGTCTATGCCCATAAAACGGAAAGCATCCTGTGCCGATGCTGTGAATATGGCAACGAGCAGTGCCACAGTGGCGATGATGGTCTTTTTCATTTTCATAATATTGATGACGGACCGGTGCAGGTCCGCCGGGTGTGCAAATATAGCGATTTTGATCATCAGTCAGGGCTGATTCGTCCGCAAGCGGGGCGCGGGCCCGGTGTTATCGCCCGGCAATGCGGGTTATTGAGTGAAAATTCATATATTTGCAAGTTATGAAACATATCAGGAATTTCTGCATAATCGCACATATCGACCACGGCAAGAGCACCCTTGCCGACAGGCTCATAGAACTTACCAGCACCCTGTCTTCCAGGGAGATGGACAATCAGGTGCTGGACGATATGGACCTTGAGAAGGAGAAGGGCATCACCATCAAGAGCCACGCTATCCAGATGGTGCACGAATACAAGGGGGAGAAGTACCGCCTGAACCTCATCGACACTCCGGGGCATGTCGACTTTTCCTACGAAGTGTCCCGCTCCATCGCCTCCTGCGAGGGCGCGATACTGGTCGTGGACGCGACCCAGGGCATACAGGCACAGACCATTTCCAACCTCTATCAGGCGATAGACCACAATCTGGAAATCATCCCGGTGCTGAACAAGATTGACATGGATTCGGCGAGGCCGGAAGTGGTGGCAGACGAGGTCTGCGACCTGATAGGCTGCGATCCTGACGACATATTCAAAGTGTCGGCAAGGACGGGAGAGGGCGTAGCGCCGCTGCTAGATGCCATAGTCGAGAGAATCCCCGCCCCCCAGGGCGACCCTGACGCTCCGTTGCAGGCGCTGATTTTCGACTCGGTGTTCAACTCGTTCAGGGGCGTGATAGCATATTTCAAGGTGAAGAACGGCTCGATACGCAAAGGCGACAAGGTGAAGTTCTTCAGTACCGGTCAGGAATATGAGGCTGACGAGGTCGGAGTGCTCAAGCTGAAGATGCAGCCGACGGATGAAATCAGCTGCGGAGATGTGGGCTACATAATCTCGGGCATCAAGAGTGCCACCGAGGTGAAGGTCGGCGACACCATCACTCATGTGGACAACCCTTGCAGTGAGGCGATTGCAGGTTTCGAGGAGGTGAAACCGATGGTCTTCGCCGGTATGTATCCGGTGGATGCGGCGAAGTTCGAGGAGCTGCGTTCCGTGCTCGAGAAGTTCCAGCTGAACGACGCGTCATTTGTCTATGAGCCTGAGTCGTCGCTTGCGCTGGGTTCAGGTTTCCGCTGCGGTTTCCTCGGCCTGCTCCATCTGGAGATAGTCCAGGAAAGGCTTTTCCGTGAGTACAACATGGATGTGATCACCACGGTCCCGAACGTGTCCTACAAGGTTTACACCACCCAGGGCGAGGAAATGGAGGTGCACAATCCGTCCGGTATGCCTGCTCCGACCCTGATCGACCATATCGAGGAGCCTTACATCAAGGCGCAGATCATCTCGAAGTCGGATTATTTCGGCGCGATAATGAAACTCTGCCTCGAAAGGAGGGGCACTCTCACCGCCCAGCATTTCATCACCGCCGAAAGGGTCGAGCTGAGCTATGACATGCCGCTCTCGGAGATAGTGTTCGGATTCTACGACACGCTCAAGACCATATCCAAGGGATATGCTTCCTTCGATTACCATATCACGGGCTATCGCCCTGCCAAGCTCGTCAGGCTCGACATACTCCTGAACGGGGATCCTGCCGACGCGCTTTCGACCCTCATTCACGAGGACAATGCATATGACTTCGGCAGAAGGATGTGCGTCAAGCTGAAGGACCTCATCCCGAGGCAGCAGTTCGACATCCCTATCCAGGCGGCCATAGGCGCGAAGATCATAGCCAGGGAGACCGTCAAGCAGGTGCGCAAGGATGTCACGGCAAAGTGTTATGGCGGTGACATCACCCGCAAGAGGAAACTGCTTGAGAAACAGAAGGAAGGAAAGAAGAGAATGCGTCAGATAGGTACTGTCCAGGTGCCTCAGAGCGCGTTCATGGCCGTACTGAAGCTGGATTGAGATGATGGATGTCGCCATACTGATGACTGCTCATGACAGGAGGGAGGAAACGCTCTCCTGCCTTATGGACTGCCATCGGGAGGCCGACGCGATGAAGGCCGAAGGAGAGTACCGCTTCACCATATACCTTCTGGATGACGGCAGCACCGACGGGACTGCCGAGGCCGTGTCCGAGAGGTTTCCTGACGTAAAACTAACCCGTTCGGACGGGAATCTCTTCTGGAACAGGGGTATGGAGGAGATCTGGAAGACCGCCTCACGGGAGCACGATTATGACTTCTACCTCTGGATTAAGAGCAGGGCAAAGCTCTGCGAGGGGGCTTTCACATCCCTGCTGGAGAATTCTTCTTTCCTCAGGCACAAGGCGATAGTGGCAGGGACTGCAGCCGACAGGAACGGGAATCTGACCTACGGGGGCCGGACGCGTTACAACAGGATCATACCTCCTGACCCGACCATACCCGTGCCCTGCCATACTTTCGACGGCTGCCTGGTCCTGGTGCCGTCCAGCGTATACGGACAGCTGGGGAACCTTGACCATATCTACCGCCACCGCTACGGGGACAGGGACTACGGCGTGAGGGCTTACAAAAAAGACATAACAAGGGTGGTCTGCCCGGGCATACTCTGCACCTGCGAGAAGACGCGTATAGTCCCGCTCTGGAGAGATTCGGCCTACAGCCTGCGCCAGCGTTACCGCCTGATCAATTCGATTTCGGGAAGGCCGTTCAGGGAGCAGTTCGTGTATGACTGCAGGAGCATGGGTTTCTTCCGCGCCGTACTGCATTTCTTCACCCTGAACCTTTCGGTCCTCTTCCCGGTCAACACAAACAGAAAACTATCGTAATGGGACTTGTCAAACCGATGATACGCTCGCTGAGGCTGAGGACATTGCCTCTGTCGCTTTCCGGAATATGCCTGGGGCTTCTTCTGGCCGCCGCCGACTACAGGATTTCACTGTCTACGGCCGCGTTCACAATGCTCACAACCATATTCCTGCAGATTCTGTCCAATCTTTCGAATGAGCTCGGGGATGTCCTGAGCGGTACCGACAACGGACAGCGGCAGGGGCCGGCTTACGGCCTGAACGGCGGCGAGTTGAGCATAGGCACGATGAAGATGATGATAGCCGTGGCGGTCGTGGCCTGCATAGCCGGCGGCCTGGTGATGCTCCGCTCGTCGTTCGGAACTCTCTTCTGCATGGATTCGATTTGCCTGATGCTGCTCGGGGGCGCCGCGATAATGGCGGCGATGAAATACACTCTCGGCCGCAACCCTTACGGCTACAGAGGTCTGGGGGACGCCAGCGTGTTCCTCTTCTTCGGCATTGTCGCCGTGCTGGGATCATACTTTGTTGCAACCCATACCATAGGTTCCTGGTTTCTGCTCCTTCCTGCCGCCGCAATCGGCTGTTTCAGCGTCGGAGTGCTGAATGTCAACAATATACGCGACATGAAAACCGACTCTGCCACCCGCAGCACCGTCGCCATACGGCTCGGAGAAAAAGGCGCGCGCATCTACCAGACGATACTCATCGCATCCGGATGGATACTGATGACCCTCTACTGCGTCTTCCGTTTCCAGGACCCATGGCACTACCTGTATTTTCTCAGCGCCCCGCTTTTCATACTCCATATCAAAGGAATATGGTCACGTGAGGGACGTGCCCTGGACCCTATGCTGCCTCTGCTGGTGACCGGCACTTTCTGCTTCGCGCTGCTCGCCGGTACGGGTTTCGTGATTTTCCTTATCCGGTAAACCTGATCACTGCAAAGCCTTGTCGCCCCAGTACATACGGCATATGCCAAAAGTGAGTGCCTTGTGACCGACGGAGGAAAAGCCGGCAGACTTCATCATATCCAGAAAGACTTCCCTGGAAGGGAAGCGCAGTACGGACTCAGGGAGATAACGGTAGGCACCCCTGTTTCCCGAGATGAGACCTCCGATCAAAGGGAGGATGTGCAGGAAATAGAGTTTGAAAAGACCCCGGATGAGTTTCTGTTCGGGAAGGGAAAGTTCCAGTATGACCAGACGTCCGCCCGGCCTGAGCACGCGCAGCATTTCGGCCAAACCTTGTTCCCTGTTCTGGAAGTTCCTGATCCCGAAGGCGATAGCGACCCTGTCGAAGCTTGATTCGCTGAATGGCAGGTTTTCGCCGTCTCCCCTGACTGCCGTTATCCTGTCTCCGAGTCCTTCCTTTTCAACTTTCCCTTCCATCACCTTGAGCATGCCTTCGGAGAGATCGAGACCCGTGACTTTGGCCGTGGGCAGGCCTCTGGCTATGGCGATGGTGGAGTCTCCTGTCCCGCAGGCGAGGTCCAGAACCTTGAGCGGACGTCCGTCGACGCCCTCACCGAGTTTCCCGAGCATGGTCTTTCTCCAGGACTTGTCGGCGTCCAGAGACATTATGTGATTCAAGCTGTCGTAACTGCCGGCGATGTTGTCGAACATCTTCCTGACCGCTTCTTTCTGTTGCATATGATACTATGATGGTACAAAATTGAACTGTTCCGGATGACAAACTTAACAATTTCTGGCCTTTGTGGGCATCTCTATGGCACATTTCTGTAAATTTTGCAACATATATTCAAAAAAATTCATTCCGGGTTGCTAAAATATTAAAAAATGTTATACCTTTGTGTCGAATAGTTTTTTCATAGGTTAAGTTTTAGGTTAGAACGGGCATCGAATGTTGTGAAACATTCGATGTCTTTTTTTCGATACTGCAGGTCACATTCGCGGAAAACAGGCTTGCATCCGGGGTTGCCATCTGCCTGCACGAATGTCATTATTTTGCATTTCCAGGTTTTATTTGCCATATTTGCAAACATCACATAAGCCGCTAAATTTCCGGCGTTTTTTCCAATCCATACTCCCCGACGGCCAAATCAGGCTATCGAGGTTCTTATTGTTTAAAGTTCATTGATATGATTGGAAAAAAGTACCAGCTGGTCGCATGGACCAGGAATTCTTCAGACAGGGAGAATGCCGGACTCTCCCTTATCCCGTCCCTGGAATGGGAACTTCAGGAACCTTACTTCACGGAAATCGCCCGATGCAGGGCAGAAGAAGAGAAAAAGGGCAGAATGGACGTAAGGCTCGCCCGGAGATACATCAGAGCCTATGAGGAGTCCTCCCGCTTTCTGATCCTTACCGGCCACTGCGCCGACGGCATCAGATTCCTCTGTTCAGCCGCGATGTGCTGCATTCAGCCTGAAGACAGCAACTGGGCATATGTCGATACCGGAGACGGCTGCATCGTGACATACTGCGGAAAACTCAAGGGCGAGTTCCTCAGGCTTTCTGGACTCGCCGTGAGCCTGGCACAAAAATACGGGCAGGAACACGTTCTCCGGGAAAGTGTAGCCCGCCAAATGACGGATCTCCGTTCACGGCTTCTGCAAAAGCCATGAACGGAGATCCGTCTGCATCGTTTCCGGTGCCCGAGGCCGGACTCGAACCGGCACGCCTTTAAGGGGCAAAGGATTTTGAGTCCTTCGTGTCTACCATTTCACCACTCGGGCAAGTCGTCGTGGAGGGCAAAGTTAACTCAATTCCGGCAAAATCCAAATACGCTGATAGCAGAAATTCCAAAAGTGCTTCTTATATTTGTAGATTGGTAATCTTCAAATTACTTAGGATTTATTCGATGGCGAAATTGGAAGACATTCTGATAACAGACGGTGACAAGGTGCTCAGCAGGCTTTGCTCCGGCAAAAGCTGCGAGGATGTGGCGCCCCTGCTCGAAGGCTATGCATCCGTCTTTTTGGTCTATGATGCAGCTGTGGAGACATATGCCGGACGCATTTCCTCCCTTCCAGGGGTAAGGAGCGCATATGCCGTCACTGCGGACGAGGGCCACAAGGACATATCCACCGTGATGGACATATGCCGCTGGCTGCTGGAGAACGGCGCCGACAGGTTCTCGCTGCTGCTCGCAATGGGCGGCGGCATCACGACGGATATGGCAGGATTCGCCGCCGCCATATTCAAGAGAGGTATGGACTGCGCCTTCATCCCGACTACGCTGCTCTCTCAGGTGGATGCCGCAATAGGAGGAAAGAACGGAGTTAACTTCCTGCATCTCAAGAATATGCTGGGCGTGATCCGTCAGCCGGTATTCACCTTTGAATGCCCGGAAGTCCTGGAAACGCTTCCTTATGGAGAATTCGTGGGAGGAAGCGCGGAAATGATAAAGACTTTCATCATCGAGAACAGAAATTCGAACTACGCGACCGCTGTCAGGGTGCTCTCGGAAATATATGCATCCGAGGACAGGAGCAGGGCAATCCGGGAGCGCAGGGAACTGCTCCTGAACCTCATCCACGAAGCCGCCCGGGTTAAGGCGGGCATAGTCAGCCGCGACCAGTTCGAACGCGGTGAACGCAGGAAACTGAACCTGGGACATACTTTCGCCCACGCAATCGAGAAGCGCTCCGGTTACGGAATCAGTCACGGCGAGGCGGTTTCGATGGGTATGGTGATGGCCGCCGGACTCTCCGACAGATTGGGGCTGACCGACGGGCACGCCGAAGAAAGGCTGAAAGAGGACCTGAATGCATGCGGACTGCCTGTTGCATGCCCGTATCCTGCCGAGGAACTGTGCGAAGCTATGGAGAAGGACAAGAAAGCCGAGAACGGCAGCCTTCATTTCGTACTGATGAAAGGCATAGGCGAAGTTGTCACCATAAACATGAAAGCAAACGAAATTCTATGATCTGCACTACCATACAGAACCGCGGGCTTGAAGAAATCTTCAGCCTGCTCGACGACCCGGAACTGGAGATGGCCGAGATCCGTCTGGACAGATGCCCTCTGGACCTCGAGGAGATAGACACTCTCTTCTCCTGCTCCGATACACCGCTCGTCGCCACCTGCAGGATCTCTGAGGAAATGCCCGCAACCGAAGCCGAATCCAGGCTGATTCACGCCATTCAGGCCGGTGCGGCATATGTCGATGTGGAACTTGAAGCTCCCGCGATGATGTCCAAGAGAATCCGAAGGGAGGCCAACGAATATGGCACCGTGCTGGTCAGGTCGTTCCACGATTTCGAAGGCACCGATTCGACCCAGGCCCTGAAAGCCCTGGTGGAGAAATGCCAGCACCTGGGGGCAGGAGTGGCGAAGATAGTCACCACCGCCAGGACCTCCTCCGACGTGGACAAGGTGATGGCCCTGTATGACTGCTTCGAGCCCTCCGCTCTCATCGCTTTCTGTATGGGAGAGGAAGGGCGGAATTCGAGGCTGGAATGCCTCAGGAAAGGGGCGCCATATACCTACGCGGCAATGAATGCCGCTGAGGCGGCGGCGCCGGGCCAATGGGAGCGGGAAGATATGTACAGAGCCCTGTACGGAGAGCGGAAGCCCGTTGGCGGGGAGACGCTCAGGATACCTGCCTCAAAGAGCTTTGCCCAGAGGGCGATAGTCGCCGCGGCACTCGCCCGTGGACGTTCCGTACTGCACGGCTACAGCAGCTGCGGAGACAGCGAATCAGCCATATCCGCCGCAAGGGCTCTCGGGGCAAGAGTGGCCATATCCGGGGATACCATTGAGATAGAGGGCATTGATGCCGGGAAAGGCCGTCTCGGGATTTCGTCGCTCCATACCGGTGAATCAGGTTTCCTGACGAGGATGATGATACCTCTGATGGCCTGCCTGCCTTCGGGTCCGGTGCACATCACTGGAGAAAAGACTCTGGTGAACAGGCCGCTCAAAGGTGCATCCGGACTGATGGAAGCCTTTGGGGTGAGACTCGTGCCGGACGTGGCGGGAGAGGAAGTGAAGGTCCCTCTGACCGTACGCGGCCCGCTGGTTCCGGGGAAAGTCACGGTTTCAGGCAAAGACGGTTCGCAGCTCATTTCCGGGCTGCTTGCAGCCTTGCCTCTGGCCGACCGGGACAGCGAGATCCATATCGACAATCCCAAGAGCATACCATACATCTACATAACCATAGACGTACTGAAGAAATTCGGCATACACATTGAGAGCGAGATGGAAGGAGGGGAGGAATTTTTTGAGAGCCACGACTGGAGCCTGTGTGACGGGATGACCATCAGGATACGCGGAGGGCAGTGCTACAAGGCTGCCGAGATGGATATCGAGGCCGACTGGAGTTCGGCTGCCGCATTCATTGCGGCAGGGGCGATATTCGGAAGCGCAGATCTTGAAGGGCTGGACACAAGCTCCCTTCAGGCGGACCTCTCGATGATGGATATACTCACCCAGGCAGGAGCAAGCATGTCCCAGGAAGAGGAAAGCGGCATCATCCACATCCACAAGGCTCCCCTGGCCGCCTTCGACCTTGACGCATCCAACTGCCCCGACCTCTTCCCCGTGGTTTCCGTGCTGGCGGCATTCTGCAGCGGCACCAGCCATATCTCCGGCGTCGGCCGTCTCGCATCGAAGGAAAGCGACCGCGGCAAGGCCATACTGGATATGCTGACGGGACTCGGAGTCAGCGCAAAAATCAAGGGGGACAGTCTGATCGTTCACGGAATGAGCTTAAGCCAGAGGCTGTTGCAGGGAAAACTCCTGCACGGGGGAGACTACACTTCAAGCCATGACCACAGGATGGTGATGGCCCTGATGGTGGCTTCTCTGGGAGCAGACGGGCCTGTAAACATAGACGATACAGCCTGTGTGGCCAAATCATTCCCGGACTTTATGGAAACATTCAAAAGATTCGCCCGATGAACACATTCGGAAGACAATTCAGGGTCTCCATATTCGGAGAGTCCCACGGCAATGCCATAGGCGTGGTGATGGACGGTGTGAGAGCCGGCATACCGCTGTGCGAAGAAGATTTCATGGCGGACATACTCCGCAGGAAGAGCGGAAAGAAAGGCACCACCCCGAGGATAGAGGCGGACGAGCCTCAGATACTCAGCGGAGTGTTCGAAGGACATACTACCGGAGCGCCGCTGACCGTCATTTTCCGAAACGCCAACACCCGCTCGGGCGACTACAGCCTCTTCAGGGACATCCCCCGCCCCGGACACGCCGACAGATGCGCGTCCATCAAATGGCACGACTTCAATGACCCGAGAGGCGGAGGCCATTTCTCCGGAAGAATCACCCTCCCGATAGTCGCGGCCGGCACTGTCGCCAAGAAGATGCTCGGAATATGCCCACGTGCCACCGTGACCCGTCTAGGCGGAGTGTCCCGTGCGGAAGCGCTCGCGGGCAGGACCGATGACGGAAGCCTGAGTGACCAGCAGATCTGGAACGACGTGCTGGACGCCGCCCTGCGGGAGAGGGACTCGGTGGGCGGAGTGGTCGAATGCCGTATAGACAGCGTTCCGGTCGGACTGGGAGAGCCTTTCTTCGATTCTGTCGAGGCGCTCATTTCCCACGCCATATTCTCGATACCGGGAGTGAGGGGAATAGAGTTCGGGGACGGTTTCGCCGCGGCGGACATGAAGGGCTCGGAGCATAATGACCCTTACGGGGATAACGACCCTGACGGAAGCGGCCCCCTGCCGTCCAAGAACGGCGCAGGAGGAGTGAACGGAGGCATAAGCAACGGCAACCCGCTTGTGTTCAGGGTGGCGTTCAAGCCGACTTCCAGCATAGGCAAGGCCCAGCGGACCTATGACTTCAGCAAGGGTATGATGACCACCCTTGAGACCCCGGGCAGGCACGACGCCTGCTTCGCGCTCAGGACTCCGGTGATAGTGGAGGCGATGGCGGCACTGGTGCTGGCTGACCTCGCCGCAGTGGCGTCCCGCTGAGCGGACTTACAAGGAAACTCTTGGTTTTCAGAGGTTTCCACAAGAATTTGAAATAATGGAATCAGAAAAGGACATAAAGATAATTGACGACTTCACCTCGAAGGAATACAAGGAAGGCTTCGTGACCGATGTCGAGCAGGTCTATGTACCCAAGGGCCTGAACGAGGACATCATCAGGACCATATCCGCACTGAAGGAAGAGCCGCAGTGGATGCTGGACTTCCGCCTGGACGCGTTCAGGCGTTGGGAGAAGATGCCTATGCCCGAGTGGGGGCATCTGGATATGCCGGAGATAGATTTCCAGGACATCATATACTATGCGGCGCCGAAGAAGAACGCCGACAGGCCGAAGGAAATCGACCCGGAGCTGGAGAAGACCTTCGAGAAGCTGGGCATACCGCTCAGGGAGAGGGACGTGTTGGCCGGAAGGGTGGCCGTGGATGCGGTGTTCGACTCGGTGTCAGTGGCGACGACTTTCCGCAAAACCCTGGCTGAGAAGGGCATCATATTCTGCTCTTTCTCCGAGGCGGTGCGGGAACACGGCGACCTGGTGAGGAAATACCTCGCCTCCGTGGTGCCAGTGGGTGACAACTACTACGCTGCGCTCAACTCCGCCGTGTTCAGCGACGGCTCCTTCTGCTATATCCCGAAGGGCGTGAAGTGCCCTATGGACCTGTCCAGCTACTTCAGGATCAATGCCTCAGGCACGGGACAATTCGAAAGGACCCTCATCGTGGCGGACGAAGGCTCGTCACTCAGCTATATGGAGGGCTGCACCGCGCCTATGCGTGACGAGAACCAGCTCCACGCGGCAGTGGTCGAGATTGTGGTCGAGAAGGATGCGGACGTGCGCTATTCCACGGTCCAGAACTGGTACCCGGGAGATGCGCAGGGACGCGGAGGCATACTCAATCTCGTGACCAAGAGGGGCATATGCAAGGGCAGCGGGGCCCATCTGTCATGGACCCAGGTCGAGACCGGCTCGGCGATAACCTGGAAGTATCCTTCAACCATACTGAAGGGGGACAATTCCTCATCGGAGTTCTATTCAGTGGCCGTGACCAACAACATGCAGCAGGCGGACACGGGCACGAAGATGATACACATAGGGCGCAACACCCGCAGCCGTATAGTCAGCAAGGGCATCTCCGCCGGCAGGAGCCAGAACAGCTACCGCGGTCTGGTACAGATAGTTCCTGCGGCTGAAGGAGCCAGGAACCACTCCCAGTGCGACAGCCTGCTGATAGGTTCTTCCTGCGGCGCCCACACTTTCCCGGACATACGCAACGCCAACCCTACGGCCACGGTCGAACACGAGGCCACCACCTCGAAGATAAGCGAGGACCAGCTGTTCTACTGCAACCAGCGCGGCATAGGTCCGGAAGACGCCGTCGGTCTGATAGTCAACGGATATGCCAAGGAGGTCCTGAGCCGCCTTCCCATGGAATTCGCAGTAGAGGCTCAGAAACTGCTCCAGCTGTCCCTCGAGGGCTCTGTGGGATAATGACTTGCAACTATGGAATGGATTGACTACACTTTGTTTCACATAGGCCAGGCTCCGGTGCTGCTGATCGACATCATCACCTCGGTGTTCGGCCTGACCTGCGTCTTCCTTGCCGGAAGGAACAGCAAATACAATTTCTGGGTGGGTTATCTCTACACCGCGGCCCTCTTCCTGATGTTCTGGAACAAGGGTCTGGTGGCGAGCCTGATTCTCCAACCCATATCCCTGGCAATCAATATAATGGGCCACTGGAGATGGACTCATCCGCGCGAAGGGGAACAGAGTTCCGAGGACAAGAGCGCGCTAAAGGTGACCAAGCTGAGCTGGGCGGGACGCGTGTTCTGCATCGCAGCCGTCCTCATCATCGCCGGGGCCTGGGGCTGGATACTCGAGAAGTTCGTCCATGTGGACCCGCTGCCTTACCTGGATTCCTGCGTCACCATATTGATACTGATGGCCCAGCTGCTCGCCGCCCTGAAGAAGTGGGACTGCTGGATTGCCTGGATGATAGTCAACGTCACTCAGATAATTCTCCATATTTCAGTCGGGCACGTATTCATGCCTATAGTCTGCGGACTGTACCTGATCAACGGAATATGGTCTCTCATAACCTGGACAAAACTCTATTCAAAGAAAGCCTGATGAATCACAGACGACTTCTTGCATTCCTTGGCCTGGTTCTGTTTCTCCTGCTGCCGCAGATTCCTGCGCAGGGGCAGAGACAGGATGCCTTCTTCAGGGGACAGGTCGCCCCGGCCTATAGGCTGAGGGCGAAACTGTGCATAAAGTGATTAAATTTGCAATCGAATGACAATTGAATCATATGGATAACAATATTCTTCTGGAAATACGAGATCTCCACGCATCGGCCGGAGACAAGGAAATACTCAAGGGAGTGGACCTGACCATACGCAAGGGTGAAATCCACGCCCTGATGGGACCGAACGGAGCCGGGAAGAGCACCCTCTCGTCCGTGCTCACGGGCAAGCCGAACTTTCAGGTGACCCGCGGAGAGGTGACTTTCCTGGGAAGGGACCTGCTGGCGATGTCGGCGGAGGAAAGGGCGTGGGCAGGCCTGTTCATGTCTTTCCAGTATCCTGTGGAGATACCCGGAGTAACCATAACCAATTTCATGAAGACCGCCTTGAATGCCAGGAGAAGTGCCGAAGGACTGGAGCCGCTCAAGGGGGCCGAGTTCCTCAAGCTGATGAAGGAGAAGATGGCTTTCGTGAAGATGAAGCCGGAATTCGCCAAGCGCGAGGTGAACGTGGGCTTCTCCGGCGGAGAGAAGAAGAGGAACGAGATTTTCCAGATGGCGATGCTCGACCCGGCCCTTGCGATACTCGACGAGACCGACAGCGGACTTGACGTGGATGCCCTCAAGATAGTGGCTGACGGAGTCAACGCACTGCACACGCCCGAAAAGTCGGCGATAATAATCACCCACTACAGCAAACTTCTGGAATATGTAGTCCCTGACGTTGTGCATGTGCTCAAGGACGGCAGGATAGTATGTACAGGCGACAGGAGCCTGGTTGACACCATTGAAAATGAAGGATTTGACAAATTCTGAGAAGAAGACGGATTGCGGTCACTATGTGGACTGCGCCATACCCCGGGGCCCGCAGGTGCTTGAAGTCTCCGCAGGGGAACGCCTCAGGAGGATGTTCATACTCGACTCTTCCTGCCCGGGACTGCCTTTCAGCAGCATAGTTGCAAGGGAAGGTGCCGACGTGGACATATGCATACTGGTGATGCCGGGTACGGATGTCGAGGTGCCGCTCTATGTGGACCTGGCGGGCGAGGGCGCGAAGGTCAGCCTGAGCGGGGCCTGGCTCTGCGGCGCCCGGGAGAAGGTCAGCTTCACGGTAGTGCTCAGGCACAGGGTCGGGAACTGCTGTTCGGAGCAGCTGTTCAACGGCCTTGCCGGAGGCAATTCCAGGACGGCCTTCCACGGCAGGATTCTGGTCGCCCCGGACGCGCAGCAGACCAAGGCCTTCCAGACCAATCACAACATACTGCTCAGCGACAGCGCGAAGGTCCAGACCAAGCCTCAGCTTGAGATATATGCCGACGACGTGCAGTGCTCCCACGGAGCCACCGTCGGCAGCCTCAATCCGGACGAGCAGTTCTACATGAGGTCCAGGGGCATACCCGAGGCCGAGGCGAAGATACTCCAGATGGTCTCTTTCCTTGCGCCTGTACTCGCCCACGTGGAGGACCCGCTCCTGAGGGAGGAACTTCTGGACAGGATGCAGGAGAACCTGCGCGGCATAATTTAGGGAATATGGTAACACGACCGGACGTAAAGCTGAATCTCGGACTGAACGTGCTGAGGAAGAGGGAGGACGGATATCACGATCTGGAGACCCTCTTCATCCCCTATGACGGGATTCATGACACCCTGGAAATCATTCCGGGGGACGGCATAAGCGAGACTTCCGCCAAACTGTTCGCGGGATATGACCACTCGGCCAGCATACGCCAGGCCATCACTGAGGACGGCAAGGTGATGGTGACCATAGCCAGGAAGGAGGGTGTGGACTGGGATCCGCTCAAGGACTTGACCGTCAAGGCTTACCAGCTGCTGGACAAGGAGTTCGGCCTCGGGCCGGTGAAGATTTTCCTGGAGAAGACCTCCCCTGTGGGAGCCGGTCTGGGCGGCGGTTCGGCCGATGCGGCATATGCCCTGAAGATGCTGGACGGACTCTTTTCCCTGAACCTGGACAGGGAGAGCCTTGCATCATACGCGGCCAGGCTCGGGAGTGACTGCGCCTTTTTCATCTATGACTGCCCGATGTTCGGGGAAGGCCGCGGGGAGATACTCTCGCCCTACCCGATTGAGCTGCCGTATCACGTCGAGGTGGTGGTGCCGGAGGGCATCAGCGTCTCCACGGCGGAGGCATACGGAGGCATAGTCCCTTCGGTTCCTGAGCTGCGCCTGAGGGATGTGCTTGCCCTGCCTGTCGGGGAGTGGAAGGACAGGCTTGTGAATGATTTCGAGACTACGGTGTTCAGGAAGCACCCTGAACTTGCGGCAGTGAAGAAGTCCCTCTATGAGAGCGGGGCGGTCTATGCCTCGATGTCAGGGAGCGGCTCCGCGCTGTTCGCTCTATACATATGAAGATGAGACACGAGATAGTCATAAAGGACCTGAACGACCTTGACAGGGCGGCAGGCGAATTCCTCCGCGAAATCGGAGACCACAGGCTGATCGCCTTCTTCGCGCCTATGGCGACGGGAAAGACCACTTTCACCACTGCCATATGCCGGCAGCTCGGAGTGGAGGAAGACGCGGTCAGCTCGCCTACCTTCGCCATAGTCAACGAGTACCGCACCCGCAGAGGCGAAGCGGTCTATCATTTTGATTTCTACAGGATCGAGCGACTCGAGGAAGTCTTTGACATTGGCTTTCAGGACTATGTCGACAGCGGCTGCCTCTGCCTGATGGAGTGGCCGGAGAACATTGAGGAAGTGCTGCCCGAGGAGACCCTCCGCGTCAGCATATGCACGAATCCCGACAATTCCCGCACGCTTTCCTGGGAGGACTGAGCCTCAGATGATTTTGTCCAGAAAGCGGTAGCCGGCGGCTTCGGATATGTGCGCGACGCTTATCTCCGGCGCTCCTTCGAGATCGGCTATGGTGCGCGCCATCTTGATTATGCGCGTGTAGGCGCGCGCGGAGAATCCCGACCTTTTCATCAGTTTTTCAAGCAGGGCCTCGCAGTTCCTGTCGAGGAGGCAGTAGCGCCTGAGCTGGCTGTTGTTCATCTCCGCGTTCACGCTGATGTCCTCATCCCTGAAACGCTCTGCCTGAATATCCCTGGCCTGCAGCACCCTGGCCGCCACTTCAGCGCTGCTTTCCTCCTTCTCGTGCCGGACCAGCAGTTCGGGGCTCACGCTGTGGAGCCAGAGCTGCACATCGATCCTGTCCAGCACCGGTCCCGAGAGTTTCCCGAAATACCCGTGTCTTGCCCCGGGCGAGCAGTTGCATCTGTCCCCTTCGCCGTAATAGCCGCAGGGACAGGGGTTTGCTGCTGCCACCAGCATGAATGACGCCGGATAGACCACCTTCGACCTCAGACGGGATATGCTGACCGTCCTGTCCTCCAGAGGCCCCCTGAGGGCTTCGGAAAGGGCTTTGGGCATCTGCATGTACTCGTCGAGGAAGAGCACGCCCGACTGGGCGAGGGACACCTCCCCGGGCATGACGTTGTCCCCGCTCCCGCCTCCCAGCATGGCCGCCATCGAGGAACTGTAGTGCGGGCTGCGGAAGGGCCGGGTCCGCATCAGGCCTTTTCTCATCACCCCCTTTCCGGCCACGGAGTAAATCTTGCTGACCACCAGCGCCTCCTTCCTGTCCATGGGCGGTAGTATGCCGGCGAGGGCCCTTGCCAGCGAGCTCTTCCCGCTGCCGGGAGCTCCGACCATGATTACATTGTGGGAGCCTGCGGCGGCGACTTCCAGACCGCGTTTGGCCGTTCCCTGTCCGACTATGTCCGCAAAGTCCATCACCTGTCCACGGGGTAGCGCCTCTTCGGCTCCGCCCGGACAGGACCTGCAGTTTCCTGCCAGCAGGTCGGTGGCAAGTTCCCCGCCCCTGAGCACCCTCAGGGCCTCCTGGAGGCTGCGGACGGCATAGACTTCGACCGTCGGGACCTCGGCGGCCTCCAGCGCCGAACCGTAGGGAAGTATGCAGCCCCTGAGCCCGAGCGAGGCGGCGAGTTCGGCCAGAGGCAGGGCTCCGGGGATGTCCCTGACGCTCCCGTCCAGGCCCAGCTCACCCATGACCAGATAGTCTCCCAGCAGTGGCAGCTCCTCCTGGGCGGAAGCGGCTATTATGCCCAGGGCTATGGGCAGGTCGTAGCCTCCGCCTTTCTTGTGCATGTCCGCAGGTGCCAGGTTTATGACGATTTTCCTGCCCGGCACGTGGTAGCCCGCCGCCTGCAGAGCCGTGATGGTCCTGAGCAGGCTTTCCCTGACCGAGGCGTCCGCCAGACCGACCAGATGGATGCCTATGCCTTTGTTGATGTCCACCTCCACGGTGACTGGCGTCGCCCCTATCCCGACGCACTTGGCTGCGATGATGTTGATAAGCATATGATGAGAATAATTGTTCTTTCGGCATATGGCCCTCCGCCGCGGGACGGATTCCACGCAATCCCGGGGACTGTCGCCTCCGGAAGGCGGTTCCCTCAGCAGGGGAATGCGGTTTCTCCCCCGGAACAGAAGCGGGGAGGCAGCCGCAAAACGGGCTTCTGCAAGCCAATTTACGGGGGAAGGGCTGAAAAGCAAAAGATTTCACCACACTTACAGATTGTTCACGTAAAAAGCCGGAATCTTTACTTTCTTAAGGATTTCTTTACCTTCCTGCATATTTGTTTAGTTTGGAACCGCTATTCCTTTCAATATGCCATCCTGTTGTCATATAACGCTTTACAAGATTTCGAGAATTTGTTTACTTTTATTTTTGCTTTTATGATTTCATTTTCTAATTTTGTCGGGCCGAAACGGAAAGATTATAATTTATGTCCAACTCCAGCTTCATCGTCATTATCGTCGTCGTGGTCCTTAGCCTAACGGTTATAGGATTGAGAAAGTGCGTATAAGACTGGACGGACAGTGGATATATGAAGCCTTTCTCAAAAACAGAAAGGCTTCTTTTTTTGACCTTTCCGCAAGTCACGGCAGACAACAGGACACAAAACAGCTTCTCAAATATGGACATGAAGTATCAATTACGCAGTTCCGCAACGATGGACGGCAGAAGGATGGCCGGAGCAAGAGCTCTCTGGCAGGCTGCCGGAATGAAGAGGGAGCATATGGGCAGACCGGTTATCGCGGTCGTGAACTCCTTCACCCAGTTCGTGCCGGGACACACACATCTCCACGAGATCGGCCAGATAGTCAAGGCTGAAATCGAGAAGGCCGGATGTTATGCGGCCGAATTCAACACCATCGCGGTCGATGACGGCATTGCGATGGGCCACGACGGAATGCTCTACTCCCTTCCCTCAAGGGACATAATCGCCGACAGCGTGGAGTATATGGTGAATGCGCACAAGGCGGATGCGATGATTTGCATCAGCAACTGCGACAAGATCACCCCGGGTATGCTTATGGCGGCAATGAGGCTGAACATCCCCGCAGTCTTTGTCTCCGGCGGCCCTATGGAGGCCGGCAGGATGGGAGAGGCGAGACTGGACCTGATCGACGCGATGGTCAAGTCCGCCGACAGGACTCTGGACGACAATGCGGTGGCAGACATCGAGGCCTGCGCCTGTCCGGGTTGCGGCTGCTGCTCCGGAATGTTCACAGCCAACTCGATGAACTGCCTGACCGAGGCCATAGGTCTCTCGCTTCCGGGCAACGGTACCGTTGTGGCCACCCACGTGAACAGGGAAAAGTTGTTCAGGAAAGCGGCGGCACTGATAGTGGAGAATGCCTGGAAGTATTACCGCGACGGTGACGAAAGCGTTCTTCCGAGGTCTATAGCCACCAGGGAGGCTTTCCTCAATGCGATGGCCCTGGACATAGCGATGGGAGGTTCCACCAACACGGTACTCCACCTGCTTGCTGTTGCAGATGAGGCCGGAGTGGATTTCACTATGGATGACATAGACCGCCTCTCCAGAAAGGTCCCTTGCCTCTGCAAGGTGGCCCCTAACACCCAGAAGTATCACGTCGAGGATGTGAACAGGGCCGGAGGCGTGGTGGCCATAATGAACGAACTGGCAAAGGGAGGTCTCGTGGACTGTTCAGTGAAGAGAGTTGACGGAATGACCCTCGCCCAGGAAATCGAAAGCTGGTGCATCGACAGCCCGAAGGTGTCCGGGGAGGCCCTAGGCATCTACCGCAGCGCCGCATCAGGCAGGTTCAGCACCAGGATGGCGTCCCAGGACTCCAGCTGGGAGAGCCTTGACACCGACCGCAGTGCAGGCTGCATACGCGACCTCGCACATGCATATTCGAAGGACGGAGGTCTGGCCGTGCTCAAGGGCAACATCGCCCGCAACGGCTGTGTGATCAAGACGGCCGGTGTGGATGAGTCGATCTGGAAGTTTGCGGGTCCGGCGAAGGTCTTCGATTCCCAGGAGGCGGCGTGCGAAGGCATACTCGGAGGAAAGGTCAGGAGCGGCGACGTGGTGGTCATCACCTATGAAGGACCGAAGGGCGGTCCCGGCATGCAGGAGATGCTCTACCCTACCTCATACATCAAGTCCATGCATCTGGGCAAGGAGTGCGCGCTCATCACCGACGGCCGTTTCAGCGGCGGCACCTCCGGGCTCAGCATAGGCCACATCTCGCCTGAGGCGGCTGCCGGCGGAGAAATCGGCCTGGTACGCGACGGGGACATCATCAGCATAGACATACCTGCACGCAGCATCGACGTCAGGCTCCCGGACGGGGAACTCGAGGAGAGGAGACGCGGGGAACTCGCGCGCGGCAAGGCGGCGTTCACCCCTCCGCACAGGAAGAGGGAGGTCTCCAAGAGTCTCAAGGCATATGCCTCCATGGTAAGCTCGGCGGACCGCGGGGCAGTACGAATCATCGAAGATTAATTTATGGAAAGCAAAATGATAAAGGGAGCGGACATATTGCTCCAGGCCCTCATCGACGAGGGTGTCGACACCATCTTCGGATATCCCGGAGGACAGATTATGCCGGTCTATGACAGGCTCTATGACTATGGCGACAGGCTCAGGCACATACTCGTAAGACATGAGCAGGGCGCCATCCACGCGGCCCAGGGATATGCCAGGTCGAAGGGCGTTCCGGGAGTGATCACCGTCACCTCGGGCCCGGGTGCCACCAATGTGGTCACCGGAATCGCGGACGCCATGATTGACTCCACCCCGGTGGTGGTGATTGCGGGACAGGTGGGAACCCATCTGCTTGGCACGGACGCGTTCCAGGAGTGCGACGTCATCGGCCTGACCGGACCTATCTCCAAGTGGAACTATCAGATACGCAGGCCTGAGGACATAGCCTGGGCCGTTGCCAGGGCTTTCTACATCGCTAGGAGCGGACGTCCCGGTCCGGTGGTGCTCGACCTTACAAGGGACGCCCAGGTCGGAATGGCAGAGTACAGACACGAGGAGTGCAGGTTCATCAGAAGCTACAACCCGTATCCGGAAGTGCCGCAGGAGAGCATCGAAGAGGCCGCAAGGATGATAGACCAGGCCACGAAGCCTCTGCTTGTCTTCGGACAGGGCATAACCCTGGGCGGGGCGGAGAAGGAACTCGCCTCCTTCCTCAGGAAGAGCGGCATCCCGTCCGGATCCACCCTCCTCGGACTGAGCGCAGTGCCTACGGATTTCCCGAACCACCTCGGTATGGTGGGAATGCACGGCTGCATAGCCCCTAACATCATGACCCAGCACTGTGACCTGCTCATCGCCGTAGGAATGAGGTTCGACGACAGGGTCACCGGCAACACGGCGAACTACGCCAAGCAGGCGAAAATCATACACATAGACATAGACAACGCCGAAATCGGAAAGAACGTGCACTGCACTCTCGGCATCAACGGAGACGCCAAGGAAGTGCTTCCGCGCATAGAAGCCCTGATATCCGCAAAGGACCACAGCGACTGGCTCTCATATGCCGACAGGTGTATCGCTGTCGAGCGGGAAAAAGTGACCGACCCCGAACTCCGTCCGGGCGAAGGCTATATGAATATGGGTGAGGTCGTGGAAATGGTCTCAGAGGTATCCGGAGGCAATGCGGTGATAGTCACGGACGTAGGTCAGAACCAGATGATCGGGGCAAGGTATTCGCGCTTCAGGAACGGACGCAGCCTCATCACTTCGGGAGGTCTGGGAACCATGGGTTTCGGACTCCCTGCCGCGATAGGCGCGAAGATCGGAACCCCGGAGCGTACCGTATGCGCGTTCGTCGGAGACGGCGGCCTGCAGATGGTCATCCAGGAACTCGGAACCATAGTCCAGGAAGGCACGGGCGTGAAGATCGTCCTCCTGAACAACAACTGGCTCGGCAACGTGAGGATGTGGCAGGAACTCTTCTACGGCAAGCGCTATTCTTTCACCAGGATGCTCAACCCTGATTATGAATCCATTGCAAAGGCATATGGCATCAGGTACAGGGCCGTCAGGGACCGCGCGGAGCTCAGGGAGGCTGTCGAGGACATGCTTTCGGACGACAAGCCTTTCATCCTCAATGCCGAGGTCAAGGAGATGGGTATGGTCTTCCCTATGGTCCCTCCTGGAAAGAATATGGACGAAATTATGCTGAACGATAAAGAATGGTTTGAATATGGAGACTAATCTCTACGAAATAAGCGTGTACTCGGAGAACCAGGTCGGCCTTCTGAGCACCATTGCAAACACCTTCACCCGCCGCAGCCTGAACATCGATTCGCTGAAGGTGTATCCTTCGAAGATTGAAGGCATACACAAGTTCACGATCAAGACCAGGACCACACATACGGAAATAGAGCGCGTGGTGAAGCAGATCGAGAAGAAGGTGGATGTCATCAAGGCATTCTACTACATTGACGATGAGCGCAGCCTCAGGGAACTCGAGGCGGTAAGGGAACTCATCGCGGAAAGGACAGATAAATAATGAACTAACAGATAAACAACACAAAGTTATGGCAGTTATGAACTTTGGCGGAGTGAACGAGAATGTCGTCACCCGCGATGAATTCACGCTTGAAAAAGCAAGGGAAGTACTCAAGGACGAGAAGATCGCCGTAATCGGTTACGGTGTACAGGGGCCAGGACAGGCCTGCAACCTCAGGGACAACGGTTTCAACGTGATTGTAGGACAGCGTCAGGGCAAGACCTTCGAGAAGGCAAAGGCTGACGGCTGGGTGCCGGGCGAGACCCTCTTCTCAATCGACGAGGCTGCCGAGCAGGCAAGCATAGTGATGTGCCTCCTTTCCGACGCAGCAGTGATGTCGGTATGGCCTGAGCTCAAGAAGCATCTTACCCCCGGCAAGGCACTCTATTTCTCCCACGGCTTCGCCATAACCTGGTCTGACCGTACCGGATGTGTCCCTCCTTCAGACATCGACGTGATCATGGTAGCCCCTAAGGGTTCGGGCACCTCGCTCAGGACGATGTTCCTCGAGGGCAGAGGCCTCAACTCATCATACGCAGTCTATAACGACGCCACCGGCCGTGCACTCGAGCGCACTCTTGCACTCGGCATAGGCATAGGCTCGGGCTATATGTTCGAGACCACCTTCCAGCGTGAGGCTACCTCTGACCTCACAGGAGAGAGAGGATCCCTGATGGGTGCGATCCAGGGTCTGCTCCTGGCCCAGTACGAGGTGCTCCGCGAGAACGGACACTCCCCTTCCGAGGCATTCAACGAGACCGTCGAGGAACTTACCCAGTCCCTCATGCCGCTCTTCGCGGAGAAAGGTATGGACTGGATGTACGCGAACTGCTCCACCACCGCACAGAGGGGCGCGCTTGACTGGATGGGTCCTTTCCACGATGCCTGCAAGCCTGTAGTGGAGAAGCTCTACGCTTCAGTGAAGTCAGGAAACGAGGCCCAGATCTCCATCGATGCCAACTCAAAGCCTGACTACCGCGAGAAGCTCGAGGCTGAGCTCAAGGCTCTCCGCGAGAGCGAGATGTGGCAGACAGCCGTAACCGTACGATCACTCCGCCCGGAAAACGACAACAAGTAATTATTGATGAACGACAAGATATACATATTCGACACGACTCTCCGTGACGGGGAACAGGTCCCGGGATGCCAGCTCAACACCGTGGAGAAGATCCAGGTGGCGAAAGCGCTCGAAGACCTGGGAGTGGATGTGATTGAGGCGGGTTTCCCGGTATCCAGCCCGGGAGACTTCAACTCCGTGGTCGAGATTTCCAAGGCCGTGACCTGGCCTGTGGTCTGCGCCCTCACCAGGGCGGTAGAGAAGGACATAGACGCTGCTGCGGAAGCCCTCAGATACGCCAAGCACAAGCGTATCCACACGGGTATCGGCACTTCTGACTCGCACATCCGCTACAAGTTCAACTCCACCAGGGAAGAGATAATCGAGCGTGCCGTCAGGGCGGTCAAGTACGCCAGGAAATACGTCGATGACGTGGAATTCTACGCGGAGGACGCCGGCAGGACGGACAACGAATACCTCGCCAGGGTCGTGGAGGCGGTTATCAAGGCAGGAGCAACCGTGGTGAACATACCGGACACCACGGGCTACTGCCTCCCCGAGGAATACGGCGCCAAGATCAAGTACCTGATGGAGCACGTCGACGGCATCGACAAGGCCATCATCTCCACCCACTGCCACAATGACCTGGGCATGGCCACGGCCAACACCATGGCGGGCATACTCAACGGCGCGCGCCAGTGCGAAGTGACCATCAACGGCATAGGCGAGAGGGCCGGCAACACCGCCCTCGAGGAAATCGCGATGATACTCCGCTGCCACAATGACATCGCCCTCCACACTGACCTCAACACCAAGAAGATATTCCCGCTGAGCCGCACTGTCTCAAGCCTTATGAATATGCCGGTGCAGGCCAACAAGGCCATAGTCGGAAGGAATGCCTTCGCGCATTCTTCGGGCATACACCAGGACGGGGTGCTGAAAAACGTTCAGACCTACGAGATCATAGACCCGAAGGACATAGGTCTGGACGAGAACAATATCGCCCTCACCGCCAGGAGCGGTCACGCCGCGCTCAAGTTCAGGCTTGAGATGCTCGGCATCAAGCCGACTCCGGAGAAGCTGGACAAGATCTATGACAACTTCCTCAAGATGGCTGACCAGAAGAAGGAGGTCAATGACGATGACCTGCTCGTGCTCGCCGGCGTGGAGAGGACAGCGAATGACCATATCAAGCTGGACTACCTCCAGGTGACCACGGGTATGGGCGTGCGTTCTGTGGCAAGCATAGGTCTGGACATAGCGGGTGAGAAGTTCGAGGCTGCGGCAAGCGGAAACGGTCCTGTGGACGCCGCCATCAAGGCCCTCAAGACCATAATCAGGCGCAATATGACCATCAAGGAGTTCACCATCCAGAACATCACCAAGGGTTCCGACGACATCGGAAAGGTGCATATGCAGGTGGAGAGCGACGGCAGGGTCTATTACGGATTCGGCGCGAACACCGACATCATCACGGCTTCGGTCGAAGCGTATATCGATTGCATAAACAAGTTCAAGAAAACCGCAGATGAACACACTGTTTGACAAGATCTGGGACGCCCACGTGGTGAATATGATCGAGGACGGTCCCACTCAGCTCTATATAGACAGGCTCTACTGCCACGAAGTCACCAGCCCCCAGGCTTTCGAAGGCCTCAGGCAGAGGGGCATCAAGTGCTTCAGGCCGGAGAAGATCATATGCATGCCGGACCACAACACCCCTACCCACGACCAGGACAAGCCTATAGAAGATCCCGTTTCGAAGAAGCAGGTGGACGAGCTTGCCAGGAATGTGGAGGAGTTCGGGCTCACCCACTACGGAATGATGGATCCGCGCAACGGAATCATCCACGTCGTGGGTCCGGAGAGGGGACTCTCCCTCCCGGGCATGACCATCGTCTGCGGTGACTCCCACACCTCCACCCACGGAGCGATGGGCGCCGTTGCCTTCGGTATCGGCACCAGCGAGGTGGAGATGGTGATGGCGTCCCAGTGCATCCTTCAGCAGAAGCCCAAGTCAATGAGAATCAGGATCGAGGGCAAGCTCGGCAAAGGCGTGACGGCCAAGGACGTGGCGCTCTACATAATGAAGATGATCTCCACTTCCGGCGGCACCGGCTATTTCATCGAATATGCCGGACAGGTCGTCAGGGACATGTCCATGGAAGGCAGGATGACCCTCTGCAACCTCTCCATCGAGATGGGCGCCAGAGGCGGATTCGTGGCTCCGGACGAGAAGACCTTCGAATATGTCAAGGGCCGCGAGCACGCGCCCAAGGGCGAGGACTGGGACAAGGCTCTCGCATACTGGAAGACGCTCTACAGCGGCGACGACGCCGTCTTCGACAGGGAAATCGTATATGACGGAGCGGACATCGAGCCAATGATCACCTACGGCACCAACCCCGGAATGGGTATGGGCATATGCTCGTCAATCCCCGCTGATGCAACACGCAAGGCTCTGGACTATATGGGATTCGAAGCGGGCGAATGCTTGCTCGGAAAGAAGATTGACTATGTCTTCCTGGGTGCCTGCACCAACGGCAGGATAGAGGACTTCAGGGCTTTCGCATCCATAGCCAAGGGCAGGAAGAAGGCCGAGGGCGTGACAGCCTGGCTGGTTCCCGGTTCCTGGGAGGTGCGCAGACAGATCCAGGAGGAAGGTCTGGACAAGGTACTTGAGGAGGCAGGATTCGAGATACGCCAGCCTGGCTGCTCAGCCTGTCTCGCGATGAATGACGACAAGATTCCGGCAGGCAAGTATTCGGTATCGACCAGCAACAGAAACTTCGAAGGCCGTCAGGGTCCGGGTTCCAGAACTCTGCTCGCTTCCCCTCTCACCGCCGCCGCGGCTGCGGTTACAGGAGTTATCACGGACCCAAGAACCCTTATGCAGTAGGAAATGAAACAGAAATTCGACATAATTGAAAGCAGCTGCATCCCTCTCCCTCTGGAGAATGTGGATACAGACCAGATAATCCCTGCCCGTTTCCTCAAGGCCACCACCAGGGAGGAGTCTTTCTTCGGGGAGAACCTCTTCAGGGACTGGAGGTATGACAGCGAGGGCAATCCGAAGAAGGATTTCGTGATGAACGACCCTTCCTACAGCGGCTGCATACTCGTCGCCGGAAAGAACTTCGGCAACGGCTCCAGCCGTGAGCATGCCGCATGGGCGATAGCCGGTGCGGGTTTCAGGGTAGTCATATCCAGTTTCTTCGCGGACATTCACAAGAACAACGAACTGAACAACTTCGTGCTTCCCGTGACCGTGTCCCCGGAGTTCCTGGCGGAGCTTTTCGATTCCATCGCCAAGGACCACTCGACCAGGGTCAGGGTGGATGTCCCTGCCCAGACCGTGACCAACCTGGCCACGGGATCCAGCGAGCACTTCGAGCTCAACGGCTACAAGAAATACTGCCTGATGAACGCGCTCGACGATATCGACTATCTCCTGACACAGAAAGACAGGATTGAAGAATACGAAAGGCGATGATCGAGATACTTGACACCACCCTCCGTGACGGAGAACAGACCGCGGGCGTGTCGTTCAACGCTGACGAGAAACTTGCCATATCCAGACTGCTCCTCGAGGAGCTCAAGGTGAACAGGATAGAGGTGGGCTCGGCCAGGGTGTCCCAGGGAGAGCAGGAGGCATTCTCAAAGATATGCTCCTGGGCCTCAACCTGCGGGCTGGCCGACCGTATCGAGGTCCTGGGCTTCGTGGACGGCGGCAAGTCCGTGGACTGGATAGCCGACGCCGGGGGCAAGGTGATCAACCTCCTGACCAAAGGTTCGCTAAAGCACGTCTCCGGACAGTTGAAAAAGACCCCTCAGGAGCATCTGGAGGACATACGCCTGTGCATTTCCCTCGCTCACGAGAAAGGGCTGGAGGTCAATCTCTATCTCGAGGACTGGTCCAACGGCATGCTCCATTCGAAGGACTATGTGATGTTCCTGATGGAGGGCCTGAAGGACTGCGGAGTCAAGCGCTTTATGCTCCCCGACACCCTGGGCATTCTGAATCCCTGGAATACGGCGGAACTGATGGGTGAGATGGTCAGCGCCTATCCTGACATCCATTTCGACTTCCACGCGCACAATGACTATGACCTTGCGGCGGGCAATGTATTCGCCGCCCTCAAGGCCGGAGCCAGAGGCGTGCACACCACCGTGAACGGACTGGGGGAAAGGGCGGGCAACGTCCCCGTGGCGAGTGTCCTGGGTCTGCTCAACGACCAGCTCCATATGGAGAACACCTTGGACGAGAGCAAGATAACCCACGTCAGCCGCTATGTCGAGACCATATCCGGAATCAGGATACCTGCGAACAAGCCTATCGTCGGTGAATCCGTCTTCACCCAGACCAGCGGAGTACATGCGGACGGGGACAAGAAGGACGGTCTCTACCAGAACGATCTTCTTCCGGAAAGATTCGGAAGGGAACGCAAGTACGCACTGGGCAAGACCAGCGGCAAGGCGAACATAGTCAAGAATCTGGAGAGTCTCGGAATCAGCCTGAATCCGGAGCAGATGAAGCTTGTCACGCAGAGGGTTGTGGAACTGGGCGACAAGAAGGAGACCGTAACCCCGGAGGACCTGCCTTACATCATAGCCGATGTGCTGAAGGGCGGACACCACGAGGTACAGGAACATATACGCATTATCAACTACAGCCTCGTGCTGACCCGGAGCCTCAAGCCTCTGGCCAACCTGAGGATGAGCATACACGGTAAGGAATATGAGGCCAGCGCCTGCGGAGACGGTCAGTACAATGCCTTCATGAACGCTCTCTGGACCATATACAGCGGGCTGGGCAAGAGCCATCCCGTTCTTTCCGACTATCAGGTCAGCATCCCGCCGGGAGGAAAGACCGACGCCCTTGTGGAGACCACCATTTCCTGGAACTGGAACGGGCATGAGTTCAAGACCAGGGGTGTCGATTCCGACCAGACCGAGGCCGCCATCAAGGCCACTGCCAAGATGCTCAATATCATAGAGAATCAAGAAACTAACAGATAGTTATGAAAATGAAGATTGCCAAACTTCCGGGTGACGGAATAGGACCGGAAGTGGTGGAGCAGGCCGTCAAGGCGGTCGATGCGATTTGCGAGAAATACGGGCACGAAGCCCAGTATGGTTTTGCATATGTAGGAGCCTGTGCCATAGAAAGATACGGCGACGCCTACCCTGACGTGACCCATCAGGTCTGTCTCGATTCGGACGCAGTGCTCTTCGGAGCCGTGGGAGATCCGAAATATGACAACGACCCTACCTCCAAGGTACGTCCGGAGCAGGGTCTGCTAGCGATGAGGAAGAAACTCGGTTTATATGCCAACCTCCGTCCGGTGGAGACTTTCCCGTCCCTGGTGGACAAGTCCCCGCTGAAGACGTCCCTGGTGGACGGCGCGGACTTCATGTGCGTGCGTGAGCTCACCGGAGGAATGTACTTCGGCGAGAAAGGCCGCAAGGACGGCGGAGACACCGCGTACGACACCAACATATACCATCGCTATGAGGTGGAGAGGATACTCAAGCTCTCTTTCGAATATGCCCTCAGGCGCCGCAGGAAACTGACCGTCGTGGACAAGGCGAATGTGCTCGAGTCTTCCCGTCTGTGGAGGCAGGTGGCGCAGGAAATGGCCCCTAAGTATCCTGAGGTCGAGACCGACTATATGTACGTGGACAATGCCGCGATGCAGCTCATACGCTGCCCGAAGTACTTCGACGTGCTCGTGACCGAGAACACTTTCGGTGACATACTCACCGACGAGGCCAGCTGCATCACCGGTTCGATGGGCCTTCTCGCCAGCGCATCCATCGGAGAACACACCTCCGTCTTCGAGCCTATCCACGGTTCCTACCCGCAGGCAGCCGGCAAGAATATCGCAAACCCTGTGGCCACAATACTCTCCGCGGCTATGATGTTCGAATATGCCTTCGGGCTTATGGAGGAAGGCCGTGCCATCAGGAAGGCCGTTACGGCATCCATAGAACAGGGCATTGTCACCGAAGACCTGGCAGCGGAAGGAGAGAAGAGATACAGCACCTCCGAAGTCGGCGACTGGATTGCATCATATATCAAGAACAACTAACCTCTATCAGCTATGGCAGAATTTGACTGGTCAAACCTGGGATTCCATTACAGAAAGACCAACGCGATAATCGTAAGTTACTACAGGAACGGTGAATGGACACCGCTCACGGCATCGAAGGATTTCGAGTTCCATCTCAGCGCATTCGCGGGTGTGTTCCACTATGCCAACGCCTGCTTCGAGGGCCTGAAGGCCTTCAGGGGTGCCGACGGCAAGGTGCGCCTTTTCCGTCCTGACGAGAACGCCAAGCGCATCAGACGCAGCGCAGCCCATCTGGATATGGCGGCTCCAAGCGAGGAGATGTTCATCGAAGCCTGCCTGATGTGTGTCAGAGAGAACCTTGAGTTTCTCCCTCCATACGGATACGGAGCATCCATGTACCTGAGGCCTGTCATCGTGGGCATCAACCCCCAGCTCGGAATCGCTTCGTCCGAAGAGGTACTCTTCGCCGTGATGTGTTCACCTGTGGGAACCTATTCGGGAGCGAAGAGTCTCTCCCCCGGCACGGCTGTGCTTGCAAGGAACTACGACAGGGCTGCACCTAACGGAACCGGAGCATTCAAGATAGCGGCAAACTACGCCACCTCGCTTCACCCATACAATATGGCGCACAGACAGGGCTACAGGGAACTCCTTTTCCTGGATCCTGCCACAAAGACCAAGGTCGATGAGTTCGGTTCATCCAACTTCCTCGCCATCAAGGG
>JAEDLE010000071.1 GCA_016295455.1 Bacteroidales bacterium
CCTTCCAGTACGGAGGGTTGACCATCCTCGGAGTAGATGGAGTGAAGCGCATAAAATCATGGTGGAAAAGTAAAAAATCAAACCGATAAATCCATATTCTTGTGGCAACATCAAACGAAATACCTTGCGCAAACTGCAAGCTGAGAGCTAAGTACGACAACAACCCAAAGTCACTCGCTGGTCGCTTCTGGCGTTGGCACATCGGTTTCTGTCCTGGTTGGAAGGGTTTCATGGCATCGCTCTGCGAAGAGGAGCGCAACGCTATGCGACAGAAGTATAACCTGACGAAGTAAACCAATGGCTTATCCGCAACTGAAACTCGATAACCAGTTGTGCTTCCGACTCTATACGGCGGCACGACTGGCTACGGCATGCTACACGCCCTACTTCCGTCAGTATGGCATCACCTATCCGCAGTACCTCGTGCTGATGCTGCTTTGGGAACAGGACAACCGTATCATCAGCGAAATCACTGAGCGCCTGCACCTGGAGACAAACACCGTCACTCCGCTCCTGCAGCGTATGGAGAAGCAGGGCCTCATCGTTCGCCAGAAGAGTCAGGCTGACAGTCGCCAGCGCATCATCTCCCTCACGGGTGATGGCAAACGTCTGGAGGAGCAGATCCAGGAAGTGCCCAACTGCTTGGCACGCGAATTCGTGGAGATCGGCATGATCGAAGAGGAACTGCAATCAATGATCCCGCTGCTTGATAAGTTCATACAGGTGGTTAAGGAATTATATTAGCCGATAATTCTACCGAGCACAAAATAGGAATGCTTAAATTGTGCTCAAAGGAACAGAAAAGAAGATCCGCAAAGTTCAAGACAGAGGTTGTTCTGTCTTTGCTCTGCGGCGAGTCAGCAGAAGAACTGAGCCGCAAACATGGTGTAACGATGGCAGATATCGCCCAGTGGCGTGACGAATTCATCGCTTATGGTACTCAGGGGTTCAAAAAGAATCCAGAGGATTCAAAGCCTCCAGGGCTTTTTGCGGTGCGGAAGGGACTCGAACCCTCGCGCTGCGCGCGAAGCGCCTGTTGTCCTAAACCCCCTGTCAAGCCTGATGGCTTGACATCCCCTCTGGGGAATGGAGGTCGAGGGTTCTCGTCGCCATATTCACCGCCTGTACAAAACAAAAAGGCCTTGGACAATAATCCAAGGCTTTTTGCGGTGCGGAAGGGACTCGAACCCTCGACCTCCGGCGTGACAGGCCGGCATTCTAACCAGCTGAACTACCGCACCAGGTGTTCAGCATTCTCGCGGAATGCGGATGCAAATATAGAGTAAGTTTTCGCCACTTCCAAATTTTTTTGTAATATTGCGTGCTTTTCCCCGGATGAAATAGAGCATTATAAACATATAGAACGAAATGTTGACATTCATTATCAGTCTGGTGGCGCTGCTGCTCGGCTACGCTCTCTATGGCGGACTGGTCGAGAAGATTTTCGGCCCCGATCCCGCCCGTCAGACACCGGCCTTGACCAAGGCTGACGGAGTTGACTTCATACCTATGCCTACCTGGAAAGTATTCATGATCCAGTTCCTCAACATCGCCGGAACCGGACCGATTTTCGGAGCCATAATGGGCGCCAGATTCGGCCCTGCCGCATATCTGTGGATTGTATTCGGATGCATATTCGCTGGAGCCGTGCACGATTACCTTTCAGGCATGCTCTCGATGCGCAACGACGGTGCAGGTCTGCCGCAGCTGATAGGAAAATATCTGGGCAACGGCACCCGCAAGGCTATGCTCTGCTTCACCGTTCTTCTGATGGTGATGGTCGGAGCCGTATTCGTATATTCCCCTGCGGTGATACTCAAGGACGTTGCGGGAAACGGCTCCAACTCCGCGATGATGATATGGGTCGCAGCCATATTCATCTATTATATCATCGCGACGATGCTGCCGATAGACAAAATCATAGGAAAGATATATCCGCTCTTTGCCTTCGCCCTGATTTTCATGGCTCTGGCGCTGATGGTGTGCCTTTTCATCAAGTGGCCGCACATACCTGAACTCTGGGATGGCCTTCAGAACCGCAGCGGCTCGCTCGGAATCACCGGGCAGCCTATACTCCCTTGCCTTTTCATCACCATAGCCTGCGGCGCGATCAGCGGTTTCCACGCCACACAGAGCCCGCTGATGGCAAGATGCCTCAAGTCCGAGAAACTCGGCAGACCGGTTTTCTACGGCGCCATGATCACCGAGGGCATGGTGGCCCTTATATGGGCTGCCATAGCTTCCTACTTCTTCTTTGACGGAGGAGCGGCCGAGGTCGGGGGAGATATTCATTCATCCGCACCGGCGGTGGTGACCCTCGTTTCCCGCTCCTGGCTCGGCGTTTTCGGCGGGATACTCGCGATGCTGGGCGTGGTCGCGGCCCCTATAACAAGCGGAGACACAGCCCTCAGGGCTGCCAGACTCATAGTTGCGGACGCGATAGGGATGGAACAGAAAAAGATATCCAGAAGGCTGGAGATATCCATACCACTCTTCGTCTGCACAATGCTGATACTCTGGTACAACATTGCCGATGCAGACGGCTTCAACACCATATGGAAATATTTCGGCTGGGCAAACCAGAGCCTCTCCATATTCACCCTGTGGGCGCTCACTGTCTTCCTCTATACCGAGAGGAAGGGCGCAGGCTATCTTGTCACACTGTTCCCTGCCTTGTTCATGACTGCGATATGCACGACCTACATCTTCGTGGACTCTTCCTGCCTCGGACTCCCGTCGGAATTTGCCCTTCCGATCGCCCTGGCAACGGCTGCCCTGTCATTCCTTCTTTTCATGTACTGGAAGGCAAAATACGGCAAAAAGTCTGTATATTAGCAGAAACCAAAACTTGAGAATATGCTGGACAAAGAACGTGGCCTGTACGTGGCCCATTGTGAGAACGGACCGATATCCATAGTAGGAAAAATGGCCAACAGGCACGGCCTGATAGCCGGTGCCACGGGAACGGGAAAGACCGTTACCCTCCAGGTACTTGCCGAAACCTTCTGCCAGGCCGGAGTCCCTTGCTTCATGGCCGATATGAAAGGTGACCTTTCAGGTATCAGCCAGGCCGGCAGGCTTTCCGGCTTCATCGAGAAGAGAAAGGGCGAGTTCGGGGTGGAAGACCCTCAGTTCCAGCCTTGTCCGGTACGTTTCTTTGACGTTTACGGCGAGAAGGGCCATCCTATGAGGGCGACCATCTCAGACCTCGGACCGCAGCTGCTCGCAAGACTGCTCGGCCTGAACGAGACCCAGTCCGGCATACTCAACATAGTCTTCAGGATAGCGGATGAACGCGGCCTGCTCCTTCTCGACCTCAAGGACCTCAGGTCCATGCTCGACTACGTCGCGAAGAACGCCGCCGAGTTCACTACCGTATATGGCAACATATCCTCTGCCAGCGTGGGTGCCATCCAGCGGTCCCTGCTCGCCATCGAGAGCGAAGGTGCCGACAGGTTCTTCGGAGAACCGGCCTTCGATGTGAGGGATCTTCTGGACAGGGAGGACGGAAAGGGCGTGATGAACGTCCTCGCCGCAGACAAGCTGATGCTCAACCCGAAACTCTACTCGACCTTCCTCCTCTGGCTCCTGTCTGACCTTTACGCCACACTTCCGGAAGTCGGGGATATGGACCTGCCGAAACTGGTGTTCTTCTTCGATGAGGCGCATATGCTCTTCGACGGCACTGCTCCGGCTCTGGTGGACAAGATCGAGCAGGTGATAAGGCTTATCCGAAGCAAGGGTGTGGGCGTATATTTCGTGACCCAGCTCCCGACTGACATACCTGACAACATACTCGGCCAGCTCGGCAACAGGGTTCAGCACGCTCTCCGTGCCTTCACTCCGAAGGACCAGAAGGCGGTTAGGTCCGCGGCGCAGACCTTCAGGGCCAATCCTTCATTCAGGACCGAGGAAGCGATACTCGAACTCGGAACCGGCGAGGCCCTTGTGTCATTCCTGGACGAATCCGGCGCACCTTCAGTGGTCGAAAAGGCCAAGATTCTTTTCCCTCTCAGCCAGATAGGCGCAATCAGCGATTCCCAGCGGGAGGAAGCGATACGTCGTTCCCGTCTCTATGGCCGTTACGATACGCCGGTGGACAGGGACAGCGCCTTCGAACAGCTCCTGCGTGAATCCGAGGCGGCTGCCAAGGCTGCACAAGAAGAGGCCCAGGAACAGGAAAGACTCAGGGAAGAGGAGAAACTGGCAAGGCAGCAGGAGAAGGAAGCTGCTTCCAGAAAGAAGAACAGTCTGGGCAGCAAGGTCTTCGGAGCCGTGGTTGCAGCGGTGACCGCGAGCGTTGCCAACAGTGTTTCCAAGAGCGTTACCCAGAGCATAACTGGGAAAAAGAGCGGCTCGTCCGGGTCAGGTTCGGCAAAGAAGGGCAAGAGTACGGTAGGCAAGGCCGCCACCTCGGCTGCAAATGCCGCTACAAGGACCCTCACAAGAGAATTGACAAGAAGCATACTGGGGAATCTCGTGAAATAAGGATATGCCTCAGGAAGGAAACATCACAATCCGTCACGCGAGGGAGAACAATCTCAAGGATGTCAGTATAGAGATACCCAGGAACCGTCTGGTGGTCATCACCGGCATATCCGGTTCGGGAAAATCCTCTCTTGCCTTCGACACCCTTTTCGCAGAGGGCCAGAGACGCTTCGCGGAAAGTCTCTCGTCATATGCCAGGCAGTTTCTGGGAAGGATGTCCAAGCCGGACGTGGAACTCATCGAAGGCCTGCCGCCTGCCATAGCCATAGAACAGAAAGTCAATGTGCGCAACCCGCGCTCGACCGTGGCAACCACCACGGAGATATATGATTATCTCCGGCTGGTGTTCGCCAGGATAGGCCGTACCTACTCACCGGTCAGCGGAGATGAGGTCAAGTGTCACAGTACCAATGATGTGATGGCATATATGATCGATTCCGCGGCGGTGTCGGCCTACGTTCTGGCAGATTTCGGCTGGGACCGGAAAGAGGACAAGGTGTCAGCCCTGCTTTCCCTTATGGAACAGGGATATACCAGGCTATGGGCTGACGGCTGCATATGCAGGATCGATCAGGTTGTTGCGGATGCCGGTGCCGGAAAGACACCGGAAAAGCTGCTGCTGCTCGTGGACAGGGTAAAGCTGCCCCTACCGGAATCATTCCAAGGGGATATGGAAACCCGGATACGTTCATCTGTAGAGAATGCATTCAGCATAGGCGGGGGCTCGGTAATAATACGCAAGCAATTCCCTGACAGGGAAGAGGAACGGCACTTCAGCAGTTCCTTCGAGGCGGACGGAATCCGTTTCCGCCAGCCGGACGAGTATATGTTCAGTTTCAACAGCCCTCTCGGGGCCTGCCCCGTATGCGGCGGACTGGGACAGGTCATCGGCATAAGCGAGGACCTGGTCGTTCCCGACAAGAGCAAGAGCATATACGACGGCGCCATATCCTGCTGGAGGGGTGAGAAGATGGGCTGGTTCAAGGACCACCTCATCTCAGTGGCGGAACGTTACCATATTCCCATATTCACACCTTATTGTGAACTGTCTCAGGAGGTTCGGGACCTGATATGGAAAGGCTGTGACACGGGGGATGAGGCTACGAGTCTGGTCGGTCTGGATGAATTCTTCAGGTGGGTCGAGTCCAACAAGTACAAGATCCAGTACAAGTATATGCTGAGCCGGTTTTCCGGGAAGACCAGCTGCCAGGAGTGCAGGGGAAGCCGTCTGCGCAAGGATGCCCTGTATGTAAAAGTTGGCGGGAAGGACATACATCAGCTGCTTTCGATGACCGTTGCTGAACTTCTGGCTTTCTTCCGTGATCTTCAGCTGAGTGATTACGAAAGGCATGTGGCGGGGAAGGCGGTGGAGGAGATAGTCTCCAGACTCAGGTGCATAGACGATGTCGGCCTGTCTTACCTTACTCTCAGCCGTTCCTGCAACACACTTTCGGGAGGGGAGAGCCAGAGGGTGAACCTCGTGAC
>JAEDLE010000024.1 GCA_016295455.1 Bacteroidales bacterium
CGTTCCTTCGGGAGCCGCTCACGAGGCCGCGGCCGGCCACGCTCTGGCAGAGCCTAAAGCGGCTGGATAGTGATGTTGCGCTCGTACTTTGTAGCTTTGGTCTGATAACCCGGAAGGACATAGCAGGCCGTACATCCGACACCGGTCGTGCTGTAGTCAAGGTTCAGGGTCACACCGTCCTGCTTCTCAAGCTGGTAGGTATAGACAGCCTTCGTCAGGTTCTCTGTGCTGTAGTTATATGCATTGAAGTTGAACAGACGGTCCATTGAGAAGCGCAGCCCGTGTCCGTTGCCATCCTCCATCACCAGCCATCTGTTGTCACATCTTAGACCGCAGTCCTGAGGGATGAGGTAAGGCTCGAACATCCCGTCCACGTCATCCTCGTAGACACCGACTGCATAACCGGTCTTTCTGTCCGGATAATTCTCCTCAGGCCCGCGGCCGAACCACCTGACCTGCTGCAGGTCGCTGTCGAGGGTCAGGGTTAACCCTATGCGCGGCAGAAGTGAAGGCATCCTTCCTTCAGGTTCAAGAATATGGTGCAGAGCCACTGTTCCGTCGCCGTTGATGCGGTATTCGTATACTTCAGAGTAGCCGATATACCTTACACCGAAGATATATGCATCCAGCGACCCGGAAGAGACTCCGCCGAACTGAGAGAAACAGCGCACGTTGATATAGACCTGTCCCCCTGCTTCAAAGGCTTCGCAAGAGATCGGGAGCCTGCTGATATGGTCAAGGTTGTTGCTGTAGTACTCGTTCGCTATCTGGTTTCCGTTCCATGCTTTCTTATTGTTATACAGGATGTTGCCCTGCCCCCAGCCATCGAGCTCGACAGCCAGGGGAGCTCGCCATACGTTGAATTGGAGCGGTTCTTTCAGGAGTTCCTTGCCTTTGCTGACCATGCTGCATAGCTGCCCGTCGGCAGTGAAGGTATAAGTGAAATCTTCTCCCTTCACAATCATCTCCCTGTCTGTCCTGGTAAGGGTTGCCTTGCCAGAAGCCTTGTCAGATACGGCAGCGGCCTTTTTCCAAGGAAGTTCAAACTGGTCCCAGGCCATTACCAGGCCCTTTTCTCCCCAGATTTCATCCTTTGCCAGTGCGCTTGACAACTTCAGGAAATATTCGCAGCCTGCCTTGAGTTCCGGGGTATGGAACGGAACGGTCACAATTTTTTTGGAAAGAGGTTCTACATCCAGGTCCAGAGAACCCTCTTCGATGCACTTGCCGTCTTCGAAAATCTGCCACTTGAAATCGTAGTAATTGGCATTCAGGAAATGGTTGCGGTTCCACACTTCAACCAGGCGGTCATCAGCGCTGAGCAGTCTGCAGGAGACAGGCTGTGACGACTTCTGCATCTGATGGATTTCAGGCTGGACCGTACGGTCTGGCCAAATGGTACCATATGTTCTGGCGCCGATTCCGTAACTGAAATAGGCTTCGCCAATCTGTTCACTTTCAAAATCAAGGTTCAGCAGCTCTCCTGAATCATCCGAGATTACCACGTTGTCCATCAGGGCATCGCAGATGTAAACCCTGGTGTCCTGGCCATGGGTCTGCTCATTACGCCCGATATTGACCGGGAACGGTGCGTTGATAATGTTGCCCGAGGCAGGAATCGAAGCAAGCTCCTTACCGTCTATCGAGAGGGTCATCCTGCTGCCGTCGTACACGGCATCGACATGGTGCCAGTTGTATTCCCAGTCGGAAGGGAGCTCGGCAGAGAGAACATACCGGTAGTTCTGAGGAGCCGACATAGCCCTGCGTATCATCGAGCGGACATCTCCAGGATCCACCTTCGGAAGGTCGCTCTCCGGAGCCTTGTCAGTGTTGATGTAGAAGTTCAGCTTATCCTTCCCGTCCTGCTGGACGCCGAACTGCCACTCGCCCTTGGTCACGAACGAACCGCAGGAACTGATGAGCTTGCGAGGCATCACGTCGAAACGTATGCTCAGTCTGTCGCCGGTCAACTCGAGACACTCATCCCTGTAAACCTCTACCCACTCGTCGTGTCCGCTGAGGCTGATGACGTGGTTCCTCTTGTCCCTCTGGTCTGTCACGAGCTTTGCGTTGCCCATGATATGTGCCTTGACCTTATGCGGAGAGTTATCCTTGAGCAGTCTCGCATTCTGGGTGAGACCCGGGGAAACGAAATCCCAGACAGCACCGCCCATCGACCTTTCGTGAGTATAGATTGCGCGCCACATCTCGTCAAACATGCCGCCTCCGTTTCCGGCGACCGAGATGTACTCGTCCATGAATGACGGCCTTACGTCGTTGTCGCCGTGGAGACCGATCTTGAGGTCGAGAGCCAGAGGCGTAGGATATCTTGGACCGACAATGTCTTCAGCGGCGTGGCTGTATGCGTTTCCTCCGTACATCCAGTATTTCGTGTCGTCCCATTTGCGGCCTTCCCTGATGACCTCACCGATGTTCGGGCCTTCACCGCTCTCGTTCCCGGCGCTCCAGATGAGGACGGCCGGCTGGTTCCTGTCGCGGAGGACCATCCTGCGGACACGCTCCTGATACATCGGGGTGAACCTTTCGTCGCTTGAAACATACTCGGTAGCATGAGCCTCGACACCGGCCTCATCAATTATGTATATGCCATATCGTGCGGCAAGCTCGATATAGCGTGGGACCGGCGGATAGTGGCTTGTGCGTACCGCATTGAATCCATGTCGCTTGAGAATGGTGAAGTCCTTTCTGATGAGTTCATCTGTCACCGCATGGCCATTGACAGGATCCTGCATATGCGAGTTCTGTGCGTTGATTTTCAAGGCTTTGCCATTGAGATACAGAACATTGTCGATAATCTCGACCTCTTTGAACCCAATGTCCTGACGGGCGTCGGCATTGGCATAACCGGAGAGGCTCCTGCCAGAGACAGCATCCACGAGAAACATCTTGAGTTCGTAGAGGTCCGGAGTTTCGGCAGTCCATTTGAGAGGATTGCTGATGGTCTTTGCCATATTCACCGTCAAGGTGTTGCTTCCGTTTGCGAAGGATGCATCCGGACTCTCGAGTTCAGCCACGGTCTTTCCGTTACTGTCCGTTAGGACGGCCTTCACTTTGACCGGGGTCTTGAGCGGGGTTGCTTCATAACTCCTGACGGTAGCCTCAATGTTGAGTACAGCGTCCCTGTACTGCTTGTCCAGATCCGTGGTGACATACCAGTCGACAAGGCGGGTTTTGGGGGCTGAATACACATATACATCATCGAATATGCCGGCGAGGCGCCAGTAGTCCTGACCCTCGAGGTAATATCCGTCAGAATACTTGATCACGAGCATTGCGAGGGTGTTGCGTCCCTTCCTGAGATAAGGTGTTATGTCATATTCCGCAGGTTCCTGGGCGCCCTCGTTGTATCCTACTTCATGCCCATTTACCCAGAGGAAAGAGGCGGAAGCGACTTTTTCGAACCTGAGGAAGACCTCCTCTCCTTCCCATGCTTCAGGGATGGTGAAGGAGGTGCGGTAGGCTCCCGCAGGGTTGTAGTCGTGCGGTACGTAAGGAGGGGTTGCGATGAACGGAGCTGAGACATTTCTGAACAGAGGGTCGCCATATCCGCGCATTTCCCAGTTTGAAGGCACGTCGATCATTCCCCATCCTGAGTCTCTGAAGTTCACCTCATAGAAGCCCGCGGGAATCTCTTCCGGAGTGTCCGCATAGAAAAAACGCCACTGGCCGTTCAGGAGCTTGTGGTGCTCCGGAATGTAGTACGCCCGTGTCTCTTCCTGGCCAAGTTCGAACACCTCGGGGTTCTCGATATAGTCATAGATGTGAGCCATGAAATCATGTCTCTCCGCAGCCGGGGCGGTCACATTGGCAGTCAATAGCGACAGCAGAAGAAAAAGAAAATGTCTCATTGTAGCAGTTGGTTATAGTTGGTGTTGGAACGTCGTTTTGAAAAGAAGCGAGGGAGACCGCCGGCCATCCGACGGATATCCCGACCGTCATCCGACCATCCGGTCTCCCTTTGTCCTATATGAGACAGGTGTCCCGGGACCCCTGTCGGGAATTACCTGTACTGAGCGAACTCAACGTCCTTTTCGGCACGCTCGGCAAAGGTCTTGTTCTCCTTTGCGATATCAAGATACTTGCTCACGCCGGACGCGTCACCCTTGCGGGCAGCGATGATGGCGCGGAGGTAGTTTGACCTGGCGCAGTTGCAGGTGAGAGCCTTGTCGGCCTTGTCCACCTTGTTCACGAGAAGCTGTGCGAGAGCGGCATTGAAACCGGTCTGTCCGTCAAGGGCAGCCGCGGCAGCCTCATAATTGCCCGTGAGTATGTCAACCACAGCCTGGTTGTTCTTCGCACTTGAGGTGCCGGACTTCTTGAAGAGGGAAGAGGCGGTCTTGTAGTCACCCTTTGCCATGGCCACTGCGCCCTGCGCATTCAGAAGATCGGCATCCTCCGTCTTCACCTCCTTGAACGCCTTCTCCGCACGCTCGACCTTGCCATCGTTGAGATAAGTCACGCCGAGGTTGAACCGGGCACGGTCGCTGCCGAACTTGTCCACAGCCTTCTTGTATATGCTGACCTTCTTGTCGTTCTCCTTCACGAGGGTGGCCGCGCGGAGCAGGGCCTCCTCGTCAAGTACGTCCATGTTGGTCTCTATCTGCTCCATGAGCTCGTCGGCGGTGAAGTTCTGGTACTCCACGTTCGCGATGAACCTCGCGCGGCGGAGTTCAGGAAGCACCGACTTCTTGAGGGAAGTGTAAATCTCCGAGATGTTCTTGATTTCGCTCTCCCTGACTGCAGGGTCGCTGTACATGTTCAGGACGCGGAGTATGAGGTCCTTGTCCTCAATGTCGGACTTGGCGACGAGTTCCTGGAAGCCTTCCCAGTCCTGACCCATGCTCTTGACGGAGGTCTGGGCCACATCCTTGCCCTTGGTCACGGTGCCGAACGCCTTGTCAGCGGTCTCGGAACGCTTGTCGGAGAGCTTGGTGTTGAGTTTCTCACCGCCGTCCGGGGAAGCATATGCAATGACCTCGGTGCCCACGAGAGTCTTTCTCTCATTGGCCTTGATTTCATCGAGAGCCGCCTGGAAATCCTTGATGGACTGAGACTTGAGCTGGTTGTTGGAAACGGTGGAAGAGTTGATGCCATAGAGGATCTGACCTTCTTCGGTCTGCCTGATGATCTCCTGGTAATTGTCCTTCTTGTATTCCACCCTTGGGGCGCTTTCCACAAGCATATAGGTGGTGTTGCAGCCGTCCGCAATCTTCCTTGCCGGAACGGTGTATGTCTTTGCACCGTAGGTCACTACGGGACGGAGCTCGAGATGGGCCTGCTCCATACCTTCGACATAGTCGAAATGTATCCTTTCCTTCACGGTCTGTCCGTCGGAAGAGACAGCCTTGAAATTGTCCTTCACCTTGTCTCCCTGATAGACTATGGTCCTCATTTCGTCCTCTCCGTCTTCATATACGAGTACCGGGGTCACTTCGAGTATGGCCTTCGGGTGGAAATAGTCAGCCGGATAAGTGACGGTGACCACTGCATCGATGTTGCCTGCGATGACTTCAAGCACCTCAGGATCGCATTCGACCTTTACATTTTCGTACATCTCCGCCATTTTGGAGGCAGAGGAACATCCTGCCGCCGCCATTCCGGCAAGGAGGATGCCGAGGATTCTGTTGTTTCTTGTCATACTGTTCAAGTTAATATGTCATTCCGGCGAAGATAACGATTTTTTCTTAACTTTGCCTTGATGGAAACACAGGATTTGATAAGACTGAAGAACAAGTTCGACATAGTCGGAAACGACGCTGCGCTGAACAGGGCCCTGGAAACCGCTGTTGCCGTGGCGCCGACAGACTTGACCGTGCTTGTCATCGGTGAAAGCGGAGTCGGCAAGGAGAACATACCGAAAATCATACATCAGAACAGCCTCAGGAGGACGGGAAAATACTTTGCCGTCAATTGCGGGGCTATACCTGAGGGGACCATAGAAAGCGAACTCTTCGGGCACGAGAAAGGTTCCTTCACCGGAGCCATAGCTGACCGCAAGGGCTACTTCGAGGAGGCTGACGGCGGAACCCTGTTTTTGGACGAGATAGGCGAACTGCCTCTCCCGTACCAGGCCAAACTGCTGAGGGTGCTGCAGTCGGGCGAGTTCACCCGTGTCGGCTCTTCCAAGGTCAGCAAGACCGACGTCAGGGTAATCGCCGCCACCAACGTGGACCTCCGGCACGCCGTCGCCCAGGGCAAGTTCCGCCAGGACCTCTACTATAGGCTCAATGCCATACAGATCAACATGCCTGCCCTGAGGGACATGAAGGACGACATAGTACTGCTTTTCCGCAAGTTCTCTTCGGACTATGCCGAAAAGTACGGTATGCGCAAAATCAGCCTTGACAGGGGCGCGATAGACCTGCTCAGGCACTACCGATGGCCGGGCAACATAAGGCAGCTCAGGAATATAGCCGAGACCGTCCAGGTGCTCGAGTCAGGACGCGGAAGTTCTTCCGAAAGGGTGGAGATAGACGCCGCCACGTTGGCATATTACATTCCGAAGGATGAGGAGAACGCGCTTCCGGTGATGGCTCAGCGCCAGGGTTCCCGGATGGGCGAGGACGACAGGCAGGAAATCTTCAAGGCCCTCTACAGCCTCAGCGCGGAGGTACGTGACCTCAGGCGGAGGGTGGACGAGCTTTCGGGAGGCAAGGCCTCCAAACCGGCGCTACCGGCCGCTTCCGCTCAGGACAGTTTCGTCTCCCGCCCTCAGGAGGACTGGGACAAGGAAGACGTTGACATACAGGAATATGAGCAGCACCGTGAGGATACGGAAGAAAATTCCGCCCAGAATGAGGACAAGACCCTTTCGGTGAGGGACAATTACGAAGACCTCATCAGAAAGGCTCTGGAAAAACATCACGGCAACAGGAAGAAGGCTGCCGACGAACTTGGCATATCCGAGCGTACGCTCTACAGGAAGATGCCTGCAGAATTCAGGAAAGATGGGAAACAGTAGGCAGCATATCGCCGCAGTGCTTGCGCTGCTGCTCTGTCTCCCGCTGCTTGTCGCCTGCGGGATATACTCTTTCACGGGCACGTCCATCCAGCCCGGAGTGAACACCGTCACCATCGAACTCTTCGAGTACAAGGCGCTCAGGGTCAATCCGACTCTCGCCGCGACCCTCACCGACGAGCTTAAGACCACCTTCCGCAAGATGACCAAGCTCGAACAGGTGGATATGGACGGAGACATCCAGATCGAAGGTGCCATTACGGGATATGACGTCAGGGCCGCCGCCATCACCGCCAATGAGACCGCGGCCAGGAGCCGTCTGACCGTATCCGTGAAAATCAGCTACACCAACCGCAAATATCCGGAAGAGGACAAGGAAGAGTCCTTCTCGGCATATGCCGAATTCGACGCGACGCAGTCGCTGGATGCGGTGGAGTCCACCCTTTGCGAGGAAATAGTGGAACAGCTGTGTGACCTCATACTCAACGCAACCGTAGCAAACTGGTAGAAATGGCCGGATACATCGATCTCAAGAAACTGAATCTCGACGAGCTTGCCGGAGTCGTGAGCCTCTACCCCTGGTACGGGGCGGCGCGGGTCGAGCTCTGCCGCAGGATGTCCCGTATGGGCGGCGAGTCCTGGGGCAAGGCGGACTATGCGGCGGCAGCGCTCTACGTCCGTTCCAGGCGTGTGATAGGGGACCTGTTCTCCGGCGGAAAGGGCGGGGACGGTTCCGACCGCAAGGTGAGCGAGGTGATCAAGACCTATATACGGGAGCCGGAACCTCAGGCTCCTCAGGAGAGGAGGGTGCACGTGGTCGGAGGGGACTTCTTCAGCCAGGCGCAGTACGACAAGGTCCGCAGCAGCTCCGACAATGTCTTCACCCGCTTTGCCTTCAAGGCCCGCAGCGAAGCTCCGGAAAAGACCGCCGATTTTGACGTCAGCGAGGAGTTCTGCACCGAAACATTGGCGAAAATATATGCCGAACAGGGCTATTATGAACAGGCAAAACGCATTTATTCAAAACTTCTCTTGAATTTCCCGGAAAAAAATGCTTACTTTGCATCCCTTATCGGGGAGATTGAACAGATTGAAAATAAATAATATCTAGATAATGAACTCACTTTTTGTAATCCTGACGGTCCTGATCCTGATTGCCAGCATACTCCTGACCATCGCCGTGCTCCTCCAGAGCAGCAAGGGAGAGGGCCTCGCAAGCAACTTCGTGGCTGCAAACCAGACCTTCGGTGTCAGGCAGACTGCTGATATGCTCGAGAAGGTGACCTGGGGCCTCGTGGCTTTCATCCTCGTGGTTTCCATCATTTCAGCTTTCACCCTCCGTACTCCGGGCTCTTCCAACGACTACACCGAGCAGATCGAGAATGCCGTATCTGCCGAGCAGCCTGAATTCCCGTCCGCTCCGGTTCAGATGGAGGACCCTTCTTCAGAGCCGCTTCCGGCTGAGGACCCTTCTGCAAACTAGGGATACCCGCGCCTGCCGGTCAGTTTTGTCCGGCCGCCCGTACTGACAAATTGTCAGCATAAGCCGTTTGGGAATATATTTTGACGATAGCCGTCTGTTGTATGGGCAGGCGGCTATTTCGTTGTGTCCATATGTTTGAGACAGAGTAATCTGCAGATTGTCAAAAGGAGAAAAGACATATGGGAAAAGATAAATTCGAGTTTCTTTCGAAGTTCGCTGTAAATCTCAACGAACTTGCTTCCAAGGGGAAGCTTGATCCCGTGATAGGCAGGGATGACGAGATAAGGAGGGTTCTTCAGATCCTCAGCAGGAGGACCAAGAACAATCCTATACTGGTGGGCGAGCCGGGAGTCGGCAAGACTGCGATCTCCGAAGGCATAGCCCAGAAGATAGTGGACGGCAACGTTCCGGAAAACCTCAAGGACAAGACCATATACTCGCTGGATATGGGTGCGCTCATAGCCGGCGCGAAGTATCAGGGTGAGTTTGAGGAAAGGCTGAAGGGCGTCGTGAAGGACGTGGTGGACAGCGAGGGGCAGGTAATCCTGTTCATCGACGAGATACACACCCTGGTCGGTGCCGGCAAGACTTCAGGCGCGATGGATGCGTCCAACATACTGAAGCCTGCGCTGGCAAGGGGTGAACTCAGGACCATAGGTTCCACGACCCTGGACGAGTACCAGAAATACTTCGAGGCCGACAAGGCCCTGGAGAGGAGGTTCCAGACCGTAACCGTGGACGAGCCGTCTCCGGCCGCCACCATATCCATATTGAGGGGGCTGAAGGAGAAGTACGAGAATCACCACAAGGTGAGGATAGAGGATGACGCGCTGATTGCGGCTGTGAATCTTTCGCACAGGTACATCACCAACCGTTTCCTTCCGGACAAGGCCATAGACCTGGTGGACGAGGCCGCTTCGAAGTTGAGGCTGGAGATGAACTCCGTGCCTGAGCCTATAGACGAACTGGACAGCAGGATACGCCAGCTCCAGATCGAGAAGGAGGCCATACGCAGGGAGGGCACGTCTCTCAAATCCGAGAAGATAGAGTCGGAGCTCAGGGACCTCAATGCCAGAAGGGATGTGCTGATGAAGAAGTGGAAGGAGGAGAAAGATACCCTTTCCGCCCTTCAGACCGCGCGCCAGAAGATGGAGGACTACAAGATCGAGGCCCAGTCCGCCGAAAGAGCCGGGGACTACGGCAAGGTCGCCGAAATACGTTACGGCAGGATGGAAGAGGTCCGCAAGACCATAGCCGAACTTGACGCAAAGATGGCTCAGGTTAAGGAACCGCTTGTAACGGAAGCAGTTACCCCTGAAGACATCGCCGAGGTAGTGGCCAAATGGACCGGCATACCTGTAAGAAGGATGCTGGAGAGCGAGAAGGAGAAGCTCCTGAGGATGGAGCAGGCCCTGCACGCGAGGGTAGTCGGTCAGGACCAGGCCGTTCAGGCTGTGGCCGATGCCGTGAGACGCAACAGGGCGGGACTTTCCAACGAGAAGCGCCCAATAGGCTCATTCCTCTTCCTGGGAACCACCGGTGTCGGCAAGACCGAACTCGCCAAAGCACTCGCGGAATTTCTCTTCAATGATGAGAATATGATGACGCGAATCGATATGAGCGAATACCAGGAAAGGCACTCCGTCAGCCGTCTTGTCGGCGCTCCTCCGGGATATGTCGGCTATGACGAGGGCGGACAGCTGACCGAGGCAGTCAGGAGGAAGCCATACTCGGTGGTGCTGCTGGATGAGATCGAGAAGGCGCATCCGGATGTGTTCAACATCCTGCTTCAGGTTCTGGATGACGGTCGTCTGACCGACAACAAGGGCCGTACGGTCGATTTCAAGAACACCATACTGATAATGACATCCAATGTGGGTTCCGACATCATACAGTCCTATATGGAAAAGCTTCCTTCAGGCGGCACGGCAGATGCGGACGAGGAGCGCGCCCGGATGCTGGACGAATGCAGGGGCAAGGTCATAGATGTGCTCAAGGCAAGCGTAAGACCAGAGTTCCTCAACAGGATAGACGAAATCGTGATGTTCGAGCCTCTCAGCGAAGAGAACATCAGGCAGATACTCCGTATGCAGATGGAACAGCTCTCGCACAGGCTTTCCGAAGACGGTGTAACCCTCAGTTTCACCAAGGCCTTCGAAGACTATATGACAGTCAGGGGATATGATCCCGCATATGGCGCCAGACCTGTGAAGAGGATGCTTCAGAGGGAACTTGTGAACCAGCTTGCGACCGCAGTCCTCGACGGCAGCGTGAAGAAGGACTCTGACATAGAGGTGGATGCAGTGGACGACAAAGTGGTGATAAGGAACAGAGCCTGAACCGGGCGCTCCCGTTGTGGCATCAGGCTCTGAATGCAATCGAGGCCGACTGAAAAGAGATTTTCAGCCGGCCTCATTCTTGTCTGCAAGGCTATGTCCTTTACTCGGTGACCTCCACGGTTTCTCCGTGGAAGCGGGCGACAGCCTCTTTCCAGAAGTCCGTGTAGCCGGGCTGGGTGACGTTTTCAGGAGCGTGGGTGGTGAACTCGCTGTGGATGAACTTGCCCTTCTCATCCTGCTCCTTGATGTTTCCGTCTATGAATTTCACCATCATCGTCTCCTCCATCTCCGCCCAGGCCTTGAACTGCTCCTGCGCGGTGTTGACGGAATACTTCGTGAGCAGGCGCTTCACGTTGGCGAAGCTGTCCCCGGTGTCCTCCTTCGGGTTGTAGTCGTAGCCCTTCTTCCTGGCCTTGTCCAGAGCCTTTTCCGCGGCAACCCTGTAAAGGTCGAGGGCCTGGTTGTCATTCTCCCTGACCAGGGAGAGCTGCTCCTTCTCGAAAGCATCGATCTTCTCCCTCACATATGGCTCCATATGGTTGTACATCCTGTAGCAGGAGTTCGACACGCGGTTGTTGATCCAGAATGAAGCGGTGGAGGAATAGGTCAGCATATCCCCGTTTCCTTCCCTGAAACAATCGGGGATGCGGGTGGTGTTGGTGTAGATCGGGGTGAGGTAGGAGGTTGCGGCGTCGTCGGTACCGAACCAGAGTATGCCTCCGATGACATCAGGATAGTCCTTGCGGGACTGGCCTACGAACCAGAAGCCGGTCTGCTGGGTGGCGATGGCCCTCTCGTTGGTGTAGGTCTTGCCGTCATATTCGAAATGCATAGGCCTCCAACGGTAAGGAAGGGCATTTCCGCCGGCTCCGATGTCGGTGCGCATATCCATTGGAGTGCCCTCGTAGTGGTCTCTCATCACGTCGGCTATGTCTTTGACTGTGAGTTTCTTGGCAGGCTGCACGTAGAGAGGGAGCCTCTTGCTGCTGTCATAACCCATGGCATAGTCGAGGAATTCGTAAGCATCTCTGGTGACCATCCTTCCGTTATTGTCCTCGTAGCTGAACCAGCCGTTGCTCAGGATGTTGAACGCGCTCCATACCCTCGCTTCGCAACCTCTCATCGCGCCGAAATCGAGCGGTGCGTAGGCATCGCAGAAGCTGAACTCGTCGTCCTCGCCCTCGAAGTAGCCTTTCTCCCTGGCGAATTCGATGACGTCCTCGGAATAGAGGCAGTTCTCCGGGTCGTGGAGAGGGAAGGTGGAGATGCGGGCCTGGTTAGCGTGCGCGGAAATGTAGCCGTCAGGTATCTTCACTGCCACCCAGACTATGCCCTTGTTCAGGTTGCGGCCGTTCTTGAGCAGCGTACCCTTGCCTATTACCTCCATTATCCAGACCTCGTTCTTGTCGCATATGGTGAAAGACTCGCCTGAAGAGTAATAGCCATATTCATTGGCGAGGCCGGTCATCACCTCTATGGCCTCCCTGGCGGTCTTGCAGCGCTCCAGGGCGATGTATATCATCGAGCCGTAGTCCATCGAGCCTCTCTTGTCCCAGAGCTCGGGTCTTCCGCCGAAGGTGGTCTCGGCTATGAGCAACTGGTGCTCGTTCATATTTCCGACCCTCTGGTAGGTATGCGGAACCTGTTCTATCTCACAGAGATATCTGCCTGAATCCCAGTCATACACCCTTCTGGTGGAGCCGCTTTTCCAGTCCTTGGCCGGAGCGTAGTAGAGTTCTCCGTAGAGGGTGTGGGAGTCGGCGGCATATGAAACCAGGTTCGAACCGTCGGCGCTGGCGCCTCTAGTGACTATCACATTGGTGCAGGCACCGGCCTGCGGAGAGGTCAATATTGCTGCAACTGCAAGAAGGCAGGAACTGATTATTGCTTTTCCGTGCATAATTGATTACTTTTGTCAGTTAGGAATACAAATTTAATCATTTTTTGCTATGAAGCGGATGTTTTTGAGCATATTGGCCTGCAGCCTGTTCCTGCTCGGTGCGGCTCCGGGAGCCCTGGCGCAGCAGAAGGAACGCACACCTGAGGAAATCGCGTCGCAGGAGGCCGAGAGGCTCGAGACTCTGCTTGGCCTGGAGGGATGGCAGGTCTTCTATGTGGACTCCATACTCCAGAACAACTATTCCCATATGCAGGCGGAACTCTACGGACTGAGGGATTCGAAGGTCGAGAATGTCGACCTGTATGTTTCTGTCAGGGACAAGTGGAACCAGCTCACCTACGATGCCTTCTCCAAGGTCTTCAACGAGGACCAGTGGAACAGGTATCTCAAGAGCGGCGCGGGCAAGGAGATGAAACTGCGTCAGAAACGAGCCGCCAAGGCAAAGTGAAGAAAGAAAAAAACAATATAGAACAGAGATGAAAGAAGCTATCGAAAAGATCCTGGCTTCCCTTGCGGAACTCAAGTGCCAGAATGAAAAGGAAGTGGAGGAGGCAAGAGTCCGTTTCCTGGGAAAGAAGGGAGAGGTCACCAGACTCTTCGAGGAGTTCAGGACGGTTTCTCCTGAACTGAAGAGGGAATTCGGCCAGAAGCTGAATATGCTCAAGAAGCAGGTGACCGAGAAGATCGAGGACCTCAAGGGCAGTGTGGCTTCCTCCGGCGCATCCGCTGCCGGCAAGGAGGACGAGACCCTTCCGGGCGATGCGATGGGCCTGGGCTCACGCCATCCGGTGTCCATATGCAGACAGGAAATCATCAACATATTCCGCAAATTCGGCTATGATGTCGCAGAGGGACCGGAAATCGAGGACGACTACCACGTCTTCGAGGCCCTGAATTTCCCTCCGAACCATCCGGCCAGGGATATGCAGGACACCTTCTTCGTCTCAGGCGGGCATCCTAATCCGTTGCTGCTCAGGACCCATACTTCCAGCGTTCAGGTCAGGACCATGGAAAAGTCCAAACTCCCGATTCGCGTGGTATGTCCGGGCAGGGTGTTCAGGAACGAGGCCATTTCGGCACGTGCGCACTGCATATTCCATCAGGTCGAGGGACTCTACATCGACGAGAACGTCACCTTCGCAGACCTCAGGCAGGCGATACTTCTCTTCGCGAGAGAAATGTTCGGCGAGGACACGCAGATAAGGATGAGGCCTTCCTATTTCCCGTTCACCGAGCCTTCTGCAGAGGTGGACGTGAGCTGCAACATATGCAAGGGCAAGGGCTGCAATGTCTGCAAGGGCACCGGCTGGCTTGAGATACTCGGTTGCGGAATGGTTGACCCCAACGTGCTTGAGGCTTCCGGCATAGATTCGGGCAAGTACAGCGGATTTGCATTCGGAATGGGCGTGGAGAGAATCGCCATGCTCAAGTGGCAGGTGAACGACCTGCGCCACTATTTCGAGAACGATATGCGTTTCCTCAGGGAGTTCAACACCTGCGTGGAGGTATAAGGAATGCGGGGTGGCTGATTTTTTGGTTTCTTTTTTTGGAAGAAACGAAAAAATGGCTACCTTTGCAAAACAACGCGGAAATAGCTCAGTTGGTAGAGCACAACCTTGCCAAGGTTGGGGTCGCGAGTTCAAGTCTCGTTTTCCGCTCCATAAGCCTCCGCAGAAACGGAGGCTTTTTTGTATATGCCGGATCGGCAGCTTGCCGGTCCATAATCGACACTTAACGATATGCCCCTCATTTTCCCTGACAACTACAGCAATCTTCTCGGCAGCGTGGAAGTGACCGAGAAAGCCATCAAATCCGTGAAGGAGATGTTCCAGGACAACCTCTCCGCCCAGCTTGCCCTGCTCAGGGTGACCGCCCCCATGGTCGTCCTCAGCGGCACAGGTATCAATGACGACCTCAACAGCGTCGAAAGACCGGTCCGTTTCCCCATCAAGGGCATGCAGGACAGGCAGGCCGAGGTCGTGCACTCCCTGGCGAAGTGGAAGAGGATGAAGCTTGCCGAACTCGGCACAAAGCCAGGCAGGGGTCTGTACACCGATATGAACGCCCTCCGTCCAGACGAAGACCTGGACAACCTGCATTCCATCTACGTGGACCAGTGGGACTGGGAGAAGGTCATCACCCGCGAGGACAGGAACCTGGATTTCCTCAAGAAGACCGTCCGCAGGATATATGAAGCCATCAAGGTGACCCAGAACAAGTTATACGTGGAGTATCCGCAGCTTGTCCCTGACCTGCCGGAGGAGATTTATTTCATCCACGCAGAGGAACTGCTGCAGAAGTATCCTCACCTGAGCCCGAAGGAGAGGGAGAACGCGATAGTGCGCGAGCACAGGGCAGTATTCGTGATCGGCATAGGCTGCACCCTTTCGGACGGCAGCGTGCACGACGGCAGGGCCGCCGACTATGATGACTGGAGCACTCCGAATTCGGACGGCTTCAGGGGCCTGAACGGAGACATACTCCTGTGGAACGACGTCCTGGGCATGGCTTTCGAAGTGTCCAGCATGGGCATCAGGGTCGATGAGGCCGCGATGGAACTGCAGCTCAGGGAGAGAGGCCAGGAATGGAAGAAGGAACTGCTTTTCCACAGGATGCTCCTCGACGGAAAGCTGCCTTGCACCATCGGAGGCGGCGTCGGCCAGTCAAGGCTCTGCATGTACCTGCTCCGCAAGGCGCACATAGGTGAAATCCAGGCCAGCATATGGCCGGAAGAAATGAGAGAAAAATGTCTGGGACATGGCATTGAGCTAGTCTGACAGACTTTTGATAATCAATTAATTAATTTGTTTATTATGAAAAAGTTCATTTGCATGGCCATGGTGGCCCTGGTTCTTCTTCCGGGTTGCGGCACCCTTTCACAGACGGCCAAGGGAACAGCCATCGGTTCCGGTTCCGGAGCGGCTCTCGGAGCAATCATAGGTTCGATCATATCCAAGGATGCCAAGGGTGCGGCCATAGGCGCCGCGATAGGTACTGCAGTCGGTGCGGGCACCGGCGCGCTGATAGGCAATAAGATGGACAAGAAGGCCGAGGAGCTTGCAGCCCTTGAGAATGCCCAGGTCGAGACCATCACCGACAAGAACGGCCTCGCAGGCATCAAGGTTACCTTCAACAGCGGAATACTCTTCCCTCTCAACGGAATCCAGCTTTCAGACGCTTCCCGCAAGGAACTCAAGGAGTTCGCCCAGAAGATGTCAGACCTTCAGGACACAGACATCACCATCTACGGCCACACGGACAACACCGGTACCGCAGAAGTCAACGAGAGGATATCACGCCAGAGGGCCGAGGCTGTCCAGAGCTACCTCCAGTCCTGCGGCATCGCTTCCGGCCGTCTCAGCTCACAGGGCCTTTCCTACACCGACCCTGTCGCGGACAACGCCACCGCTGAAGGCCGCGCGCAGAACCGTCGCGTCGAGATCTACATCAGCGCGAACGAGAACATGATCAAGGCTGCCGAGAACGGAACCCTGAACTAGCGCCTTTCTTCCGCCAGAGTCAGTATCTCTCTGATCATCATCCGCCCTGCCGCATATCGCTGCGGTCAGGACGGATTTCCTTTCCATAAGCACGGGTTTCGCTATGCCATATTCCCGCAGGCATATGCTTTATGGGGCAAGGTATTCATTTTTCAAATAATAATTGCTATTTTCGCTCAAAGTCTTCCGGCGTTTCCCCACACCGGAAGCGATAGCCACACGAACAATGTACTATAAGGAACTTAAATCACCGGCGCTGATAAAGACGGGAAGGGACATACTCAAGAACATCGACTGGATACTCAAGGATGCCCATTTCTATTATTCCGACAAGGTGCTCCTCACCCAGAAAATCCTGTTTGACGAGTACAAGGACCAGTTGAACCTCAACGTCTTCTCAGAGATAATATTCGTCCAGGGCGGCGATGCATCGGAGGCGGCCGAACTTGCAGGCAAGATCAACGGGCTGGACGTGATACTCTTCGGTTTCGGAGGGGGTAGCGTCATAGACCTCGTGAAATATATAGGCACCAAGTGCGACATCCCTTTCGTGACCATGCCGACCACGCTTTCCAACGATTCGCTCTGTTCGACCGTGGCGAGGCTCATGTCCGGAGGAAAGAAGAGAAGTTATGCGGTCCAGCCTCCGCTCGGGATACTCATAGATTTCGGAGTCGTGTCCCGTTCGCCGAAGAATCTCACTCTCGCAGGGGTGGCGGACGTGATTTCCAACCAGTCGGCGGTCAAGGACTGGCTGCTTTCGAACAGGAACACCGGGGAACCTGTCGACGAACTTGCCATGATGCTCGCCAAGTCCGCCCCGACCAGCCTCTTCAAGTACAACGCCGAGGAGGTGGGCAGCGACGAGTTCCTCTATGACCTTGCGAGCGGTCTCATACTCTCAGGAATGTCGATGATGGTGACAGGTTCGTCACGCGGCGCCAGCGGCTCAGAGCATCTCATCAGCCACGCCATCGACGAGTACTTCCCGGACAAGTCCACAATCCACGGTCTTCAGGTCGGATGGGCCCATCTTATGGTCGAGAAGTACTGCCGCAAGGATATGGTCGAATATGCCAGGCTCAGCTCTTTCTACGAGCGCATAGGCCTTATGGCTACCATAAGGGACTGCGTGCCCTGGAAGGAAGAAGAGTTCGCAGGGCTTATCCCTTATGCCAAGACCATACGCAAGCGCTACACGATTTTTGACGCGCTCTGAACAGCCTGATATTCAGCGGATTCAGAAAGGGGTAGTCTTGTAGCTGCTCCTGACCAGGGTGCCGCTGAGCACGAGGTCAGGTTCGGAAGGCGCGCCGCCCCTGCCTGCAGGAGCCTTTATGGTCAGGGTCAGTCCGTCCCCGTCGAAACTGAACACCATATCCTCATATGTCGATACATTGAACATCGACAGGCAGCGTGTGCGCAGTTCGTTGTCCGCGGTCCAGGCCATGGTGCCGGCTGTCTGATATGAGGTCACTCCCATCATATTCGTATATACCGCACGGGTGAAAGGCATCTTCCTGTCGGTCTCTCCGATTTTCCAGCAGCCCAGTCCGAACGGAATGTTCGTCGTGGACGCGGCGGTTTCAAGGGTGAGGTACATATTCCCCTCGCTGTCGAAACGCAGTCCGGCCTGTTCTATGCCGAAGCGGTTCTGGTGCATCTTGAAGCGCAGGGTGCAGGAAGTCCTGCGGGCAGAACCCGGCTCGCTGAAAGGCATCTTGAGGGCGTATCCGGAGATTTCCTTCTGCAGGTCGAAACTGCGGTTCTCCTTGAGCTTCTTCTGGCCCATCTTCGCGCAGAGCTGATATACCAGGCTGTTGAAGCCGTTCTCATCGCCTATGGCTCCCTGGGTTGCGACCACCACGTCACTGCCCGGAATCACGATTATCGCCTGGTTCGAAGCGCCTATCGCACGGTAGGAACCGCTGCGGCCCATCCAGGTCTGGTAGCCGTAGCCCTGGCTTCCGTCATCCCCGGCGTTCTCCTCCGCGCTCCTCTCCGGATGCTGGTAGATATGCGGGCGGGTCATCTGGTCAACCCACTGAGGATCAAGCAGCTGCTTTCCTTTCCAGCTGCCCCTGTTCTTGAGGAAGGTACCGAACTTCGCCATATCCGAAGTCCTCGAATGCATGCCTCCGTTGCCCATATTGCAACCCGAAAGGTCCATCTCCCAGAAAATGTCCTCCGACAGTCCCAGAGGCTCGAACAGGCGCGGCTTCAGATACTCGTATATGCTGACGCCGGTCACCCTCGTGATGAGCAGCGAAAGCATATGCGAACAGGTGATGTTGTAGGCGAAGGAAGAGCCCGGTTCATGGGCGTAGTCCATTGCCAGGAAAGATCTTACCTGGTCGTCCCCCGAACCTTCGTAACGGGTGCTCCTGTGTCCTGCGGACATGGTCAGCAGGTGATATACCTTGAGTCTGGCCAGTTCCGGGGCGGGATTCTCGGGCACGAGCTCCGGGAAGTAGTCCATGAAAGGCCTGTCTATGTCTATGAGTCCCTCCTGCACCGCGAAACCCACCGCCGCGGCGGTATAGGTCTTGGTGGACGAATACATCGCGTGCTTGTACTCCGGTGAATATGGTGACCACCAGTGCTCCGCGATGACCTTGTCGTGGCGCAGTATCATCAGTCCGTGGACTTCGTATCCGCCCTTGTCCAGGGCGCTGAAGAAATCGGCTATGTCTTCGGAGCGCACTCCCTGGGATTCGGGCGTGGCTCTCTCCAGGCCGTCTGAGAATGTGAATTGGGCGTTGGCTGTGAAAGCTGTCAGGAGCATCGCGGCGATGCCAGTGAGAAAATGTCCGGTCTTCATTTCAGTGTATGCTTTGAGCCGCTCCCGGAGCGGGGGACCTCCCCGACCGGAAACGGCACGCTAAAATAATAAATCAGTTCGGAAATCCGTTATAAGAAACGGCTCAAAAGATAACAATTCCGCCCTGCTATATGCTGAAATTGAGGAAGTGAGGGCCGAAACGTTCGAAAGCCGCGCGTTCCAGCATCTCCCTGTCATCGGGATGCGCTATCGAGATCATCAGCTTCGCCCTTTCCTGCAGGGACCTGCCCGTGAGGTCCACCCAACCATATTCGGTAACCATTATGTGGGCGTCGGGCCTCGGGGTGACCACCCCGGCACCGCTCTTGAGCACCGGCACTATCTTGCTCTGGCCCTTTTTGGTTCTGGAAGTGAAGACGGTCAGGGACTTTCCGCCCTCGGACATTGTGGCGCCGCGCACGAAATCCAGCTGGCCGCCCGTTCCGGAGTAGATGCGGGTACCTATGGAGTCGGCACAGATCTGTCCCGTGAAATCGACTTCGGTGGCTGAGTTCACCGCCGTGGCCTTAGGGTTGGAGGCTATGTTGATGGGATTGTTGACATACTTGATGTCTTTCATCAGCACCATGGGATTGCGGTCTATGAAATCATATACCTTTCTGGAACCCAGCAGGAAAGATGCAGTCACCTTGCCTTGGTCAAGTTTCTTTTCCGCTCCGGTGATGACACCCTTGCCGATGAGGTCGAGCACTCCGTCGGCGAACATTTCGGAATGTATGCCGAGGTTCCTGTGGTCCGCAAGATGCGCGGCGATGGCATTCGGAAGCGAGCCTATGCCCATCTGCAGGCAGGCCCCGTCATCGATCAGCCCCGAGCATATGGTGCCGATCTTCACCTCAAGTTCTCCCGGCTCCATATACGGTCTCTCGATGAGCGGGGTGTCGTCCCTTACGAGAAAATCGAATTTCTCTACAGGAACGAGGTCGCCATATGCGAAAGGGACGTGCGGATTGACCACTCCTATGACAGTCCTGGCCGTCTCTATTGCAGCGATCGAGCAGTCCACCGAGGTACCCAGGGAGACCATGCCGTTGCTGTCCGGCTCGCTTATCTGCACCATCGCCACCCCGAGCCTGATCGCTCCGCTCCTGTAAAGCTGTCCGGACTCGCTCAGATGCACGGGAAGATAGTCGGCATATCCGCTGTTCACGCTTTCCCGGACATTGGAACCGACGAAGAAACCCTGCTCGAAGAATATGCCCTCGAACTTCGGGTCTGCATATGGCGCCGGGCCTTCGGTATGGAAATGGTGGAAGTGAAGGTCCCTTACAGTGCCGTCTTCCGCCCTGCGCACGAGCGCGTCTATCAGGGCTTTGGGTGTGCTGGCTATGCTGCCAAGGTGTATGTGGTCGTGGTCTCTGACAGCCGCCACGGCCTGGTCGGCGCTTACGAATTCAAGTTCCTTCATCATTTCGTGAGTTTGCCGGTTGCCTCGTGAACCTTGTCAAAGGTGAAGCCTCCGAGTATGGTATCCATCTTTTCCCTTATCCTGTCATTGCAGAGATTGCCTATCGAGCCTTCGTGGGTGTGGTTGAGGCTGCCGTGGAATTCGAAACGGCCCTCCTGAACCTCCATGCCCACCTGTCTGTAGGCATCCCTGAAAGGAACGCCCTCGGCCACACGCCTGTTCACCTCCTCGACGGTGAAAGCCAGCCTGTACTTCGGGTCCTCCATCACGTCGCGTCGCACCTCCATATTCTCGACAGCATATGCCACTATGTCCAGGCAGTCGTCCATCTCGTCGAAAAGCGGAATGAAAACCTCCTTGATGAGCTGCATATCCCTGAAATAACCGGACGGGAGGTTTCCGGTGATGAGGCGTATGGTGTTCCCGACTCCCTGTATCTTGTTGCAGTGGGCCCTTATGAGCTCGAACACGTCCGGATTCTTCTTGTGGGGCATGATGCTGGAGCCTGTGGTGAGCGAATCCGGCAGGTGTATGAAGCCGAAATTCTGGCTAACATAGAGGCAGCCGTCCATTGCCAGGCGCCCTATGGTCTCGGCCAGGGAGGCATATGCAAAGGCTATGATCCTTTCGGTCTTGCCTCTTCCCATCTGGGCATAGACCGAGTTGTAGTTCAGGTCATCGAAGCCCAGCAGGCGGGTGGTCATGGTTCTGTCCAGAGGGGCGGAAGAACCGTAGCCCGCAGCGGCGCCGAGCGGGTTCTGGTTTGTCACGTTCCAGGCGGCACGCATCATATGCATATCGTCGCAGAGGCTCTCGGCATAGGCCCCGAACCAAAGTCCGAAAGAGGAAGGCATAGCCACCTGGAGATGGGTGTATCCGGGGATGAGACAGTCCCTGTACATCTCGCTGCGGCTCTGCAGCAGGTCGAAGAGCTTCTTCATCCTGGCGACGGTCTTTTCTATCCTGTCCCTTGCGAAGAGCTTGAGGTCCACCATTATCTGGTCGTTTCGGGAGCGTCCCGTATGCACCTTCTTGCCCTTGTCCCCGAGCTTGCGGGTGAGCATCAGCTCGACCTGGGAGTGTACGTCCTCGATGCCGTCCTCTATTACGAACTTCCCTTCGCGGGCCTCCCTCAGCAGGGCCTTGAGTTCAGGGAGCAGCTCATCCAGGTCCTCCTTCGGCAGGAGACCCCGGGAGTTCAGCATGGTTATGTGCGCCATCGTCCCGATAATGTCATATTCAGCGAGATACAGGTCCATCTCGCGGTCGTGTCCGACGGTGAAGCGGTCAATCTTCGCATCCACCTCGAAGCCCTTGTCCCAGAGCTTTGATCCTTTGTCAGCCAATTCTAAAGTCTTTTTTAAAGAGACAGGCCGTCCAGCAGCCTGAAATATATTTCCGTTGCATGGACCATTTCGTCAATGCATATGTATTCGTCAGCAGTGTGTGAGCGTGCGGAGTCCCCCGGTCCTATCTTCACGGTAGGGAAACTTACCAGAGCCTGGTTGCTGGTGGTCGGAGAACCGAAGGACTCCAGCCCGAGTTCCCTTCCCCGGACTACCGCCGGATGGGAGACATCTATGTGTGAACTGCCAATCCGCGTGGAGCGCTCCTTTACCCGGCAGGAAACCGACTCCTTTATGAGGGCGAGCAGTTCGGGGTTGCTGTACATCCCGTTCGGCCTGACATCCACCACGAAGCGGCAACTGTCCGGAACCACGTTGTGCTGGGTTCCCGCCTCTATCTGGGTCACGCTCATCCGGACTTCTCCCAGATAATCGGACACCCTTTCGAAGCGGTGGGTGCGGAACCATTCAATGTCTTCCATCGCCTTGTATATGGCATTGACCCCTTCGTTCCTGGCAGCATGTCCGCTGACTCCCTCGGAGCAGCAGTCCAGAACCATCAGACCCCGTTCCGCAACCGCCATACGCATGCCCGTAGGCTCTCCGATGACGCCGAATGCGATTTCTCCCAGCAGGGGCAGTATCAGGTCGAGACCTCCTTTCCCGCTGACCTCCTCCTCTGCCGTTGCACTGAAAATCAGCCTGAAGGGCTGGGGCTTGCGCCTGAGCTCGCGGTAGCAGGCCAGAAGGCTGACCAGGGAGCCTCCGTCGTCGTTGCTGCCCAGGCCGTAGATTTTCCCGTCCAGGTCATAAGGAGTGAAAGGGTCGCGGCTGTAGCCCGCGGAGGGCTTCACCGTGTCAATGTGGGCGTTCAGCAGTATCGCAGGGCGCCCGTCGTCCACGCAATCCCCTGTCCAGAGGTTATTGCCTTCGCGCCTCACCTCCATCCCACGCTCCTTCATCCATCTCTCCAGGAAGTCAGCGGCTTCCTTCTCCTCACGGCTTATGGAAGGGATGGATATGAGTCTGCGGAGCAGCTCGGCATATTCGTCGAAAGCGTTCATAATCTGACCGTGGTTCCTCCCTCAAGAGCGTCCGCACTGGTGATGACCACCCTGGAAACGCCGGCCCTGACTGCGTCCAGGGCGTTTTCAATCTTAGGTATCATACCTCCCGACACCACAGCTTCCGCTTTCAGCTCTTCGAAGCCCGAGGCTGTGATTTCCGGGATTACACTCGACGGGTCTTCCGGATCCCTGAGCACGCCCGGCATCTCGAAGCAGAAGGTCAGGGTCACGTCATAGTATGATGCAAGTCCCTTGGCAACCGCCGCTGCCATGGTGTCGGCATTGGTGTTGAGCAGCGAGCCCCTGCCGTCATGCGTAAGAGGAGCCACTACCGGCACCACGCCCATCCCTGTCAGGGAAGCAAGCATTTCTGCCCTGACTGCCTTGACGTCACCGACATAGCCGTAATCCACTTCTCCGACGGGACGGCGGTCGCTGCGGATGAGGTTCAGGTCCGCTCCGGTGAAGCCGGCAGCATCAAGGCCCCGGGCCTGAAGTCCTGCGACTATGTTCTTGTTGACCAGTCCGCCATATACCATAGTGACCACGTCGAGCATTTCCTTGTCGGTGATGCGTCTGCCGCCTACCATCCTGGTCTCTATTCCGAGCCTTGAGGCCAGCGAGGTTGCCGTGCGGCCCCCGCCGTGCACCAGTACCTTCAGGCCCTCCACGGCGGCGAAGCGGTCAAGGAAAGAGGAGAGGGTGTCCTCGACTATCTTGCCCCCGACCTTTATGACGTTTATCTTTTCCATATCAGAGACTCTCGAGCATTCTCTTCATTACCACCTGTGCGGAAATCTCCCGGTTCGCCGCCTCGGGAATCACCAGGCTGCGCGGGGAATCGATCACTGCATCGGACACTATCATATTCCTGCGAACAGGCAGACAGTGCATGAAGAAAGCATTGTCAGTCACGGCCATATGCCTTTCATCTATGGTCCAGCCCATATCCTTGGAGAGTATCTTGCCGTAATCCCCGGGGTTGGTCACGCCCGGACAGCTCCAGTTCTTGGCATATACGAAGTCCGCTCCCTCAAGGGCTTTCATCTGGTCGTATTCGACCTTTGCATTGCCGACGAAGCGGGGGTCGAGTTCGTAGCCGTGAGGGTGGGTGATGACCAATTCCACGTCCGCAGCGTTCATCCACTCCGCGAAGGAGTTCGGAACGGCCTGCGGCAGGGCCTTCGGATGCGGCGCCCAACTGAGCACCACCTTCGGCCTGTCCTTGGTCCTGTGCTCTTCTATTGTTATCAGGTCGGCAAAGGCCTGGCAAGGGTGCACGGTCGCCGATTCGAGACTGATGACCGGCTTCCCGCTGTAGCGTATGAACTGGCTCAGCACAGTCTCGTTGTAGTCGGCCTCCCTGTCGCTCAGTCCGGCGAAGGAGCGTACTCCGATGATGTCGCAGTAGCTGGCCATCACAGGTATGGCTTCACGCAGGTGTTCGGACTTGTCGCCGTCCATCACCACTCCCATCTCGGTCTCAAGTTTCCAGCTGTCCTGACCTATGTTCAGAACTATCGGGTTCATACCCAGATTCAGGGCTGCCTTCTGGCTGCTTAGCCTGGTGCGGAGGCTGCTGTTGAAGAACACCAGCATTATGGTCTTGTCCGTTCCCAGATGCTTCCAGGCGAACGGGTTGGCCTTCACCTCGAGGGCCTCGTCGAGAGCCTTGCGGAGGTCTCCTATGTCGGATACGTGGAAAAAAGTCTTCATATGGAAAGTGATTTGTCAAGCGCGTCCAGGAAGATGTCCGCTTCTTCGATGCTCAGGCACAACGGTGCGAGCAGGCGTATCATCTTCGTTCCGGACACTCCGGTGAATATGTGTCTGTTGTAGAGCAGGTCCTTCCTTATCGGAGCGACCACCTCCTTGAATTCTATGCCGAGCATCAGGCCCCTGCCCCTTACCTGGCTGATTTTCGGGGATGAAGGAATACGGGCCTTGAGGTATTCCCCCACCTTCAGGGCATTCTCCATAAGGTGCTCTTTCTCAATTATATCCAGTACGGATATGGCTGCAGCCATAGCCAGGTAGTTGCCGCCGAAAGTGGTTCCCAGCATACCTTTCTTTGCAGCAAACTCCGGGGAAATCAGTATGCCTCCGCAAGGGAAGCCGTTGGCTATGCCCTTGCCCATGGTGATGATGTCCGGACGTATGCCGTACCATTGGTGCGCGAAGAAGCGCCCGGTGCGTCCGTATCCGCTCTGGACCTCGTCCAGGATGAGCACGGCGCCATATTCGCGGCAAAGCCTCTCGATTTCCTTCATGAAGGAGGCGGTCGGGACATTGATTCCGCCGCAGCCCTGGATTCCTTCGATTATGACTCCGGCGACGTCTCCGCCCCTGAGCACCTGCTCTACACCCTCTGCGTCATTCAGGTCGCAGAAGCTGACCTTGTGGTGGGAATTGAACGGCGAGACTATGGCCGGGTTGTCGGTAAGGGCCACTGCTCCCGAAGTGCGTCCGTGGAAGCTCTTGCGGAAGGCGATGATTCTGTCCTTGCCTGTGTGGAACGATGCCATCTTGGCGGCGTTCTCGTTGGATTCGGCGCCGGAATTGTCCAGAAACAGGCTGTAGTCGGCATATCCGCTCGCTTCTCCCAGTTTGGCGGCGAGTTCCTCCTGCAGGGGATTCCTGACGCTGTTGGAATAAAATCCTATCTTCCCGAGCTGGTCGGAAAGGGCGGCTATGTAATCCGGATGGCTGTGTCCTATGGAGATGACGGCGTGGCCTCCGTAGAGGTCGAGGTATTCCTGCCCCTTGTCGTCCCAGATGCGGCATCCCCGCGCCTTCACGGGGGTGACGTCAAACAGAGAGTATACGTCGAAGAGATTCATTTTGCTTGCTTTCTAGAATGCGGAAGCCTTCAGCCTGAGACCGCAGTCCTCGGCCAGTCCTTCCATCAGGTTCATATTCTGTACGGCCTGTCCGACCGCACCCTTGAGGAGATTGTCTATAACGCTGCTGATCACCGCCTTGTTGCCGAACTTGTCGATGTGTATCAGAGCCTTGTTTGTGTTAACGACCTGCTTCAGGTCCACGGGCGAAGACGACACAAAGGTGAACGCCGCACCCCCATAAAAGTCCCTGTACATCTGCTCGAGCATCTCCTTGTCAGGATTTCCCGGCGTTCCTTCCTCCCCGTCGAAACGGACCACGCTGGTGCAGAAAATGCCCCTTGCGAAGTCGCCCCTGTACGGGATGAAGTCAATGCTCGCATCCAGGCTGCCCTGAAGCTGCGAAAGCGACTGACGTATTTCGTGAATATGCTGATGCGCGAACACTTTGTATATGCTGATGTTGTCGCTTCTCCAGCTGAAATGTGTTGTCTGCGATGGATTCTGCCCTGCCCCCGTGCTGCCTGTGATGGCATTCACGTTCACGTCGTGTGTGATCAGTCCGGCCTTCGCCAGCGGCAGCAGGCCCAGCTGTATGCAGGTGGCGAAGCATCCCGGGTTGGCAAGGCGGGTGCAGCCGCGTATGGCCTCCCTGTTCATCTCCGGCAGACCGTAGATGAAGTCGTGGTCCGACGCCGCGATCCTGAAATCCTGGGCGAGGTCTATGATCTTCACGTGAGAAGGGATTCCGTGCTCCTTGAGGAATTCACGGCTTTTGCCGTGCCCGAAGCAGAAGAAAAGCACGTCCACATCCTCCAGCGGCAGGTCTCCGCAGAAATGCAGGTCAGTCTCTCCTATGAGGCCCGAATGAACGCTGCTGACCGGATTGCCTGCGTTGGAAGCGCTGTTCGCGAACACTATTTCCGCCTCCGGATGATTCAGAAGAAGGCGAATCAACTCTCCGCCGGTGTATCCGGCGGCTCCCAGAATTCCTATTTTTATCATATGCTAACGGGTTTCGTCAGGGTGTGCGAGATAGTAGGCGCGCAGCGCTGTACTGCTTACCTTTATGAAGCCTTTTGCATCTTCCGAAGTCCAGCCCTTCGCTCCTTCGCCATATTCCCCGAGCTTGTTCTTCACAAGGTCGTCAGGAGAATCGACTCCCAGGGTGGAGAAACTCAGCGGGCGCAGTTCCAGGGTTACGGTTCCGTTCACGTTCCTCTGGCTGCTCTCGAGCATGGCCTCGATGTCCTTCATCACCGGCTCGAGGTACTGGCTCTCGTGCAGGAACATGCCGTACCAGTTGGCCACCTGGTCCTTCCAGTACTGCTGCCACTTGCTGAGGGTAAACTTCTCGAGGAACTTGTGAGCGGCGATGATGAGCATAGGAGCAGCGGCTTCGAAGCCTACCCTGCCCTTGATGCCTATGATGGTGTCACCCACATGCATATCCCTGCCTATGCCATATGCGGCTCCGATTTCCTCGACAGCCTGGATTGCGGCCACCTTGTCATCATATTCGACTCCGTTCACGCTGCAGAGCTCGCCCTTGCTGAAACCGAGGCTGAGCACTTCGCTGCCGGTCTTGGTCACCTGCTTGAGGTATGCGCTCTCCGGCAGACCCTGGGTGGAGTCGAGAATCTCTCCTCCGCAGATGGAAGTTCCCCATATTCCCACATTGTAGGAGTACTTCAGCTTGGTGAAGTCGGCGTGGAAGCCGTTGGCATTGAGATAGTCCACCTCCTCCTTGCGGCTGAGGTTGCGGTCGCGGGTGAGGGTGATGATCTCCATCTCAGGACAGAGCACGAGGAAGGTCATGTCGAAACGGACCTGGTCGTTGCCCGCTCCGGTGGAGCCGTGGGCGATGGCGTCAGCCCCTATCTCCTTGGCATATCTTGCTATGGCCATACCCTGGAATATGCGCTCTGAAGAAACGCTGATCGGGTAGGTGCCGTTGCGCAGCACGTTGCCATATACCATATACCTGAGACTCTTCTCGTAATATTCCTTTGTGACGTCAAGGGTGACGTATGCTTTTGCTCCGAGCTTGTAGGCGTTTTCCTCGTTGGCCTTGAGCTGCTCCGGGCTGAAACCGCCGGTATTTGCGCAGGCCGCATACACCTCATAACCCATTTCCCTGGCGAGGTACATCACCGTGTAAGATGTGTCCAGACCGCCGCTGAATGCCACTACTACTTTCTTTTTCATCTTTTAAGCGTTCAATTTACTGTCGATGTTCCTGATTCTTGTCATATCTTCGTCCGATATCTTGGCCGGAAGCTGTTCCTGCGGGTCATATAGCATGGCCGTGCAGATACAATATTTCCTTCCGGTCCTCTTGAGGACATCCACGTTCACACAGCCCTCACACCCCTTCCAGAAGCTCTCGTCGTCCGTAAGGTCGGCGAAGGTCACCGGCTTGTATCCGAGCTGGGTGTTCATCGCCATTACGGCCGCGCCGCTTGTGAGGCTGAATATCTTTGCCTGCGGCCAGCGCAGCCTCGCGAGGGTGAAAGTCATGTCCTTGATTTTCTTTGCGAGGCCTTTGCCCCTGAAATCCGGGTGGACGATAAGTCCCGAGGTTGTCACATAATGCTTGTCTCCCCAGGTCTCGATGTAACTGAATCCGGCGAAACGCTCGCCGCAGAGGGCAATCACCGCCTTTGCCTCCATCATCTTCTGAGCCACATATTCGGGCTTTCTCTTGGCTATACCCGTGCCCCTGACCTTAGCGGCACTTTCTATGGTCTGCAGAATCTCGTCCACATACCGGAGATGCTGTTCTCCGGCTACTTCAATCTTGAATTCATCCATTTCT
>JAEDLE010000072.1 GCA_016295455.1 Bacteroidales bacterium
CCGGAAGCGCGGTTCTATGACCTTGATCTCATCGCAGACCTTTTTCCAGTCGAAGAGGCTGCGGAATTCATCCGTGTCGAGATAAATCAGCACTCCGTCATCTTCTTTTGTGCTGCGTATCAGGAGTTCTGTCAGCCTGTCCCTCCAGAAGGAGAACACTTTTCCTCCTCCGGTGCAGGGGAGACTGAATGCGCCGTCCATCCTGTAGGGATTGATTCCGTCCAGCGGCCTGAGCATACCGTAGAGACAGGAAGAAATCCACAGATGTTCCTGTGCCCAGTCCAGCGCCGCAGTATCCAATTCCCAGGCCTTCAGATACTTGTATGCCTGGCCGTTGTATGCCAGCACAGCCGGGATTACCTCTGCTTCGTCGGATCCGAACACTTCGAAGCGGCTTCGGTTGGTTGCGGCAATGGACTCGCTGCACTTGAACAGCTCCGCCAGTTCCTTTGTCCCTTTCTTCGCCATATCACCGGCAATCATCAACGCCTCCTCCTGAAACAGGGGCGAACTTGCCTGCACCCCTCCCATAGGGGTGCTTTCCCTCATAGTCTTGGCACTTGCGAGCAAAATCTGCATAATCAAACCTCCATGTCCTCAATGATAACTCTTTCCCGGGACCTGTGCAATATCCCCTGTGCCGATTGTTGGAAAAACGTAGTCCACCTACGTTTTTCCAAAGTCAAATGCCTATCTTTGCACAGGCTGCTGCGTCCGCGGCCGGTAATGGATTTGATATGAAAAGAATTATTTTGATTATGAGCATTTTGTCTATGTTCGGTCTGGGCTCCTGCGCTCAGGACAGGGCTTTTGAGTCGGTTTCGGTTACGGGTTTTGAGGCTGCCGTTTCTGACAGCACGGTTGTGCTGGTGGATGTGAGGACGGCGGCGGAGCACGCCCAGGGCTTCATTCCCGGGACCGTGGCGAATATCGATGTGCTCGGGGATGATTTCGCGGAGAAGGCTGCCAAACTGCCTTCTGACAAGACCATTGCGATTTACTGCAGGAGCGGCAACCGCAGCAAGACCGCTGCGCGCATCCTGGTCGACAAAGGCTATAAGGTGGTGGAACTTGCCTCCGGCTTCAACGGCTGGGTAGCTGCCGGCAAAGAAGTATCCCGCTGACCCATCGGCGCCGCCCCTCCCATCGGAGGCACACCTCCCATAGTTGCCACCTCTCCCATATGCACCTTCTCTCCTGTCGGAGCCACCCCTCCCATAGGAGTTGCCATCCCGTCATTCAACCGCCTCCTTCCCGGCATAGAACCGTTGCTTTCCACGGGGCCTTTAACACCTGCCCCTTATTTGTTAAGATTTTCTTATTTTTTTGTTAAATTTGGGCCCAAATTTATAGAAATATGGGCACTACTGCAGCGCTTACTGCAATCCTCACACTCTTGGCAGGTATCGGAATCTTTCTGATTGCCTGTCAGATAATGAGTTCCAATCTCGAGTCTGCAAGTTCTGAAAGACTGAAGCATCTGTTCACCAAGGCATCCAGGAGCAAACTGCTCGGCGTCGGCATAGGTACTATCGGTACCGCTGCCATCCAGAGTTCCGGTGCGACAACCGTGATGACCATCGGTTTTGTGAATGCCGGCATCATATCCCTGACACAGGCGGCGACCATCATCTACGGTGCGAATATAGGTACGACCATCACCGCGCAGATTGTTGCGCTCGGTATGTTCGGAGGCAACGGGGTCTCGACCAGCATCATATTCTCGGCATTCGCCGGAATTGGAGCTTTCATCTCGCTCTTTGCCAATAAGGAGGGCTACAAGACCCTGGGAGGCATACTTACAGGTTTCGGTATGCTCTTCGTCGGTCTCTCCCTCATGAGCGGCTCGATGGAGGAATTCGCAGCGCTTCCGAGCGTCAAGACTTTCCTTGCAGGAATCAGCAATCCTGTGCTGCTGGTGCTCATCGGAACCATATTCACCGCGATAATCCAGAGTTCTTCCGTGATGACATCCATCGCCCTTGCGATGCTTGTGAGCGGCCTCATCAGCCTTGACCAGGGCATATACATAACGATGGGTTCCAATATCGGTTCCTGCGTCGTGGCGATAATCGCCGGTATGACCAGCAGCAAGAACGCCAAGAGGACGGCGCTCATACACCTCATTTTCAACTGCAGCGGCGTGATCTTCTTCCTCGCCCTCAACCTGCTTGCAGGTGCCCTTTCAGGCGGTTCCCTCAGTTTCGGACATCTCTTCAACAGTTGGTTCCCGGGAGCGCCTCAGACCCAGCTCGCAATGTTCCATACCTTCTTCAATGTGGTCACCGTGATGTGCATACTCCCTCTGACCAACCTGCTGGTGAACATGGTGGTGAAGATGGTTCCGGACAAGCCTGAGGCTCTGGACCCGGATGCACCGCGCCTGCATTATGTGGATGACAACATGCTCAAGACCCCTCCTGTGGCTGTCCAGCAGACCAAGAAGGAGGTACTCCGCATGGCTTCCCTCGCCATCGAGAACTTCAACCGTTCGGTCAATGCCATATGCACACTCGACCTTGTGGAGCAGGAGCGTTTCGAGAAGGTGGAGAAGGAGTTGAACTTCCTGAACAGGGATCTGGTGGACTTCGTCGTGAAACTTTCTGAGCATAAGAGCATGAGCGAGCACGACCACGTATACCTCGCCACCACCTACAGGACCATCAGGGATCTGGAGCGCATCGGTGACTATGCGGAGAACATAATCGAGTCCGCCGAACTCCTCAAGAGTGAGGGCAATTCATTCTCTGAGGCTGCAGTCGAGGAGGTCCGCAGGCTCCAGGCCATGATAGGCGAACTCTACAATTACACGATAATGGCCTACGAGGATGAGGATTTTGAGGCTCTCGGCATGGCTAACGCAGTCGAGGAAAAGGTGGACGATTTCACCAAGATGATGGAAGACAATCACATACGCCGACTTACCGAAGGCTCCTGCACGGTCAAGGCCGGCTCCCAGTACCTCGCGCTCTCATCGAACTCCGAGCGTATCGCCGACCACCTCATCAACGTCGCGAAATCAATCCGCAGCCTCAAGGTCAGGACAAAACTCAAATAATCAGGGCATATGCTTGAAAAAGGAACTCCCGCTCCGCCGTTCGTGGGGCTTGATGAATATGGCAACGAGGTGAAGCTCAGTGATTTTGCCGGAAAGAAACTGGTGTTGTATTTCTATCCGAAGGACAGTACTCCGGGTTGTACCGCAGAGGCCTGCAACCTTGCCGAAAACTATGCCCGCTTCAAGGAACAGGGCTATGAAATCCTCGGTGTCAGCAAGGATTCCCAGGCTTCCCACAGGAAGTTCATCGAGAAGCATTCCCTGCCTTTCCATCTGATTTCAGATCCTGACCTGGTGATACTCAAGGCTTACGAAGCCTGGGGAGAGAAAAAGATGTACGGAAAGGTTACCGAGGGAACTATCAGGACTACCTACATAATAGATGGCGACGGCATCATCTCTGAAGCCATCGCCAAAGTCAATACCAAGGAGCATTCAGCCCAGATTCTGGGCTGAGCGCTTCCACGTTGTCATATTCCCAAAATCTCTTTCGCCTTTGCAAGCGCAGGGACGATGTTCGGCTGTATGCAGCCGTCGGATAGTTTGTTGTCGAGTCCGAATTTGTGGATGGACTCCGAGACGTTCGGGTTGACGCCGGAGAGTATCACCTTGATGCCGCGCTTGTGATTGCGGTCGATGAGATTCTTGAGGTTGTTGATGCCGGTAGAGTCGATGAACGGCACCTTTCTCATACGAATTATCCTGACTTTCACCGCTTTCTTCTTGTCCTCCAGTTCGTCGAATGAACTTGCGAGACCGAAGAAGAACGGGCCGTTTATCTCGTATACGCTCACACCCTCTGGAATGTCCAGATACTGGGTGTCCTCCGGATTGATGACTTCTTCATCTTCGGAAGATGAAACCTTGTGGTCGGCATCAAGCACCTCGATGGTACTGGTCTGCATCACGCGCCTTACGAACATGATTACCGCCAGCAGCAGACCCACCTCTATGGCTACGGTCAGGTCAATTATCACCGTCAGGAAGAAGGTTATCAGCAACACCGCGATATCGGCCCAGTCGCCCTTGAGCAGGTATTTGAAAGTCCTCCATTCGCTCATGTTATATGCCACCATCACGAGTATGGCCGCGAGGGCGGAGAGCGGGATGTAAACTGCATATGGCATCAGGAACAGGTAGATGAGCAGCAGCACGAAAGCGTGTACTATACCCGTCACGGGAGTCTTGCCTCCATTGTTTATGCTTGCCATAGTGCGCGCAATGGCTCCGGTCGCCGGTATGCCGCCGAAGAGGGGAGTGATGATGTTTGCAACTCCCTGTCCTATGAGTTCAGTGTTGGCATTGTGGTGTTTTCCTGTGACTCCGTCTGCGACCATCGCTGCCAGCAGGGATTCGATGGCGCAGAGTATCGCTATGGTGAAGGCAGGGGAGACGAGTTCGCTGATGACTGCCATCGACATTTCAGGCACTACCGGTTTAGGCATGGGCAGACCTTGAGCAAGCTCCGGAAACTTTGTTCCTATTGTCGCCAGATGCACTCCGGCGAACTTGTCTAGAAGCACTGACGCTACCGTTCCTGCTATCAGGGCTATGAGCGAGCCTGGGATCTTCTTGTTGAACTTGCCCCAGAATATTATCAACAGTAGGCAGCATATGCTTGAAGCTGCCTCTATCCAATTGATATTGCCGATGTTGCTGAAATAGCATATCCACTCAGGGATGAAACCTGCCGGAACATCGACAGTCAGACCGAAGAAATCCTTCATCTGAGTCGAGAATATGGTCAGGGCTATACCGCTGGTGAATCCCACGACTATCGGGTACGGGATGAACTTGAATATGCCGCCGAGTTTGAGCAGGCCCATCGCCACGAGTATGACTCCCGCCATAATGCTGGCGATTATCAGCCCCTGCATTCCGAACTTCGCGACTATTCCTGCGACGATTACGATGAACGCTCCGGTCGGTCCTCCGATCAGGAAGTTGGAGCCGCCGAGGAAACTGATCAGGAATCCCGCTACGATAGCGGTGATGAGACCCTGCTGAGGGGTTACGCCGCTGGCTATACCGAATGCAATGGCCAGAGGCAGGGCGATTACGCCGACAATCAGACCTGCGATGAGGTCGGAGATGAAGAGGTCCTTGTTGTACTTTCCTTTCTTGAACAGACCGAAGAACTTCGGACGGAAGACCCCTGAAAGATTGAATGCCATAATATGAACACTTGTTTGGCCGCAAAAATAGTCTCTCTGTATCTCTTTTCCAAATCGGGAGGGATAATTAATCGTTGCAAAAAAATCAGAAAAAGACTTGCATAGTCCGAAATAATATGTACCTTTGTCATCCGTAAACGAGACAAAGCTTGGGAGCATAGCTCAGTTGGTTCAGAGCGTCTGCCTTACAAGCAGAGGGT
>JAEDLE010000073.1 GCA_016295455.1 Bacteroidales bacterium
TTTTATTTACTGCCAGGGCCGCTTAGGGCCTGAAAAAATTAACGAACAATTGTATATAGGTTATTGATTCAAGGCCGCAAATATAGAAATAAAAAACGCGGAAAGCGCTTCATTTGCGTATTTTTGCGGATGGTATTCTCGCCGGTCCGGTGTGGGAGTTCGCCTTTCTGAGGCTTCGGAGGACGCTGTTGCCCTGAAATGTAACAGAAAAGGCGGTCACGATTCACATCGTATACCGCCTCTGATACTAACCAAAATATAACCTTTCTACTATCGCCTGAAATAGTAGCAAGGCTTGTGCCAAATCGCTATTGTATTTTTCATTACAGACATTAATGCGTAAATTGTAACGAATTTCATATATCTTTACTGCGACTGGAGTTTCGCAAATGCGTAACACTTTGTTTTGAGACCTTCAGGTCGACAGTAAATCCCTTTCCCGGGGGAAGGAATTTGGGGGAGGGTCCTGGAAAGACGGGAAATGTGCGTAGGAAAAAAAGTTTCGCAAGCGGCACAATTCTCGGATTAATGAAAACTTATGACTTGCGGAACTTGTGTTTACTATGCTCCTGACATTCCGAATCGAATATATAACAAGGTGGGGGGAGGAAATCCGTCTTCTCATAGGAGACCAGGCTCTTCCTATGCAGTACAATCCCGGGGGAATATGGTCACTTGAAATCGAAAAGGGACGCCGCCACTGTTTCCGTGACGGGGCCCCTTACCACTATGAACTTTGGGAAGGCGGGAGGATGAAGCGCCGTGAATGGCGGGGACATACCGTTGCCGCACCTTTGATGGAGGACAATTGGCAGGATGTGCCTGAGAGCGCTCCATTCTACACTTCTGGCTTTTCCGACGGGGTCCTTACACTTGACCGCGAGAGCGGCAAGTCGTCCGCACAGAGTCCTGATGAACTCTACCGCAGCGGCTGGAAATGCGCCGGAACTGCAATACCCGTTTTCTCGATAAGAACGGAGGACAGCTTCGGAATAGGTGATTTCCACGACCTCAAGAAGATGGCCGACTGGGCAGCTGCGACTGGGCAGCGTGTCCTTCAACTGCTTCCGGTGAACGATACCACTGCAACCCTGAGCTGGTTGGACTCATATCCGTACAGCGCCAATTCCATATACGCCCTGCATCCGCAGTTCGTGTATCTTCCCGACGCGGGAGTGAAAGTGGATAAGGCCTACAGGACGCAACAGGCTGAACTTGAGAATCTTCCGCAGGTTGACTACGAGAAGGTGAACAAGGCGAAGGACAGGCTGATGCGCAAGGCTTTCGCGTCGACCTGGAAGAAACTTTCAGCCTCCGAAGACTTTCAAGGCTTTGTGAAGGAGAATGAGTTTTGGCTTACGGCGTATTGCGCCTACCGTATACTTACCGTCAAATACGGAACTGCCGACCCGTCGGCGTGGGGCAAGTTCTCCACTTACGGTGAGCGTAAGATACGCACGTTTGTAGAAGAAAACCGTGAAGAAGCTGATTATCATACCTTTGTCCAGTACCATCTGAACCGTCAGCTCCGTGAGGCGCGTGACTATGCCAGGTCCAGGGGAGTCATACTCAAGGGGGACCTTCCCATAGGCGTGAGCAGGACCAGCGTGGATGCCTGGCAGAATCCGGGTCAGTTCCATATGAACTGTCAGGCAGGCGCACCGCCTGATGCTTTTTCCGCTGACGGCCAGAACTGGAGTTTTCCTACCTATGACTGGGATGCGATGGCCAGGGACGGTTTTTCCTGGTGGAAGGCTCGTCTGCGCAATATGGAACAGTATTTCGATGCTTTCCGGATTGACCATATACTCGGATTCTTCAGGATATGGGAAATTCCTGTTGGGCTCAAGAGCGGCCTGTTCGGACACTTCAATCCCGCGTTGCCATATTCAGAAGATGAGTTGAAGGCGAAGGGTTTCGATCCGGCGGATCCTCGTTATGTGGAGAAGGGCAGTTGTGATACGCTTTTTGTCGAAGACACGCATCGCAAGGGTATGTGGCATCCGAGGATTGCGGCGCGTGACTCCGAAAAATTCATGAATTTGCCGGAGGAAAGGAAAAATGCTTTCATCGCTCTTCATGATGACTATTTCTATCGTCGTCATGAAGCTTTCTGGCGCGATTCCGCAATGAGCAAACTGCCTTATCTGCTGGAATCTACGAGAATGCTTGCCTGCGGTGAGGATCTTGGAATGATACCGGCCTGCGTACCTTCCGTGATGGATGAACTCCGCATCGTGTCGCTTGAAATCCAGCGTATGCCTAAGGATTCCAGCGTTGAATTCGCTGACAGTTGGCGCTATCCATACCTTTCAGTATGTGCGACTTCCACCCACGACATGCTTCCTCTCAGGGGATGGTGGCGTGAGGACAGGCAGGTGACCCGGCATTTCTGGAACAAGGTGCTCGGACAGGGCGGCGACGCGCCGGAGGAAATCACTCCCGACATCTGCCGCAGCATAATAATGATGCATTTGCAGTCCAAGTCCCTGTTCGCCATCCTTCCGCTTCAGGACTGGCTCTCCCTAAGACCTGAACTTTGTCTGGAAGTGCCTGAAGATGAGCGTATCAACATCCCTGTCGTCACACCCTTCTACTGGCGCTTCAGAATGAAAACCACCGTCGAACAGCTGCTCTCGCACGAAATCACCCCGTACCTGAAAGAGCTCATCTCCGCTTCTGGACGTTCATAGGTGGACTACGTTTTTACAACATTTGACCTGATCTCTTCAGGTGTTGCACATGACAGAATGCCTCAAAACGGCCTCACAGGCTATTCTGGGGCATTTTTTGTCCGCCGCTAATACTCTGCCCGATATCGGCGCTTTCCCGAAATGGCTGCATTTTTGTAATTTCATAGTCCACCTATGAAATTACAAAACATGTGTATTTATTCAGGCTTGCAAATTAATCGTTTAATCGGATAGGAAACGGATAAACCGCATATCTTTGTGGCATCGGGACAGTTCCCGTTTCCTCTGCTTGAGGAAGAGGATTATGTAAATGTGAAATGATGAACTTGCTTGAACTGAAAAACTTCGCCTTGCTGCTTATTGTCGCTTCTGTCGGGGTGGCATGCACGCAAAACATTGAGGATGAGGGTAGCGGCACTGTAGCTGTTACGCTGGATCTGAATGCTTTCACCAACACTACACGCTCTTACCTCTCGCCGGACGAGAGCAGGGTGGCTGATGTCAATCTGTTTGTGTACGGAGACGGCGGTACACTGGCCGCTTCGTATTTCGGTACTCCTGAATCTTGCACAGTACAGCTTACCCGTGGCCAGGCCTTTGACTTCTATGTGCTTGCCAATTACGGCTCTGCGCTGACTCCTCCGGAGTCGTCCGCCGGTCTGGCCGGTCTCGTCCTCGATTTTCGGCCTGCGGGGCTGAAGGACGCCTGCATTCCTATGGCGGGCAGCCGCAAGAACTGCGTGCTGTCTGCCGGAGTGCCGGTATCCATAACGGTGCAAAGACTCTTTGCCAAGGTCGGCATCAGGGTGGACGAGAGCTTGCTGAAGACCGCTTCCTTTCAGTATAAGTCGTTGAAACTCAAGCAGTGTCCTACTCATATAGCTCCATGGAAGGATGACTTTTATGAAACGGCTGAGGTAGTGGACGGAGACAGCGCCTCATCGAAGGACATTGCCTCCATCAGCACGGAGGAATGCTATTTCTATGTGCCTGAGAACCGCCGTAAACTGAATTTTTCGAACGACGACCCCTGGAAAAAGGTGCCTTCCAATATTGACTGCGCAGCCTTGCTGCCATATGTCGAACTGTCCGCTTCTTATGAGGATCACGGACTCAGTGCAACCAGGTCTGATTTCCGCTTCTATTTGGGCGGAAATGCAACGGACAACTTCGAAATCATACGCAACAAGGTTTATCATATTACGCTTTATCCAACTGATGAAGGGGTTTTTAAAGGTAGTTGGAAGCTTGAAACAGAGGACTTTACGAATAACAGAAGCCTCGCTTTCGATAAAAGCGGCTTTACGCTCGGATATGGCAGGAGCGTCAGCGTGAATCTGCTTGTCCAGCCGGCCGGTCTGGAATATGAACTGCTGTACGATGAGGCATTATGGGCCCGGAACGGTGTCAGTCTGACCAAAACGGGAGAAAAGTTCACCATCACGTCGGCATATACCGGAACATCGGCTATGTCCTTGGAAATGAGGGCGAAGGATAAAAAGGAATATGCCGAAGCGGTCTGCAGTTTCAATCTCAGTCCGATGAAGTCCCCGGAACTGAAGGTGACGGGAGCTCCTGCAGATGCGTGGGGAGGTGTGGACTATACCCTCAGCTGCATATATGCAGATGCTCTTGGGGTTGAGAAAACAGTGACCCCGGATTCTTACTCGCTGACCCTGACAAGGGGCGTACCTTCAGACTTGCTGGCATATGCCGACGGTAAACTCAAAGCGGCAGACTGGTGGGGCAGAAGCGGTGCGTGGACAGGTACTCTGCCTGAATATGAACTGACGTTATCATATCAGGGCGTCGAAACTACGGTAAGCGGCAGGATACACGGACACGTCGGCTTCGAAGCTCCCCAGACCCTGTCGGCATATTACAGGGATGTCACAACTTCGAGCGTTCTGACCCCTTCCGATATCTTCCTGACAGGATCTGACCGGACCGATATCAGCGGGAATATGACGACCTCGTCTGTGAAACTGAATGGATCCCTGATTGGCGGCAATTCCGCGGTATGGAAAGGACCGTATCTTAAAATGGGGACGTATGAACTTGAATGCAGATATGTTGACCCGTCAAATAACAAGACCAGGATTCTGGCACTGCCGGTGAACGTAGTCTCGAATGTGAAGTCCCTGTCGGGTATCGTGGGATTCAGGGTGCTGGAAGACAGCAACGGAGGACATGGGGATTATTACGCGGAATTCAGCGTTTCCCTTGAAAAGAATGAGTGCGATCTGGGATTGTCTATGCTCTGCGGACATGAGGAAGAGATTCATTTCCTGGTCAAGGGTGATGGCCTCCGATATGTCGATTTCAAGGGCGGATTGCACACTGTCGACCAGTATGACCTCTGGAAAGGAGACAACTTGTATGCGGGTTTTAACAACTTCTACATTGATGAGTTCACAGGCGAGGATAGCATATTGCTGGAAATTAATGGCTTTGAATTCAGACTTGGCTACATGGTGAACTGAGAGGCCGTATCCATTCCCAGTCCTCGCTCAGGTGTGATGAGTGCCTGAACCCTTCGAAACTGAAATCACACAATGCCTCGGGGCTACTGATCCTTCCGTCTATTATGAAGCGAGCCATTGCCCCGCGGCAACTTTTTGTCCAAACTGAAGGTGACGTCAGTTTCCCGCTTTTCCTGATCCGGAAGCGCGGTTCTATGACCTTGATCTCATCGCAGACCTTTTTCCAGTCGAAG
>JAEDLE010000074.1 GCA_016295455.1 Bacteroidales bacterium
CTCAGGGAGAGGAACTTGTGGGCGACGGTCCGGTAAGAAAGGTGCTGCTCGAGGCTAACTACAAGGACCCCGTCTTCGGCCCTGGTTCAGGCTATGATTATGTGTCCGGCAGGAAATGGCTTCTCTATCAAGCTCTTACAGGATACGGCATAATGACGGGCAGAACCCCTTCGGCTGAGGCTATGGAAGAGGTGATGAAATAAGGGAAGTTTCCGGAAAAATCACTATCTTGCACAGGTTATAAAAACAATTGCGAAATGTCACTCAACAAAGTAATGCTCATCGGTAACGTTGGCAAGGATCCGGAAGTACGTTACCTCGAAGGAAATTCAGCAAGTGGTTCGAACGCGAAGGTTGCAACCTTCCCTCTCGCGACCTCGGAGAGGTACAAGGACCGTAACGGAGAACAGCATGAAAATACCGAATGGCACAACATCGTGGTCTGGAGGGGCAATGCGGACGTGGTGGAGCGCTTCGTGAAGAAAGGCACCCAGCTCTATATCGAGGGGCGCATCAGGACAAGGCAGTGGACCGACCAGAGCGGCAACAAGAGATACACCACCGAAATAGTGGCGGACAGCCTCCAGCTTCTGGGCAGGCGCGCTGACAATGAGGGCGCCCAGGATATCCAGGCTGCTCCTGCACCGGCCCAGGTCCAGACAGCTCCTAAACCGGTACCTCAGGCTCCGAGGCCGGCAGACACAGCGGCGGTTTCACTGGACCTTCCGGGCGACGAAGGGGATGACCTTCCATTCTGATGACAGAGTCACTTCCATTCCTTGAACAGTAAAAAACACAACACTTTCATATGGCAAAGATAGACGTAGTCCTCGGCCTTCAGTGGGGAGATGAAGGCAAAGGAAAGATGGTTGACGTGCTCGCAGGAAGATATCCTGCAGTGGCAAGATTCCAGGGCGGTCCGAACGCGGGCCATTCTCTCTACTTCGAAGGCAAGAATTTCGTTGCCAGGAGCATCCCTTCAGGCATATTCAGGGATGGTTCCACCAACATCATAGGCAGCGGTGTCGTACTTGACCCTGTCACCTTCAGGGAGGAGTGCGCAGGCGTGGAGAAACTCGGCATCGACCCTTACGGGAAGATACGCATCTCCAAGAAGGCCCACCTCATCCTTCCTACCCACAAGCTGCTCGACGCAGCACAGGAGGCCGCTGCAGGCAAGGGCAAGATAGGCTCCACCCTCAAGGGCATTGGACCTACCTACACCGACAAGATCAGCCGCCACGGCCTCAGGGTCGGAGACATACTTGCGGATGACTTCCGCGACAGGTTCGCCAAGCTCAAGGAGAGGCATCTGCAGCAGATTGCAGACCTGAAGTTCGACTGTGACCCTGACAAGGGCGAGCAGGAGTGGATGGATGCAGCGCAGTGGCTCAAGAACTTCGAGCTGATCGACTGCGAGTATTATGTGAACGACTGGATCAAGGAGAAGCCTATGCTCGCTGAGGGCGCACAGGGTTCACTCCTGGACATCGACTTCGGATCATATCCTTTCGTGACCTCGTCATCCACCACGGTCGGCGGAGTCTGCACCGGCCTGGGAGTCGCTCCTTCGACCATAGGAAGGGTATATGGCATATTCAAGGCATACTGCACCCGCGTGGGAAGCGGTCCGTTCCCGACTGAACTCTTCGACGAGACGGGTGACGAGATAAGGAGGGTCGGACACGAGTTCGGTGCCGTTACGGGCAGGCCTCGCCGTTGCGGATGGCTTGACCTCGTGGCCTTGAAATACACGGTGATGGTGGACGGCGTGACAGACCTCATAATGATGAAATCCGACTGTCTGGACGGCTTCGACACCATCAAGGTCTGCGTAGCCTACAAGGTGAACGGAGTCGAGACCGACCACTTCCCGTTCGACACCCAGGCGAAGATAGAGCCTGTATACAAGGAGTTCAAGGGCTGGAAGAGGGACCTGAGCGGAATCCGCAGCGAAAGCGAGTTCCCGAAAGAGTTCAGGGAGTACATCGAGTTCATGGAGCAGCACGTGGGCGTGCCTATCCGCATCATCTCCGTCGGACCTGACAGGGAGGCAACCATAGAAAGAGCGTAATGAGCGCATGCATCACCGTAAGGGGTGCCCGGCAGAACAACCTCAAGGACGTGTCCCTTGACATACCGAAGTACCGGATTACCGTGTTCACAGGTGTGTCGGGATCGGGAAAGAGTTCCCTGGTCCTTGACACGATAGCAGCAAAGTCGAGAAGGGAGTTGAACGACACCTTCCCGACTTTTGTGCAGCAGTACCTGCCGAAATACGGGCGCCCGAACGTGGACAGCATAGAAGGGCTGCCCATAGCCATAGTCATAGACCAGAAGAAACCGGCGCAGAACTCGCGTTCGACGGTCGGAACCTACACTGACATATACGCCCTGGTGAGACTGCTGTTCTCTAGGGTGGGAAAGCCTTTCGTGGGTTATTCGGACAGTTTCAGCTTCAACAACCCGCAGGGCTGCTGCCCGAGGTGTTCGGGCTTGGGTGAGATCAGGGAGCTGGACATCCACAAGCTGGTGGATTTCGACAAGAGCCTCAATGACGAGGACACGATACACTATATCGCCTTCGGCAAGGGCGGATGGAGATGGATCAGGTATGCCCACAGCGGGCTTTTCGACCTGGACAAGAAAATCCGCGACTACACTCCTGAGGAACTGGACCTGTTCCTGAACAGTCCCCAGATCAAGCTGAAGAATCCGCCTGCCAACTGGCCGAAGACTGCCAAGTATGAAGGCCTGATTCCGCGCATGTACAGGAGCATCATCAATTCCGAGGAAGGCCTGCTGCACAGCGCAGTGCTGAATCCCATGCTGACTATGGGCACCTGCCCTGACTGCGGGGGCACCAGGCTGAGCCCCAAGATCCTGTCCTGCAAGGTAGAGGGCAAGAACATAGCCGAGGTCTGCGACATGTCGATTGAGAGGCTCAGGACGTGGGTGGACAGCATTTCCGACCCGCTGGCAGCGGACATGAAGAAGGCCATATCCGAAAGGCTCGAGGCTCTGGAGGAGATAGGCCTGGGTTATCTGAGCCTGAGCCGTCCCGTGGGCACGCTTTCGGGCGGAGAGGCACAGAGGTGCAAGATCGCCAAGTACATCAACTCTTCGCTCTCGGACGTGCTCTACATCCTTGACGAGCCGAGCGTGGGCCTGCACAACCACGACATAGAACTTATGAAGAAATCCGTCTGCAGGCTGCGTGACCATGGCAACACCGTGCTGCTGGTGGAGCACCACAAAGAGATGATACGGATTGCCGACCATATCGTGGATATGGGTCCGGGCCCCGGCAAGATGGGCGGAGAAATCATGTTCAGCGGCAGTTATGACGAGCTGCTCAGGAGCGGCACCAACACCGGCAGGATGCTGGGAATGAAGGTCCCTTTCAAGCAGGAGCCGAGGAAGCCGAAGGAAATGTTCCCGATACGCGGGGCGAAACTGCACAACCTTCGCGATGTGGATGTGGACATACCTCTGGGCGTGTTCGGAGTGGTTGCAGGCGTGGCGGGCTCGGGCAAGAGCTCCCTGATGGAGTGCTTCCGCAGGAGCTGGCCAGTGGAGGACGAGGTGGTGTACATCAGCCAGAAGAACATAGGGGTCAGCCTGCGTTCGACTCCGGCGACCTATATGGACGTGGCGGGAGACATCAGGAAGGCATTCGCAAAAAGACACAAGGTGAAGGAGGACAACTTCAGCTTCAACGGCAAGGGTGCATGCCCGGTCTGCGGAGGCAAGGGCGTGATAGTCTCCGAGATGGCATTCATGGATTCCATCGAGACTGTCTGCGAGGCCTGCGGAGGACTTAGGTATTCTCCTGAAGCCCTGAAATACAGGCTGGAAAGTCCCAACACGCACGAGGAACTGGATATAGCGCAGGTGATGGACCTGAGCGTGCGGCTCGCGATGGAGTTCTTCAAGGGCAGCGTCATCGAGGAGAAACTCAGGCCAATGATGGATATGGGCCTGGGATACCTGCACCTGAACCAAGCCCTCTCCACACTGTCCGGAGGCGAACTCCAGAGGCTGAAGATGGCGTCATATCTCGGGGAGAAGGGCAAGGTCTTCATCATCGATGAACCTACGGACGGTCTCCACGTCAAGGATGTCCACCATATACTCGGAGTCTTCGACAGGATGGTGGAGAACGGAAACAGCGTATGGCTCATCGAGCACAATACGGATGTGATAAGGGCTGCCGACTATGTCATCGAGATGGGTCCGGGAGCCGGTGAGAAGGGAGGCAGGATCTGCTTCTGCGGCACGCCTGCGGCCCTGGCACAAAGCGCAGGGGTTACGGCACAATATCTCTGAAAATGGACGATAAAAAGGTTACGGGGCATCTGGCAAGTGCCGGAGCCTATATCATATTCGGACTTAACATAGTATTCTGCAAGGACATAGCGAATGCCTCGGTGATTTCTCCCGAGGCCTTGTTCGGAATCAGAATGGTCTGCGCTGCGGCTCTGTTCTGGGCCCTGTCGCTGTTCCTGCCAAAGGAGAAGATGAGCAGGAAGGACCTGGCCCTTACTGCGGCGGCAGCGATGATAGGCCTGGTCACCCCGCAGTACACCTTCCTCAAGGGCATCACAATGACCACTTCGATAGAGAGCTCGATATTGGGTTCCCTGGGACCGGTCTTCACAATGATTTTCGCCGCCATATTCCTGAAAGAGCCTATCAGCGGCAAGAAGGCGCTGGGTGTGGGTATGAGCCTGGCGGGTGTGCTGATACTGATTTTCGGCTCGATGGCGATAGGTTCGCAGAGGACGGGCGGAAGTTCTCCCGCGGGCATCGCCCTGCTGCTGATGAACAGCCTGAGCTTCGCCCTGTACCTGGGCATATTCAGGCCTCTGATCCGGAAATACAGCGTGGTGACCTTCATGAAGTGGATGTTCCTGTTCTGCCTGATGGTGGCGCTGCCCGTATCGCTCGGGCCGGTGATGGCCATAGACTGTTCGCAGCTGAGCCCGAAGCTGCTGGGCGAAACGGCATATCTCGTGTTCTTCGCCACTTTCGTCGCCTATTTCCTCATCCCCATCGGACAGCAGAGGCTCAGGCCAACGCTCGTGAGCATGTACTCCTACCTCCAACCTGTTATCGCCGTGGCCATCAGCATATTGAGCGGAATCGACCGGCTCTCGCCAATGAAAGTCGCCGCCATCATCCTGGTCTTCACCGGAGTCGCCGTTGTAAACAAAAGCCGCTCGGCCCAATGACCTGCGGCTTGTTGA
>JAEDLE010000025.1 GCA_016295455.1 Bacteroidales bacterium
GTATGAGAGTAATGTTCAGCGGAGCAAGAAGGGGATGGGGTATGCCTTCTGTACCACCAGTTTACAAGTACAGGCTTGAAGTGTCCCAGGATGGTGAGAATTATGTCACAGTCCTTGACAAGACAGGCAACACTCTGGCAAGAGACACAATATTCGAGGAATTCGAAGCTGTCAACTGCCGTTTTGTAAGATTCACCGTCACCGACTGGCCAAAGGAGAATCCGCTCGGTGTGATTGACTTTACAGTCTTCGGTTACCCTGACGGTTATGAACCGGCAGCAGTTGCAACACCTGTGTTCTCGACTCTCCCGCTCGACACTCTTGACAAGCAGATGCGTGCTGTCAGGACAAATCCTCAGCCGGAAAAGAAAAAGAGAAAATAATTATCAAGGTCTTGATGACCTGAATACGAGGGTGACCAGCAGTCAATTTGGCCACCCTCTTTTGATAGACCGAATCAAATTATGAATAAACAGATTACACTATTGTGCTTTTCATTGATGATGGCAACTTCTGTGCTGTCATCCGCGCAGCCTCGTCGTCCAGATGCCTCCCTTCCTAAATGGGAAGGCGTATGTGATACTCCGCAGATGGGTTGGAGTTCATGGAATAAGTTCATGACTGACATTAATGAAGACATCATAAAAGAGACCGTCGATGCTCTGGTTGACCTTGGTCTGGCAGATGTGGGTTATGTATATGTCAACATTGATGACGGATGGCATGGCGAGAGGGATGAGCAGGGTTTTGTACATCCTGATCCGGCAAAATTCCCTTCCGGAATGAAGGCCATCGGAGAATACATCCATTCCAAAGGACTGAAGTTCGGAATCTACAGTGATGCAGGCAATTTCACCTGTAACTGTTACACCGGAAGCCGCGGTCATGAATATCAGGACGCTCTTACATATGCCGGCTGGGAGGTAGACTACGTCAAATACGACTGGTGCTTCACCACGGGCATCAACCCTAAGGAGGCATATTCACTTATGCGCAATGCCATTACCAAAGCAGGGCGTCCTATGGTATTCAGCATTTGTGAGTGGGGAATGAGCAAGCCTTGGGAATGGGCAGGAGATGTCGGACACTCCTGGCGTACCACCCACGATATCGGTCCTGCTTTCCTGCCTGTTCCAGTATCATACAATGCGGAAGGAAAACGCAACTGGAGACCTCAGAGCGTGCTGGAAATCATTGAACAGACGGCTCCTTTGCGCGAATATGCAGGACCCGGGCATTGGAACGATCCCGATATGCTTGAGGTTGGAAATAAGATAACCGTGGACGGCATAGAGTACAGTATGACCCTGAGCGAAGACCGTGCGCACTTCACCATGTGGTGCATGATGGCGGCTCCTCTGATATTGGGCAATGACCTGCGTGACATATCGGAAGAGACCCTTGCCATTATCAAGAACCGCGAGGTCATAGCCATTGATCAGGACCCGCTTGGTGTGCAGGGCCTATGCCTCAAGAAAGAAGGTGATCTTCAGTATTGGTTCAAGCCTCTCGTGAATGGAGATTGGGCTTTCTGCATCCTGAATGCAGGGGAGAGCGATGCTGCCCTTGACATAGACTGGGCATCTCTTGAGGTGGATGACGCCCTAAGCGGCCGCAAGACCTCCTTCAGTTCCGTCAATTATTCCGTCAGGGATCTGTGGAATCCTGACGCGCCGGTTACCAATACGCTGAAGAAGGGTACCGGCAGGCTGAAGAACCAATATGTCATCAATACACGGCAGACGGTTGTGCCATCCCATGACGTTGTGACCTATCGTCTGACTCCTGTGGAAAAGAATTGAATGGTTGTGATATGAATAAGTTTAGAATTCTGATAGCGGTTATGTCTCTGACCCTTGCCGCATTCCCATCTGGAGCCCAACTTCTGGATGACTACAGTCATATCAGGGGCAATCACTATTTCGGCTGGGCCCAGGATGAACAGACAATACGCCGGGAACTTGGATTTGGCAAATCCATAGGAATGAACAGCACGAGGATATGTCTGTATTACCGTCGCTACAAGATGAATCCAGAAGGCTACCTGACCTCATTCAGGAATTATGTCCGCATCGCCCATAGCATGGGCATATCAGTTATGCCAATAATCTGGGACGGTTGCTCCCTTGATCCTGCCATTCTCAAACCTGAGTTCTGGAAGAAGGAAGGCGATCCTTATGTGAAGCATCTAATAAGTTTTATGGAAGGTGAGCCGGGAATTATCTGCTGGGACGTCATGAACGAGCCGTCATGCAACGCCTACCATGACCAATGTTCTTCGGAGGAAGAACATCTTGCTCACAGGGCCGAGATATTTGCACATGTTCGCCATTACTGTGAACTAGTCAAGAAACTTGACAAAGTGAATCCGATTACGGTCGGGGTACAGTTCGCATCCAATCTGGAAGCCGCTTCTCCTGATCTGGTGGACATAATCACGTTCCACGATTATCTTCCTACTGAAGCCCGTGTTGAAGAGAGCTGGAAGACTGCAGAAGCTGTTGCGGAAAAATACGGCAAGCCTTTGATGAACAGTGAGACAGGATGTACGGGCAGGGGTAATCCATACGAATTGGCTATCGGAAAGTGTTATGAGCACGGATGTGGATTCTATGCCTTTGAGCTTATGATACACGGCCATTTCGGTCCAATACACGGTTTCTTCTATCCCGACGGTACAATCAGGGATCCTTCAATCATCACCTCATTCATGGGGCTTACGAGGAACAGGGATCTCAACACCATGATAAAGGAAAATGCCAATATGGAGCATCATGTGGAAAAGGCACTTCTGCAGGCATCGGAGGCGTTGACCCTCAATATGGCCGATCCCGATACCGCCAATGCCATGCTGGAAGCGGCGGAGTATTGCGCGAATATGCTTGAGGGCAATCAACTTGTTCCTATGTGGGAACCTCCGACTGCCAGGATACGTCAGCTTCGCGGAATGCCTCCTTCCGGACAACGCAACTGGGAAATCAGGACCTTTCTTTACGAACTCGCTGAGACTCTGAGAAAAAACAGCATGATGTTATGAAAAAATCTAACAGGATATTGGCAATGACCGCTTTTGCCGTTATCTCTGCAGGATTGTTTTCCTGCTCCTCAAAGCGGGAGAATCATGGCTATCCTTATACCCCCGTCCCATTTACTTCGGTGAAGGTGACTGATTCTTTCTGGGGACAGAGACTGGCTGCATCGCGGGATGTCACCATTCCGCTGGCGTTCAGCAAGTGTGATGAGACAGGCAGATACCGCAATTTCGAAGAAGCGGCACTCCAGATGGCATCAGACACGAGCCTTGGCTTTCAGGTGAGGGGTTTGCCTTTCGATGATACAGACGTGTACAAAACCATCGAGGGAGCATCATATCTTCTTCAGACCTATCCTGATGCTGAACTTGAGGCATATCTTGACAGCATCATTGCGATAGTGGCAACTGCTCAGGAGCCTGACGGTTATCTCTACACGGCCCGTACCCGCAACCCGGAGCACCCGCACCGGTGGTCAGGTTCGGAGAGATGGGCCCAGATAGAGGACAGTCACGAACTCTATGATCTCGGACATATGATCGAAGGCGCTGTCGCGCACTACAGGGCGACAGGCAAGCGCAATTTCCTTGAAATAGCCATCCGTTTCGCAGATTGCGTATGTCGTGAGATTGGTCCGGGAGAAGACCAGCAGATAAGGGTTCCGGGACACCAGATAGCTGAAATGGCACTTGCGAAACTCTATACCCTTACCGGTGACAGGAAATACCTCGATGAGGCCAAATTCTTCATCGATATGAGAGGCAGGGGTGAGAAAGGTATGGACAGTTACCGTCAGTCCGACGTTCCCGTGATGGAACAGAAGGAAGCGGTGGGTCATGCCGTAAGGGCTGAATACTGGTATTCGGGTATTGCGGACATAGCTGCCCTGACCGGAAACAAAGAATATGTAGAGGTGATTGACCGCATCTGGGAAGATATGGTCGGAACCAAATTATATCTGACCGGAGGTGTGGGAGCGCTGCGGGAAGGCGAGGCATTCGGAGCACCATATCAGTTGCCTAATCTGACTTCATACTGCGAGACTTGCGCGGCTATCGGAAACGTCTATACCAATCATAGGATGTTTCTTCTCCACGGAGATTCCAAGTACTACGATGTTCTTGAGAGGACGCTTTACAACGGTGTGCTTTCAGGCATATCCCTTGACGGCGGATCATTCTTCTATCCTAACCCTCTGGAGTCGGACGGAAGGCATGCCAGACAGGCTTGGTTCGGCTGCGCCTGCTGCCCGTCAAATATCTGCCGTTTCATACCTTCGGTACCCGGTTATGTATATGCTGTCAAGGATAATGACTTGTATGTCAATCTCTTCATGTCCAACGATGTGACGGTGTCTCTCGATGCGGGAGACGTTGCGCTGTCCATGAAGACTGACTATCCTTGGAACGGAGAGATTGGGCTGGAGGTGAAGGATGCTCCGCGTAGACCGTTCAGCCTGATGGTCAGAATCCCGGGATGGGTACGTAACGAAGTGGTGCCGTCCGACCTCTATGAATATGCTGACGGTATAACCCCGGAATTCAGAGTGGATGTCAATGGCGAGGCGGTCAACTCAGAGCTGGAGAACGGATATCTGCGCATAAGCAGAAAGTGGAAAGCAGGAGATACCGTGCATATGTCATTCGAGATGCTGCCTAGGATTGTTGAGGCCAATGACAAGGTTGAAGAAGACCGTGGCAGGGTGGCATTTGAAAAAGGGCCTGTCGTATTCTGTGCAGAATGGCCTGACAATCAGGGCCTGAATGTCAGGGAGGTCGTGATTGAAGGCCGTCCTGAACTGAGCTGTAGCCACGATGAGTCAAAACTGTACGGCGTTGATGAGATACATGTCTCAGAGCCAGGTCTTGTCCTGATACCTTACTATGCATGGAATCATCGCGGGTCAGGAGATATGGCCGTATGGATCAGAGATGAATTTTTGGACAAGTAATCATGTGTGTCCGGTAAAAGTTCCGGACGATTATTATAAAGTTTAACAATCAAATAAAGTTGGTTAGGTAGAACCATCAAGTTCATTGATTATATTGTTGTTAGGTTTTGCAAAGAGTTCTCCGAGATGCTTAGTTTCTGCAAGTGAGCAACTTACCATCTGCAGCATTTCGTAGATTGACCTGTCAACCCCCATCTTCTTCTGCACAATTGCCATCATGCAATAGGTGGTGATGGCAGAATAGATTTGGATTCTGACAGCATTTTCGGAGTTGCCCCAGAACTTTTTAATTGTTATATTTGAAAATCAAGTCAATATCATACCATGAACAAACCACTGACCATTTTGCTATCCGCCCTCTTGCTGATAAGCTGCAATTCAGAACAGCAGGGCGTGAAGATTCCTACTTCAGAAGGAACGCTCATCGTCACTCCGATGGTTGACAATGCCATAAGAGTCCAGATGATGGGAAAACGCACCCATGACGTTGAGGAACTCGTCTTCACTGAAAATGTTCCGTCTCCGGAATACACCAAGACCGAAGATGGAAGCACTATCGTCATCGAAACTTCGAAGATGAAGGCAGTGTTCGACAAGAATACCGAATGTCTGACTTTCTATGATGCCTCTGGCAATATCCTCATGCAGGAGAAGCAGGGCGGCCGTTCGATGAAGATGTCCGAGATCATGGGCGACCCAACATACGAGGTCAGCCAGTCTTTCGTCATGCAGGAAGGAGATCATCAGTTTGGTACAGGCCAGTTCCAGGACGGTCAGCTTGATATCTTTGGTCTTTCAAGACGACTCACTCAGAACAACAGCCAGATTGTTTCACCAGTGATCATTTCAAACAAGGGATATGGAATCCTCTGGCACAACTATGGACGCACGGACTTCAACCCATGTGACAAGTCTTTCACAATCAATGTGAGACCTTCAGCACAGGAGGCCGTAGCCGCACCAGCCGTTCCCGGCATGCGCAGAATGCCTCAGCCAAAGGTGTTCGAGGGTAAGTTCTCCGTTGACGAGGATGGTCTCTATGCTCTGCTTCTCTGCGTAGGCAAGGAAGGTGCAAGAGGCGGTCACAGTATCGAAGTTGACGGTGTGAAGATTTTCTCAGATGACAACTCATGGGTACCTACAGTTGCCACATTCGCTGAACTCACAGCAGGAAGCCACACTCTTGTTGCAACAGGATCTGTTGAAGACAGCGTGGAACTTCAGCTCAGGAAGGTGGACAATACTACAACCTTCAGCTCTCCGGTTTCTCAGAATCTTGACTACACCGTATTCGCCGGCTCTGCCGATGAGGTCATCGCTTCATACAGAACTCTTACCGGTCCGGTTCCTCAGATGCCAGACTGGGCTTTCGGATTCATCCAGTGCCGCGAAAGGTATGACACCCAGGCTGAGCTCATGGAGAATGCATACGGATACAAGAACAGAGACATCCCTGTCGATCTCTTCGTCCAGGACTGGAAGTACTGGGGAGACACAGGCTGGAACTCAATGGAATTCGACAAAGTCAAGTATCCTGATCCTCAGGGCATGATCAATGAACTCCATGAACTTGGCTACAAGCTCATGATCTCAGTATGGTCAAGAGTCGAGCACGGAACACCTCTCGGAGATGACATCGAGGAGAAGGGATACTTCATTCCTGGTACCGAGTGGATCGATTATTTCGATCCTGAAGCTTCTCAGTATTACTGGGAGCATTTCAGGGATAGCCTCGTAGTGATGGGCTTCGACGGCTGGTGGTTCGATGCAACCGAGCCGGACAATGACTATGAGCTTCTCGACAGGAGAGTTGCGAACAACACCATCCCTGGTGCCGTGTACAGAAACGTATATCCACTTGTTGGAAACCGTACCATGTACGAAGGATTCAAGACTTACTATGATCCTGACAAGATGCCTGTTGTCCTCACCAGAAGCGCTTTCGCTGGTTCTCAGCGTTATGGCGTGATCACATGGTCAGGCGACATCAGCGGAGCATGGGATTCGCTCCGTCGTCAGATCATCGGTGGCCTCGGACAGATGTCGACCGGTCTTCCTTGGTGGACATACGATGCAGGTGGCTTCCAGCGTCAGGCAGACCAGTACACCAGTGCTGAGTATCAGGAGACCATGCTTCGCTGGATTCAGACAGCTGTATTCATGCCATTCATGAGAGTCCATGGTTCAGGCAGCCGCACAGAGCCTTGGAACTACAGCGACCAGACATACAAAATCTACGTTGACAACATCAAGCTCCGCTACTCTCTTCTCCCTTATATCACCGAGAATGCCAAGAGGGTATCAACCGAAGGCTACACTCTCATGCGTCCTCTCGTGTTCGACTTCCCTGGCGATGAGGAAGCCCTCAAGCAGACCACAGAGTACATGTTCGGTCCTGACTATCTTGTCTGCCCTATCACTGAGGCGGGCGTAAAGACCTGGAAGGTATATCTTCCTGAGAACAAGGCAGGCTGGAAGGACTTCTGGAGCGACACCGTCTATGAAGGAGGTCAGAGCGTCAGCGTTCCTGCAAACCTTGAGACAATCCCTGTATTTGTAAGACAGAAATAGCATTGTTCAACCTACATTTGATGAAGATCATGAAAAAGAAATATTCATTCATTATAGCAGCTGCGCTTGCGGTTGCATCATGCAGCAGTGCTCCATCCTTTTCTGACTACTCGTCGTATATAGATGACTGCGTACGCACAGAACTCGCGACCCTCGACTATATCTACGACGGAGCCAACGGATCAGTGGAAGAGAATGCAATCCTCCTGGGATCTGTCCTCAATTCACTCGGATATCCTGCTTTTGCTGAACTTGGGGCGACTAAGGTGAACTATTCATACAACCTTGGTCCTACAGTCGCAAAGTATCATGACAAGCTCGGCCTCTCTTACGCAGAAGGCTTCAGCCGCTTCCCATACAGTACTTCACCTTACAAGCTCAATGCTGGCAAGGTCCTCAGCATCTATGAGGCTCTTCAGGTCAATCTTGAGGGCATCAGCCAGACTAAGAGCAGCTCGAAGGAAGCAGAGTGGACATTCACTGAAAGCAATTCAGGCGTATCGTTCGTCTTCTCTGTGAAGAACCCGGGCTCAAGCAGCCAGGAACTGAACTTCAAGGCAGAGGAAACCTCTCTTCAGAACTACATCAACAGCCTGAAATAAGGCTGCTGGCTAAATAAGAATGTGGCCGATATCCTTTTGCTGGATATCGGCCACAACTGTATATGCTATGTATGATTACTGCTCCTTTGTGAAGACTGAGCAGAATGCAAACATGTCAGCGTCGAAGTCATCGTCCCACCACATTTCTCCGAATGGAGGCATGTCATAGTCTCTGAACTGCATTTCAAGCTTGCCATCATTTGTAAGTCGGAAAGCGATTACGCTCTCTCCGAGTTCCTCGTCGTCAGCGCTGAAAGCACGGTTTGCATTAGAGAGAAGATAGTAGGTGAAGATTACAGAATCATCGTCGATAACCTCAGCCTGGAACATGTTGATTTCTTCAACTGTGTATTTGCCGAGGACAACTCCTTCGGTAGAGTAGTTCTTAGGCTCTGTAAGTGTGATCGTAGCCTCTCTGAAGTAGTTTGCAAAGTCACCCTTTCCATTGGTTGTGAGGGTTACCACACCAGTCTCAGGATCTTCTGCGTAATCCGGACCATGGTCGGCCAGTAAATCCGTTCAAAATTCCATTAAAAAGATACTCGTTCACCTATTAAAAAGGTGAAATAATGAGTAAAAAACGATCAAAATCTGCCGCGGCGCTCTATTTTTCCGGAGCATTATCGGCCACTCCCGCTGGAGTCCATCAAAAATGCCAGTCTGCGAACACGAATCCGGACTATTGTCGGCCACTTTTCAATCTTAAATCATTGATGCTCAATCTTGTCCGGAGCATTGTCGGCCACTCTTGCTATAAATCTCATAACTTTGCTGCTATGGAACAACTAAACATAGCAGAGTTATGGCAGGAACATCAATCGATATGAGCAAGGTCAAGCAATTGCTCCAATTAAAGCAGTCAGGCATGTCAAACAGACAGATTGCCAAGACGCTAGGTATAAGCAGGGACAAGGCAAATGAGTTTGTCAAACAGGCAGAGTCTGATCCGTTAGGTATTGTGGGCTTGCTGAAGTTGGATGACCCCGTTTTGGACAAGCGAATGCATCCCGGCAATCCTGCATATACTGATGAAAGGATGGAGGAGTTCCTTCGTCTTTTGCCTGACTTTGTTGAGCAGCTGAGTCGCAAGCATGTCACCAGGCAGATTGTGTGGGAGGACTATAAACGCATGCATCCTGACGGATATGAGCGCTCGCAGTTCTTCTATCATCTGGCTCAGAATCTCAAAGCACAGAAGGCACCGACATCTGTTCTGCATCATGAGCCTGGTCTTGAACTATATGTAGACTTTGCCGGTGACACATTGAGCTACATCGACATGGAGACAGGTGAAGTGATAAAGGTCCAGACCTTTGTCTCTACTCTTGCATGCACTGACTATGCGTTCGTGCTATGTGTTCCATCTCAAAAGACTGAGGACTTCCTGTATGCCTTGCGACGTGCATTGGAGTTCTATGGCGGCGTTCCTAAAATAGTTGTTCCCGATAACCTTAAGGCTGCCGTGACGAGAGCTGACAAGTATGAACCCACGATAAACAAGGCGATGGAGGACATGGGCAATCATTACGGCTTCGTCGTCATACCTTGCCAGCCTGCCAAACCAACTCAGAAGTCTCTTGTAGAAAATCAGGTGCAGATGATATACCATCGGATATATGCAAGACTTCAGCATCGGCAGTTCTTCTCCTTGGAAGAGTTGAATGTGGCGGTGTATGAGCTGCTTGTCAGACATAACCAGACTCGTATGCAGCAGCGGGCATATACTCGCGAAGAGCACTTCCATGCGATCGAGAGAATGGCGCTTAGAGATCTGCCTGAGACACCATATCTTATGAAACGCTATGCGGACGTCACCGTCCAGCAGAACGGTCATGTATATCTGAGCTGCGACAAGCACTACTACTCTGTTCCTTGGGGTTATACTCGAGCATCCTGTGGATGGTCCTGGCCTCCATCCCGGTGGCCTCGCTCATCCTCTTCGACGCACGTCCCGTGGGAGCCGCCAGCAGCACCTTCATCCCGGAGGAGCGCAGTGCGCCGATGATGGCCTTCGTTGTGGTGGTCTTTCCTGTCCCGGGACCTCCGGTCAGCACCATAACCTTCGATTTCAGGGCCAGCCTTACGGCCTCCAGCTGGGTCTCGTCATAGACGATGCCCCCGCCATGAGACAGATCCGGCTCCGGTTCGGAGAAGAGTGATCCGCTTCCGCTCCTCAGCGCGAGAATCCTTCGGGCAGCGCCGCACTCGGCATGATGGAAGGGAGGCAGATACATATCCTCCCCGTCTTTTATCACGTCACCAGCTTCGACCATCTCTCCCAGGACACCGCAGACCGCTTCGCCCCCGACCTCAAGGAGGTCCATGGCCTTCCCCAGGAGCTGCTCCTCTGTGGCAAAGCAGTGCCCCTCGTCAGCTATCTGGCCGAGGGTGTAGAGGATACCGCTGCGGCACCTGCGGGGATCGTCCTTACCGTAGCCCATCCTGGAGGCTATGCCGTCTGCGGTCTTGAAACCGATACCCCAGATGTCATCGGCAAAGCGGTAGGGGTTCTCCTGCACCTTGTCAATGCTCTCCTTGCCGTACTCGCGGTAGATCTTTGCCGCGAAGGCGGTGCTCACCCCGTGACCCTGAAGGAAGAGCATCACGTTCTTTATGTCCTTCTGCCTCTCCCAGCTCTTGCGTATCTTGGCTATCCTCTTGGCGCCAATTCCATGGACTTCGTTCAGACGCTCGATATCCGTCTCGATGACATCGATGGTGTCGGTGCCGAATCGGTCAACGATGAGCCGTGCGAACTTTGGTCCTATGCCCTTTACCAGCCCGCTCCCGAGGTACTTCTCTATGCCGTAGGCCGTGGCGGGCATCACCTCCTCCCAGGTCGTGCACTGGAACTGCTGCCCGTATTTCCTGTCCACCCTCCATTCGCCCTGGCACAGAAGTACCGAGCCCGCCGGAACATCCAGCAGGTTCCCCACAAGTGTCACGAGGTCATCGTACCCCTTGACCTTCACACGGAACACCGAATAGCCGTTTTCCGGGTTCTGATATGTGATGCGTTCAACTACGCAACGGATCTGTGCCATGGATGATTCTCCTGAACAACACTGGCATCATTCGTCATGCCTTCCCAACGATCTCAATTCGTAACCACAGTTTGAATAGTGAATCACTGACTGTGTATAGGCTCCCTCTTGGTGTCCTACCGTCCTTTCGTATGAGCTTGCTGTCAGCCATCAGCTTCAGGTACGGTGAAATCCTGCCATTGTCTTGATGGACAGCACTCCGAATTCCTGCGAGTGTGAGTCCGGTGTCGGCAGAGGCAAGACAGATGAGGAGTCTCTGGGCCTGGACATTCAACGAATCAAATTTTTCCTTGAAGTACAAGTGGAAATGGTCAGCGAGACAGATAAGGTCTTTGCTCCGGTCTTCAGACTTGCTCATTATTTCTCTTGCCACAATCAGCGAGCGGATGGTGGAAGGTAAATAGTCCATCAGCCTTTCCAACCTAGAAGAGTCGCAATCAAAACCAGAAGTGTTCAGAAAGGAACTGATTTGAACCGGTTTCAGGTAATGAAGCCTGAATCCGTCGAAGAATGGAGCATCATAATCAGTGAAGGCAGGAAGGACTTTATCGCAGGACGCAACAATGATTGGTGCCCCAGCCTTGTTCAACTTACCTCTCAGTGCATATTGGTCAGCTTTCTCTGAACGTCTGAAATAGTACCCGATATCATCGAGGAGCAAAATGATTCGCTTGTTGCTATTGGCCTGCCAGTTCAAGATACCATCGTAGTCGGGAATGTCTTGTGAATTCAGCATTCTGGCGCATTCGGACCATATGTCATCTGATGAAAACACTCTTTTCCCTTCAATAGCCACGGGTACAAGCTGTTCCGACATCTCAGTTTTTACGGACTGGAATAGTCTTGCAAGAAGGAATGTCTTTCCACTACCGGATTCTCCCACAATCATTCTTGCCTGTGCGGCTCTGGACGGATTCTCATTGCTCAGACCATTTTCCAGCAATGAAAGAGTATCAGTATTCACATCAAGAATGGTCCTTTCCTCGATGTTCAAGCCTGACAGGTTCTCGTACAATATTGGAAAACTTGCTCTCATCTAATAATCATCATTGAACGAACTTCTGGTACCAATAATCCCTGAGCAAAGGGGAGCGGAAAGTTCGAATGGACCCACGCTTCAATATGTACCCATCGTTTTCCAACATTTCAAGGACTTTGCTCAGATTATAATCAACCGATTCCAGTTCTGAAGGGTTCTCTCCGGTCATCATAACATTCAAAAGAGATGTACGTTCCATCCCCGATGGCAGAGTTGAAAGTTGTTTCAGCAGCATTCTGGCCGGCTTCTCATATTCACCGTATTCAGACAGTCTCTCCGACCAGGTGGAAAGGTAATTTTCAGAACATAGACTATCATATGCAGCATCAATAATTGTTCTGTTGACTTCACCTTCATATTCCTCGGAAATCTTGGCGAAGATAATCTGGATAAAGTAAGGAATGTTCCAGTGAAGTTTATCCAACGTGTACTGGATGTCCTCGAGGCTCATTTCAATTCCTTCGGCGTCGCATAGTCCGGAAAGCAGTCCGGACGCTTCTTCCCTGTTAAGTTCATCAAGTCCAAATTCTGTCAAATCATTTACAGTATAGCCTAGATTCAGTGCCGAGGTGAAATTCCTCAGTCCAACCGAACCACAAAACAACCACCTCACCTTCGTATGACTCACTTGCCGCAGGCTCCTAAGCCAATTGAGAATGAACGATACTTTATCTGTGCCGTTCTCATTTTTGTTCAGCAGACCAAGGAACAGAGTCAGTTCATCCACCACAATCAGAGTATCCTGGTCATGACAAATCAGCTCCTTCAAATCCTTGTAGAGATTCTCTTGCTCATCTTTCTTGTTTATGTTTATATCTATGGGACCGACAGATACTTTTTCAATTCTATCAAGGACTGCTCCAATCCCTTTTGAAATGCTGCCAGTTACCTGTTTCCAGATTTTACCATTTTCAAAGGACTCAATTATAAGTCTGAGAAAACCATCCACTGACGTGGTTTCTTCCAAGTCAATATAGACACAATTCCATCCCTTATTCCGCTTAATATCGATCAGCCTTTTTGCAAATGAAGATTTCCCAATGCGTCTAGGAGCGGATAAAAGAAGCGAATGACCACTGTCCAGAAGACGGGTCGCCTTTTTTAATTCCTTTTCTCTTCCATAGAAGTCATCACCTTCGACAGGAGGACCAATTTTATTCGATATACACATAGTTTCAAGATTTCAGTATGGGTCAAATATATAAATTAATTTCTATAAAAGAAAGTTTCTATAGAAAAGTTTTTTATATATCATGATTGGCAACAAAGTTCAACATAATGTACTTTTTCGATTTGATATTGTTCCAGCTTTCTATCTCAAGTTCTGGAACCAATCCCGGATTTCGGTGTCCTCCATGTCCATGGCCACGTCCGGATGAGCGGTGACCAGTGCCTCGTACTCGGCCCTGTACCCGTCATCCGATGTATCCTTGAGCTTCGAATATACCCTCGGGAAGACTGGACCGTACTCCCACATCTGCGGATGCTCGGTAGTTAGCCTCGCTCCGCACCTCGCAAGGTGCTTCCCGTAAAGGATGTACATTATCGTCTGCACCTGGTTGCGGTAAAGGATATGCCCCTGCTCCTTCGAGCGGAAGCATACCGCCTTTGCAAGGTCCAGGGAGTCGATGCCGGTCTCCGTGAACCCGGTGCCGGCATCCGTACCGGTGGTGGCGGAAAGCCGCCTGTTCTCTTCCCGGAGGCTCTCCACCTCGGCCTTCAAACGGGAGAACTCCTCCTCCCTTTCCATAAGAGCCCTTTTTTATCTTCAGATGCTGCTTGAGCCACTTGAAAAAAAGCTCGATCTGCCATCTCTGATGATAGAGTTCTGTAACAAGCATCGGGCTGATATCCAACGCATTAGTGAAGAATATAAACTCACGTTTGTTCTCTTCATCCCAGTACTTGATGCGCCTGATCTTGTCAGGATACTTCGCCTTGGTGAACTGTCCATCCATACATCCCACAGCGTCGGATAGGATGCCGGATCCAGGCTGGAAACGTCTCGTCCATTTGGTCGGTCGGAAGTCGTTGTTCTTCTTTCCTCTGACCACGAAGTACGCCCCGATGCTCTCAATGTTATGGAGACGCTTGAAGTCATTGTAACCGCGGTCGAAGATGTAGAATGAGTTCTCCTCATATGGTATCTCATCCATTGCATTCATGTCGTGGATACGTGCTTCGGTGATGTGAAAGAACGTAGGAATGGATGTCTCAATGTCATACAGCGTATGTACTTTGATGCCTCCTTTTCGCTGATTCTTCCTGAACAGGGCCCATTGAAATGTCTCAAGACAAAGCTCGATAGTCGTTGAGTCAAAGGCATATACGTTGCCTCCAAGCTTGAAGATATCGTCGGCACGACAGGCTCTGGCTTCCGCTACAACCCTGTAAGCAAACTCCTCGAAGATACGATAGTCGCGCTTGTTGTTGGCGTCTGAAAGGGTACTCTTCGATGCATGCTTTCCGAAGCCAAGGTGGAATGCCTTGCTGGCGTGGACCTGAGTAGCAAGCACTACGTCTCGCAGGCTTTCCCGGTTGAGCAACTGACCGAACATGAGGACAGCGAGCTGATTCCAACAGGTGAACTGCTTGACATATCGATTGCCGTTGTATTTGTTTGCCAGTCGTAGGAAGACATCCTTATCAAGGAAGTCTAAAAGCTGTGAGAACACGTATTTTCCGTTATGCATGTGCCATTCTACGTTAGTCTGGCAAAGATAATTTCAAATCGGCGCGGTCTCAAAACCTCTGTAATTACCTAACAATCAATATTTTCAAAGAACTTTTATGAATTTTTACCGGACACTAGTGACAAGTAATCTGTAATGATATGAAAAGGCTTATATTGATATTTTTCGTTGCTGTTCTGGTTTCAGCATGTGGAAAAGTGTCCGGTGATGTGGAAATAGAAACCTCCGAAGGAACTCTGATACTCACCCCTATGATGGACAATGCCGTCAGGGTCAGGATGATGGGTAACCCGACCCATGAGGTGGAGGAACTCATCTTCACTGAGAAAGTGCCCGCACCACGGTTCAAAGTGGTCAAGAATGCTGAAATGGTTGAGATCAGTACCCAAAAGCTGACGGTGCGTTATCATTATGCCGATGAGACTTTGTCTTTCCTTGATGCCGAGGGCAGGGAACTGTTCAGGGAGAAATCCGGGTCAAGGATGATGAAACCTTCGGAGATAATGGGGGATCCGACTTATGAAACCTGCCAGACCTTCGAAATGCAGGAAGACGACCATCAGTTCGGAACAGGCCAGTTCCAGGACGGCGTCCTGGACATATTCGGACACTCCCGCCGACTTACCCAGAACAACACTCAGATAGTGAGCCCTATGGTCATATCCAGCAAGGGATATGGCATATTGTGGCATAACTATGGGCGCACCGAATTCAATCCAGGTAGCGAAATGTTTACCATATATCCGATACCTGGAGAATTCGAAGAACCTTTGGTTTTTCATGGTAGAGTTATGCCGGGAAGGCCTGTATATGAAGGTACTTTTGAAGTTGATGAAGATGGCATGTATTCTCTTCTTGTATGTGTGGGCAGGGAAGGAACCAGAGGAGGACATCAGGTTTCAGTTGATGGAATCAGAATCATAGATGATGATAATGCCTGGCTTCCGACAGTATCAGCTACTGTCCGTCTCTCGGCAGGAAAGCATACACTCAATGTTGTCGGCTCAAAGGCGGAAGCGGTGGAACTCTATGTCCACAAATCTGACTGTACCACGACTTTCTACTCTCCTGTATCCCAGAATTACGATTATGCTGTGTTCTCCTGAACTGCCGACGAGGTGATTGCTGCGTACAGGAAACTTACCGGTCCTGTCCCGCATATGCAGGATTGGGCGTTCGGCTTCATCCAGTGCAGGGAACGATATGACACTCAGGCAGAGCTGCTCGAAAATGCCAATGGCTTCAAAGAGAGGAATATACCTGTGGATCTTTTTGTTCAGGACTGGAAATGGTGGGGAGAAACCGGATGGAATTCCATGGTGTTTGACAAGAACAAATATCCGGACCCGAAGGCTATGGTGGACAGTGTGCATTCCATGGGCTACAAGGCAATGATTTCGGTATGGTCCCGTGTTGAACACGGAACGGTTTTGGGTGATGCCATTGAGGAAAAGGGATATTTCATTCCTGGTACGGAATGGATAGATTATTTTAATCCTGAAGCTGCGGACTACTATTGGAGGAACTTCAGGGACAGTCTGGTGGTCCTCGGTTTCGACGGCTGGTGGTTTGACGCCACTGAACCGGACAATGACTATGAGCTCCTGGACAGAAGGGTGAAAGCCAACACCATACCTGGCGATGTATACAGGAATGTGTATCCTCTCGTTGCCAACAGGTCCATGTACAATGGCTTCAAGGAGTATTATCCTGCGGACGGGATGCCTGTCGTCCTGACCAGAAGCGCATTCGCCGGAAGCCAGCGTTACGGCGTCATTACCTGGTCCGGAGACATAAGCGGAACCTGGGCTTCTTTCAGACGTCAGATTGTTGGCGGTCTCGGACAGAGTTCTGCCGGCCTTCCTTGGTGGACTTATGATGCCGGTGGATTCTCCCGTCCTGTTGATCAATATACCAATGAAGATTATCAGGAGGTTATGCTTCGTTTTATCGAGACTGCCGTGTTCCTGCCGTTCATGAGGGTTCACGGAATGAGCAGCCATACCGAACCTTGGAACTACAGCGACGAGACCAACAGGATCTATGTTGAGAATATCAAGCTTCGCTATCAGCTTCAGCCATATATACTTGAAGTGGCGAGAAGAGTATCTGAAGAAGGCTATACCATGATGCGTCCTCTCGTCTTTGATTTCGCATCTGATCCGGAGGCTCTGAAGCAGACTACCGAGTATATGTTCGGGCCTGATTATCTGGTTTGTCCGGTGACCGAGCCTAAAGTTCAGAAATGGAGTGTATATTTGCCTGTCAATGAAGCTGGATGGGAAGACTTCAGGACCGGTGAGCACTATGACGGCGGCCAGTACCTGGATGTCCCGGTAACACTTGAAGCCATACCTGTATTCAAAAGACTATGAGTCAGCATAGAAACTGATTCTTGAGATTAAGGTTTAGCCTCAGAGTCAATTTGTATGTATTGATAGTTGTGTGTTTTTTGGGGGGCGGCCATCCGTCCCCTCTGTTGTACATAATCAAGAGACGCCTTCCCGTTTTGGCGAAAAAACGTATGCAGTCATATGTTCTGATGTGTTTTCCTCTTATATTTGCACTATGTGGCGAAGCCGCGTTTTTGAAGATACCGGATGGATCTGAAGAGTCTGAATGAGAGGCAGCGCGAAGCAGTGGAGACCACGGAAGGGCGCGTCAGGGTAATTGCCGGAGCCGGGTCGGGAAAGACCCGCGCCCTGGCCTACAGGTACGCGTATATCGTGAACGAACTGGGTGTGGAGCCCTGCGGCATACTGTGTCTGACCTTTACCAACAAGGCCGCACAGCAGATGAAGTCCCGCGTCAGCCAGCTCGTGCCTCCCGGATATGCCAATGACCTGATCTGCACCATCCACGGCTTCTGCGTCCGTTTCCTGCGCGAGGAAATCTACCGCATAGGTTATCCCGCAAACTTCCGCATCCTCGATGAGGAAGATATGAAATCACTTGCCCGCCAGGTACTTGGGGCGAACAATCAGGAACGTTCGGTAAAGACGGTCCGTTCGCTGCTGGAAGCTCTGGCGGGTTTCAAATGCGAGTCCTACATAGAGGACCACGTCATGCCGCACGATGTTCCGGCCGACAGGTCCGCTTTTCCGCTGCACGTGCAGCTGCTCTACAGCCAGGTGGACAAGCTGTCCCTTGATTATGACGACCTTATAGCCTTTACCCGTCATATACTCCACAATTTTCCTGACGCCCGTACCAAATGGCAGGAGCAGCTCAGTTACGTCATGGTGGACGAGGCCCAGGACTGCAATGCCGGAGAGTGGGACATCATCGAGACCCTGTCCAAAGTCAGCGGCAACCTCTTTGTCGTGGGAGATCCGGACCAGTCCATCTATGAATGGCGGGGCGCCCGTCCGGACGTCTTCCTGCGTTTCGACTCCGAACGGGACATAGTCCTCGACCAGAACTACAGGTCCACAGCCAATATCCTCGGAGTCGCCAACTCCATCATAGGCAATAACCGTATACGCCTGGAAAAGAATATGTTCACGCGGGAAGGCGACGGCGATTCCATCATCCATTTCCATGCTGCCGACGAACGTCAGGAAGCTGCCTGGATATGCCGGCGCATTATGGACGCTGTGGCTGGGGGCGCTTCATATGCAGACTTTGCCGTCCTTTTCCGCGCATCCCATCTCTCCCGCACCATCGAGCAGGAACTCATACGCAACAATGTGCCGTATATGATGTGGGGCGGTGTCCGCTTCTTCGAAAGGACCGAGATAAAGGACTGCCTGAGCTACCTCAGGCTGATAGCCGGAGATGACGACCTGGCTTTCGAACGCGTCATCAACACCCCGTCCAGAAAAGTCGGAAAGGCGACTCTCGAACTTGTCGGGGAATATGCCGACAGGGACGGGCTTTCCCTCTACACCGCCCTCAAGGAGCATATTGATGACCCGAAGCTCGGGCGTACCGCCGTCAAGGAGTTCATTTCCGTAATTGAGAGCTGCCGTCAGCGCAGGGACAGCGCTCCGGTGTCAGTGCTCCTGGAATACGTCCTTGACAAGACCGGCCTCAAGGGAGAATACCGTGACGACAATGACGAGCAGCGTCTGGAAAACATCACCGAACTGATGGACGGGATACGCAGCTACGAGCTTGAGCACGAATACGATACCCACAATCTTGACAGATATCTCCAGGATATTTCGCTCTATACCAACGCCGACTACCGCAAGGATGCCGACAAGGTCCGCCTAATGACCGTTCACCAGTCCAAGGGTCTGGAGTTCCCATACGTGTTCGTGGCGGGGCTCAGCGAAGGCATATTCCCTAATGCCAGGAGCATAAGGGAGAGGAAGGCATCTGCGCTGGAAGAGGAGAGAAGGCTGATGTATGTGGCGGCTACCAGGGCGGAAAAATGCCTTTATCTTACTGAGTCAGAGGGGTATAATGCCCAGGCGAGGTCGGAGAAGCTGCCTTCGCGTTTCATTGCGGAGATATCCCGGCAATACTTCGTCACCGAAGGGGATATGGATGAGGCGCTCTGGGCAAGGCTCAAGAATCAGATAGAGCTGGAGAAAATCATACTCTCGCAGGAAGACGGCCTGCCTGAGGGAGCAGATGGGAACGGGGTTGCCATATCCCCGGGGAATATGGTGAGACACCGTCTGTTCGGTACGGGTACCGTGCTCTCCGTCGACGCCGGCGGTTCCTGCAAGGTACGTTTCGACAGCGGGTTGACCCGTTTCCTGAGGAAGGATGTGCTCGAGAAAGTCGTGGCTATCCAGATCTGCGTTCCAAGTGACGGCAAGCATCTGAACTGACGGCTTTCAGGGTTTTCTCTGCTGCAAATAGTTCTGTTTCAGACTCCAAGTGCCTGCAATATCGCCGCTTCCAGCTCGGTAACGGTGTTCACTTTCACGCTTGCGGACACTAGGGACGGCAGGGGCCTGAACCCCCAGCCCACTCCGATTCCGCATATTCCGGCATTCTTCGCCGTGGACATGTCCGTTTCGGAATCACCGCACATCACCACGTTGCCGGGAGCTTTGCTTCTGTCCATACCGGCGGCATCCATCGCCTTGAAGACTATCTCGGGAGAAGGCTTCAGCGGCCAGCCCGGCCTGTTGCCCAGCACAGCGGCGAAACCTATGCCCGGGAACATGATTTCAGCCAGTTTTTCCGTGCCGGACTGGAACTTGTTCGAGGCTATGGCCAGTGCTATGCCCTTTCCCGAAAGCCTCGCCAGCATATCCGCGATTCCTGAATATGGCGCCGTGAGCACATCGATGTGTTCGGTATAGTAGCCGGTGAACAGTTCCAGAATGTCGTCCACCAGCTCTTCGTTGTCTGAAAGTGCTTCAGGCAGAGCCTTTTTTATCAGATTCCTGACCCCGTGCCCCACCATCATCCTGCACTCGCTGACGCTGTGTGTCGGAAAGCCCCTTAGCTCGAGGGCATGGTTCACGGCGCAGCTCAGGTCTCCGATGCTGTCGATCAGGGTTCCGTCCAAATCGAATATCGCAAGCTTTTCCATTACAATTCCCTGTACATCCTGACATATTCCTCCCCGAAGAAGAGCATATGCTCACTCTCCCGGAAGCCCATGCCTTCGTAATATCTTCTGAGCCAGTCCCTATGGTTGTCGGCTATCAGGCCTATCCGCCCGGATCCGCTTTCCTTTGCCCTGGCAAAACCCTCCTCCATCAGCCTTTCCGCCAGATGGTATCCCCTGAACTCGGGCTCGACCGCCACCGAATCCAGGTAATACTCTCCGGGGAAGGTCTCCATCTCCGTACCGGCCTCAAGTTCCCTGCCCCTGATCTTTCCTATCAGAGCGAAAGTCTTCTTCCTGCTTTCTTCGTATATGTCGCCGGGATATGCCACCAGACATCCGGCATTTTTGCCGTCAACCTTGGCTATCAATGAATTGCGATAAGAATAAAGCGTGTCTTCCATCTTGCATATGGCAACGAGTGCAGGATCTTCCTCCGCATCGGGCCCCATGGTGCCCAGTCCCATCGCCGCCAAAACCGTCTTTGCGATGAAAGGGGCGTCCTCTTTCCGGGCGGCGCATATGCTGACCCGTGTCGCCATATTCCTTTCATCGGTCTGTGTCTTTCTCTTTATCATGCAGTATGTTCAAGTTTAAGATGTGCAAATATGCTGTTTTTTATCCGATTTTCCGTCTTCCCTTGCTGAAAGAATCCAACTATTGCTATCTTTGCCGCTGCGAACAAATAACATCTTCATCTATATGCCAACGATTTCAAAGAAATCCACCGCTATGCCGGCTTCCGCCATCAGGAAGTTCGTACCGCTCGCAGACGCTGCGAAGGCGGCAGGCACCAAAGTCTATCATCTCAATGTGGGCGCTCCTGACATCAAGTCCCCAAAGTGCGCTCTGGACGCCGTAGTGAAGAAGTGCGGCGAACTTGACCACATTTCCTACACCAATTCCGCAGGCCTCATGGAACTCCGTCAGGGTCTTGTCGAGAAGTATTACAGGAAGATAGGCATCAATATCGAGGTTCCGGAGATTCTTATCCAGGTGGCAGGCAGCGAGGCGTTCGCCGTGGCAATGCAGCTTACCTGTGACGAAGGCGACGAAATCATAGTGTTCGAGCCTTTCTACACCAACTACAACACTTTCGCTTACCTTTACGGCATCACCCTCAAGGCGGTGCACACTGACATACATCAGGATTTCGCCCTCCCTCCGGTAGAGGAGATGGAGAAGCTTGTCACCCCTAGGACCAAGGCCGTCCTCATCAGCAATCCGAGCAACCCGTCCGGAACGCTCTATTCGAGGAAGGACCTCGAGAGCATAGGCGAACTCTGCAGGAAGCACGACCTTTTCCTCATTTCGGATGAGGTTTACCGAGAGTACTGCTTCACCGACGAGCCTCATTTCTCCGCCATCAACCTTCCGGGACTTGAGCAGAACGTCATATTGGTAGACTCGGTATCAAAGCGATACAACCTCTGTGGCGCCAGAATCGGCTGCGTCATCTCCCACAACAAGGAGGTCATGGCAGCTGCGATGAAATATGCCCAGTCACGCCTCTGCCCTCCGGTACTCGGCCAGTATGCCTCAATCGGAGCCCTCGACACTCCTCAGGAGTATTTCGACGAGACCGTCAAGGAGTACATCAAGCGCCGCGACTGCGCTGTGGATATGCTGAACGCAATGCCTGGAGTATATGCTCCGAGGCCGAAGGGCGCGTTCTACACCATCGCCGAACTCCCTGTGGACAATGCCGAGTCATTCGTGAAGTGGATGCTCTCCGAGTTCAGGCTGGACGGCGCCACCACCATGGTGACCCCTGTTTCGTCATTCTACAAGACCCCGGGTGAAGGCCTGAATCAGGTCAGGATAGCATATGTGCTTGAAGTTCCTGAACTGGAGAAGGCAATGAAGATACTTGCCGCCGGCCTCCTGGCTTACCCTGGCAGGACTTTATAGAATCGGTGAATCTAGGAACTTGAGGAGGGCGACTGACAGTGATTCAGTCGCCCTCCTGCATATCTCTATCAACAGGAAGCCAGGGCTATGGTCAGGAAACCCAGCATCAGGGCGTAGGTGGCATACTTGTGATAGCCGTGCGAATGGGTTTCCGGTATCATTTCGTCGCTGACGACATAAAGCATCAGGCCGCCCACAAAGGCCAGCATCAGCGGGAGCACCATCTGGGATATGGCTCCAAGCGCATAACCCAGCCATACACCGGCTATCTCCAGCAGGGATATCACCAGCGCTGCTATACCCGCCCTCAGGCGGCTCACCCCGGCCACGAGCAGTGGTGCAATCACTATCATCGCCTCGGGAATGTTCTGGATGGAGATTCCCAGCACCACGCTCCAGGCATCCGCAGTGTCTTCCATATTGAACCCAACTCCTGCCGCCATTCCTTCCGGCAGTTTGTGCATCGCAATGGCAAGCACTATCAGCAGGGTCTTGTCCAGATTCCGGTTGTGCCCGTGCTCTTCCGGATCTACACCCGTAAGGCTGTGAAGGTGCGGCGTCACTACATCCATCAGGTTCAGGAACAGCACTCCGCAGCATACACCCGCGAGTATCATCCACCACCTTCCGCCGTCGGCAAATTCCATTGCAGGCACCAGCAGGCCCAGCACCGATGCGGCGAGCATCACTCCGGCGCAATAACCCATCACCGTATCCTGCCACTTGTGGCTCATCCCCTTGAAAAAGAAGCCGATGGCCGAACCCAACAAAGTCGAGCCGCACAGTCCCGCGGCACTTAGCCATATTTCTCTCATGTCCAGAATTCTTTTGTGCAAATATAGGGTTTAGAATTCAAAAACAGCCCTCCGGTTTTGCGTCAGAGGTCAAAAAACACGATATTAGCGCTATGAAAAAGACCTTTGTTACCCTTGTCCTGGCAATGGCCTGTGCAGTGCTGTCTGCCCAGACATTCGATGTCCGTGAACGTGTTATGGACAACCTGCAGCTTGCCAGGGGCTGCAACTATATGCTTGACTTTGACGTCCCCGCGCCGCAGAAGGCACCTCGGGGCTACGAATCCTTTTATATCAGCCATTACGGTCGCCACGGCGCCCGCTACTACTGGGGTGAGAACCTTTACCTTGACCTGCGGAAAGTGCTTTCCGCTGCAGCAGAAGGCAATCGTCTCACCGAAAGGGGCAGACGGCTTTGGGAACAGTTTGATGCGGCATATGACGACCTGTATATACACGCCACGGAGCTTTCCTCCAAAGGATGGGAACAGCACCGGGAGATAGCAAGGAGAATGTACAGCAGTTACCCCGCCATATTCAAAAACAATCCGCGTATCTTCGCTGCCTCTTCTCCTGTGGGGCGTTGCCAGATGAGCATGGCCTCTTTCTGCCTCAGTCTCAAGGAACAGGATCCGAAGCTGGATGTAATGGAAAGCGCATCCAGGGAGTTCTATCCTTCGATAATTCCTTTCGATGACCGTAATCCTTTCCCGGAGAAATATGAGGACTATCCTTTTGCTTGGAGCGAACCGCAGTGGAGCGCAGACCTGGGTACAGGCAGTGTCGATTATCAAGCTATTGCATTGAGAGTCTTTACTGATCTTGACTTCCTTTCAGGCCTGAGGCCCCTTCCCCTCGTGGTGTCGGACCTCTGGAACCTGAGCATAAACACCCCTTGCAGCGACGTGGAGATGGACTTCGACGGACTCTTCACTCCGGATGAGATGTACTTCTTCTTCGCCAGGGACTGCGCCGGCTTCTACTATGATTGCGGACGCAACCGTTACCAGTATATCCCTATGCTCAGGGACTATCTCTCGCGCGCTGAAGCCGCCGTCGAAAAGGGAGAACCGGCTGTTGACCTGCGCTTCGGACACGACGGCATATTGATGGCATTCGTCATACTCACGGACATGGACCATTTCGGTCATAGGCTCGAACGTGCCGACCAGATACCGGTCTACTGTCCGCTCTACCGTATTCCTATGGGCGCAAACCTGCAGATGGTGTTCTATCATCCGAAGGGAGGCAAGTCCGGAGAAGTACTCTTGCAGGTGCTGCTCAATGGCGAGGAAGTGGAACTGCCTTTCCCGGCATTTGACGGTTCCTTCTACCGATGGTCCGATTTCAAGACGCATTATGAAGCCCTGATTGCCGCCCATCCGCGCCTCGATGCCGACACTGAAAACTAACAGCCAACCATATGAAAACCAGGATTCCAGCTTTACTTATGCTTACTGCTTCTCTGCTTTCCTGCAGTTCCGGGGAAGACCGGCTGCAGAAACTTGTCGACAAGGTCTATTCAACCATGACGGTTGAGGAAAAGGCTGCACAACTCTATGGCATATACCCTTCCGAAGTGCTCGTGGACGGGAAGGTGTCGCTCGAAAAATGCCGCGAGGTGCTGCCTTACGGAGTCGGCCACATCTGCCAGCCAACCAGCTCCCAGGACAAGAATGCCGACGAAATCAGGGAGATGCTCCTTGATATCCAGTCCTATCTCCGCACTGAAACCAGGTGCGGCATACCTGCCCTCTGCCAGGATGAAGCCCTCTCAGGGCTCACCGCGAAAGGGGCGACCACTTTTCCCCAGGCCATAGGCGTGGCCTGCAGTTGGGATCCCGAGATGGTCAGCGAACGTACTGCCATCACCGCCGGGGACATGCGCGCAATAGGCGAACAGCTCGCCCTCTCGCCGATGATTGACGTGATGCGCACCCCTCACTGGCCGAGAATCGAGGAATCCTCAGGTGAGGACGGCTATCTCACCGCGGCAATGGGCTACGGTTTTGTGAAAGGTCTCCAGTCACGGGGCTTCAGGGACGGAGTCGCCGCGACCACCAAGCATTTCCTCGGATACGGCGGAGCCAACACCCTGCCTTGGAAAGAGATATACGAGGAGGTCCTTCTCCCGCACGAAGCCATAATCCGCACGCTCGGAACCGAATCCCTGATGACCTCATACGACAAGTTCCGCGACGGCTACGCCGTCTGCAGCGACACCCTCATCAACGTGATACTCAGGGATTATCTTGAATATGCCGGAGCGGTCATCAGTGACTATGGCGCCGTTCAGAAGGGCTCTTTCGACAGGTCTGAAGAGTATCTCAAGCAATGTGCGGTGGACGCCATGTCGGCAGGCAATGACGTGGAACTCTGTTCGCCGACAAGCTACCGCTACCTTCCGGAACTGCTCGCTGAAGGACGTGTTTCGGAAGAGGCTTTCGAAAAGGCCGTGAAGAGGGTACTCCTGATGAAGGCCCGCGCCGGCCTGCTGGACGAGAATCCTGTGCTTTGCGCAGAAGGTGAACTCGAACTGGACAGTCCCGCACACCGCGAACTTGCCTACCGTATGGCCACCGAGTCAGTTGTGCTCCTCAAGAATGACGGAGTGCTTCCTCTCAAGGGTAGCGGGAAAATCGCCCTCGTCGGTCCGAACGCCAACTCCTACTGGAGCATGCTCGGGGACTACAGCTATCCATCCATGCAGCAGTTCTTTTTCCGCAGGGATGTCGATCCGGCCTACCTGAACATCCCTACTCTCTGCGAAGAACTCTCCAAAGCCCTGCCGGGAAGGGTGGAATATTCCCGCGGTTGTGACTGGAGTACAATTGCCGACATAAAGATAGCCGGAGGCGGTGACGCCAGGGCTCATGCGATGAAACTCAGGACTATTGAGTCCCCGGACCCGATTGACCGCGAGGGGGCTCTCAAGATGGCTGCGGCATCCGACGTGATTGTGGCGGCGATGGGCGAGAATGTATATCTCTGCGGAGAGAACAGGCTCAGGAACGGCATACGCCTTCCGGGTGACCAGGAAGCTTTTGTCAAGGACCTTATCGCTACAGGCAAGCCTGTGGTGCTCATTGTGTTCGGTGGTCATCCTCAGGTGATTGAGGCTGTCGCTCCGGACTGCGCCGCTGTCATCCAGGCCTGGTATCCGGGTTCTGAGGGAGGCAGGGCGCTAGCAGACATACTCACCGGAGCTGTGAATCCGTCCGGCAAGCTTTGCGTAAGCTATCCTAAGACTGAATCCACGGAGTTCATCTGCTACAACAACCTTCCTTCCGACGAACTGGTGGCATATCCGTTCGGGTACGGTCTGTCGTATACCTCGTTTGCATATTCAGATCTTGTGGTTCAGGAAAGTGCGAAGACTTCCGACGGGTGGATCAGGGTTTCCTGCAAGGTGACGAACACCGGTGCGAGGGATGGCGACGAAGTGGCGCAGCTCTACCTCAGACCTTTGTCTGGACAGCCGCTCAAGCCATTGCAGCTCAAAGGTTTCCGTCGTCTGAGCCTGAAGGCGGGGGAGAGCGCTACCGTGGAGTTCCAGCTTGCTCTCGACCAGCTTGCCTGGTGGTCTGAAGATGAGGCCGGGAAAGCCGTATGGACCATATCCCCGGGTGAATATGGCCTGATGGTAGGCGCGTCTTCTGCCGAAACCGG
>JAEDLE010000075.1 GCA_016295455.1 Bacteroidales bacterium
TATTATAACTTGGCAGGAGGTAAGCGTAATGACTGTCGTTTACCTCCTGCCGTATTTCATTTCATCGCCATTGGCGTCATACTGCTTCCGTTTACAAACCGGAGGGAAAGTGTTTCACAAAGTGTCGAACTTGGTCTCGCAGTTGACTTCTCCGGCAGAATCGAAAATGGCTCAAAGTATCCATATTCCGGAAAAGAAAGAGTATCGTATTTCCAAAGAATGACTTATATTTGTGCCAAATAATATTCGTACAACATATTATGAATAAGACTATTCTCGCTCTCACACTATCGGCGATGGCGCTGGGTGTTATCATATCCTGTCAGAAGGATGACAAAAGCAATAAGCCAGTGGAACTGTCCTCTGGAGAAACAGCCAATTGCTATATCGTATCGGCAGAAGGTACGTATTCATTCCCCGCTGTCAAGGGAAACAGCAGCGAATCACCGGGCCAGGTCAGCGCAGCAGAAGTGTTGTGGGAGTCCTTTGGAAGCAAAGTGCAGCCCAATGCCGGAGACCTGATATCCAACGTCAGGTACGAGGATGGCAAGATAATATTCAACGCCTCCGCGAAAAAGGGCAACGCCGTCATTGCGGTCAGGGATGCCGCCGGGACCATACTCTGGTCCTGGCATATATGGATGACAGACAAGCCGGCAGAACAGGTTTACAACAACAACGCAGGAATCATGATGGACCGCAACCTGGGGGCCACCACCAGTACTCCGGACAAGCTCAGTTCATTCGGGCTGATGTACCAATGGGGAAGGAAGGATCCTTTCCGCGGTGCGGCAGACTTAGCTTCTTCCGATTGGATATGGAATTCTGAAGTCATTTCGACCACAGCCCAGTGGCCTGAAGCGGTAGTATCCGACAGGACTACCGGAACCGTTGAATACTCAGTCGCACATCCTATGACCTTCATAATGGAGAATTCATACAATTCCGACTGGTTCTACACGGGAGACTACGTAACGGAGAACACCAGGTGGCAGGCTGAGAAGACTATATATGACCCTTGCCCTGCAGGTTGGAGAGTGCCGGACGGTGGCCCTGACGGAATATGGGCCAAGGCCTTTGGAACCACCGAAGATTGTTTTGGCAGCGAAGGCGGCTTGGATACCGGTGTGTCCGGGGCTGACCTTTCAACCACAGATAAAACCCTTGCGACAGGCGAAACCGTCTGGTACCCTTATGAAGGTCTGATTTACTCCAACAATGGCCAGTTGTCAGGTGTTGGCGCGGCGGCAGGATACTGGTCTGTCACGACCAGAGGGTACTACGGATACGTCTTTTCAGTCATGAAGTTGGACAAAAGTGTTATGCCATACCTCGACAGCCCTCATGCACATGGATGTTCAGTGCGCTGCATGAAGGTAAACTGATGGATGATTAAAGTATTCCCGCCCGTTTTCATTGACGCGTCAGAAAGATGAAGCGTCATATTCCGAATATGAAACCGAGCTCCTCGAAGCCCGGCAGAAGGCCATGGACGAGATGGCGCAGCGTGCCCGCAGCATGGGAGCAAACGCAGTCATAGGCATCGACATCGACTATGAGGTACTCGGTGCTGATAATGGTATGCTGATGGTCACCGCTTCCGGAACGGCTGTAATCATCGATTAGAGTTGGAATATGCCATTCGATATGCCCTAGCCAAGCGGGGCAGGGATTCGTGTTAACCTGATATCGAAATGAAGGAAATTAAATGTCCGCATTGCGGAAAGACATTCCAGGTGGATGAAGCCGACTACGAGAGCATCGTAAGCCAGGTCAGGAACGATGAGTTCAAAGAAGAACTCGGGAGAAGGGAGGAAGCCATCAGAAGAGAACTGGAGGCCAGCCACAAGGCTTCGGATGCCGAGGCCGAGACGGCACACATCAAGGCTATGGGAGAGAAGGACAGGGCTCTTTCAGAGAAGGATTCCGAGATCGAACGCCTGAAGACCCGGCTTGCAGGAATGGAACAGGCCGGGAAGCTGTCGCTCGCCGAGGCTCTTGCCGCGAAGGAGAAAGAGATCTCCGAGCTCCGTGCAAAGGTGTCCGAACAGGCCAATGCCGTGAAGATAGCCGTTCTGGAGGAGCAGCAGAAGGCACAGCTGCAGCTCAGCAGCAAGGAAGCGGAGATAACCCAGCTCAAGGGTCAAGCCGAGCTGGACCGCAAGGAAGCCGAGCTCCAGCAGAAGGCACTCAGGGAGCAGCACGCCAATGAGCTGAAAGCCAAGGACGAGCAGGTGGCGTTCTACCGTGACTTCAAGGCACGCAAGTCCACCAAGGAGATCGGCGAATCCCTGGAGCAGTACTGCTACAAGCTCTACAGCCAGTCGCTCCGCCCGGTGATGCCGAACGCCTTGTTCGACAAGGACAACGACGCCTCCGAAGGCAGCAAGGGAGACTTCATATTCAGGGACAGCGAGGACGGGACTGAGTACATCTCAATCATGTTCGAGATGAAGAACGAAGCGGACGGGACAGCGACCAAGCACAAGAATGCAGATTTCTTCGCAAAGCTGGACCGTGACCGCAGGCAGAAGAACTGCGAGTTCGCAGTGCTCGTCTCGATGCTGGAGATGGACAACGACATGTACAACGAAGGCATAGTCGTAGCCCCGGGTTATGAGAAGATGTATGTAGTCCGACCGGAGAACTTCATCCCTATCATCACCCTGCTGGTGCAGACCTCCAAGAAGACCCTGGAGTTCCGCAAGGAATTGGAGATCGCCAGAAGCCAGAGCATCGACGTGACCAATTTCGAGAACCAGCTGCTCGATTTCAAGGACAAGTTCGGCAGGAACTACCGCCTTGCCAGCGAGAAGTTCAAAAAAGCCGTCGATGAGATTGACAAGTCCATCGATCACCTCCAGAAGATCAAGGAAGCGCTCATCGGCTCGGAGAACAACCTCAGGCTCGCCAACGACAAGGCAGAAGACCTGTCCATCAAGAAGCTCACAAGGGGAAACCCGACAATGAAGCAGAAGTTCGAAGAGGCGCGTCTTTTAGAAAAGTAAACTCCAGAAACTTATGGCAAAACTGAGCAAGAATGCCATCATAGGCTACCCCGCCGGTATCATTACCGGCATCACATATGGCCTCAATCCCCTATTCGCAAAGCCTCTGATGGACGCCGGAGCATCAACGGAAGCCATTCTATTCTTCAGATACGGAATAGCTGTGCTTCTGCTTGGGGCATATCTGGTCCTCAAGAAAGAGAGCTTCAGGATCAATCTCAGACAGGCAGGGGTGCTGCTTGGTCTGGGATTGCTCTTTTCATCAAGCAGCGCCTTCCTCTTTGAAGCCTACAAATACATCGCTTCGGGCCTGGCGACGACACTGGTATTTCTTTTTCCCGTAATGGTGGCAATCATAATGGTCTTTCTGAAAGTCGTTCCTTCATGGCCGGTATGGCTATCTATTGCCGCCACATTCGCAGGGGTCATGATAATGACAGGAGGCTCCGGTTCGGAGCCGGTCAACCCGACCGGTGTATGGTTTTCGATAGCCGCGGCGTTCTTCTACGCCCTGTTCATAGTCATCATCAACAGAAGCAAGGCAATCGCCTCAATCCCGAATTCAATTCTGACCTTCTATGCCCTGCTGGCAGGCACGGTCTTCTTCCTGACAAGATGCGCGCTTAAGGGAGAGGAACTTATGGCTGGTCTTGACGGCTTTATGCCTTGGGTCAATCTGATAGGGCTTGCCGTCCTGCCGACGATAGTCTCCACTGCAGGCCTGGCAGTCGCAACCAGAAATATCGGAGCTACAAAGGCCTCCGTATTAGGAGTATTCGAGCCAATCACGGCGATTCTTGTAGGCACGGTGGTATTCGGAGAGGTCCTCACGCCCAACATCATCGCCGGCATCCTGATTTCCGTAGTTGCAGTTACCTTTATGATAATGCTGACAAAACGCTGAGGCCTGCACAGACAGTAATGACATCGGTTTTCCGCAGTAGGAAAACGCAAAATTCACCAGTTCCCATCAGTTGCAAGTAATGGAGATCGAGCAATGAGAGTGCAACAAAAGGGTCAAAAGTACATATAACATTGATTGATAAATATATAACATTATGACTAAAGTATATGTGATGGCTACCTGCCCGGATTGTTCAGAAGTCAAGGCTAAACTCTCGGGAAACCCTGATTTCGACATCATAGACATAGGAGAACACGTGAGGAAACTGAAGGAGTTCATACGTCTCCGCGATTCCTCTCCCGCTTTCGATTCCATCAAGGCTTGCGGTTCCCTGGGAATACCTTGCTTTGTGTCAGATGACGGACGCATCAGTTTCGATGCCGACGAATTCCTGAATGAGTTTTACTCTTCAGGGGCATCATGCAGCATTGACGGGAAAGGTTGCTGACTTAAGTATTGATTGAAATGAGGAAATCAAGCAGGCAGATGAGTGCCGAATGGGCACTGGAGGTGTTCGATAAGGCGCCTTACATAACGGTCAGTATGGCAGGTGAGGACGGGACACCTTATGGTTTACCCCTCTCAGTCGTCCGTACAGACGAGAGGACATTCTGGTTCCATTGCGCTACGGAAGGGAGGAAAATGGACATTCTCAGGGCAAACCCGAGAGTATTTCTGTCAGCCGTGACACGCTGCAAACCGCTACGGGGACCGAAAGACAGCAGTTTTACACTGGAGTTCCAGTCGGCCACAGCCGTCGGAATGGCGGAGTTTGTAGAGGATGAGGTCACAAAGAAAGAGGCACTGAGGGCAATCTGCAGGAGATTCCTCCCGAAACAGATGGAAGGATTCGAAGAGGCCAGCTCAAAAAGCCTGCACAGAACCGCCGTCGTCAGAATAACCCTCATAGAGCCCCCGATAGGAAAGAGGAAGCAGTATGATGCCAATGGGGACGAAATGAAATACGGCAGAATGGAATGATAAGCATCCTGTTATTCTGACATCTGCCGGTGACATATTGACCATCAGTATCAACATTTTGTCAGTATTTCTGACTCAGAAAGGACTATGACGGATCTGGCATCTGATTTGATATATTCAAAATCGTTCCCGCGAAAGCGAGAGCGACCATCCGGTTATGAATGATCGTTCGAACA
>JAEDLE010000026.1 GCA_016295455.1 Bacteroidales bacterium
GCCGTTCTTCGAAGACCCGATCATCACACGATGGTCGGGTCTTTTTTATTATGCTCAGGCTATGGCAAGTCAGGACCCTTCCTACACCGAGGCCGTGGTCCCTCAGAACAAAGACCTTGGGACTGTCTGCAAGAGCTTTGTTTTCACCATGCCAGAGAATTCGGTCGGTGTGCTGAAGCTCACTCCGGTGGAAAGCAGGTAGAAGGAAGAATCAGAAACTGTCCTTGATATTGTAGCTGTTCCTGTCGGAAGAATTCCTCGAGACCATCTCGCAGATGAAACCCGCCAGGAACAGCATTACTCCTATAAGCACCGCCGCAAGGGCGATAAAGAAGAGCGGCTGATCGGTTACTGGCCTGAACCTCAAACCATTGGCCTGATTGACCAGTTTCTGGCATATAATCACCACCGAGATGACGAAACCGGCAAGGAACATCAGTATGCCGGTGAAACCGAAGAAATGCATCGGCTTCTTGCCGAAAGTGCTCAGGAACCACAGCGACAGAAGATCCAGGAAGCCGTTCACGAAACGCTCCAGACCGAACTTGCTCTTGCCATATTTGCGCTTCTGATGGTGCACCGGCTTTTCGCCGATCTTTCCGAAACCGGCATTCTTCGCAAGATATGGGATGTACCTGTGCATTTCGCCATATACCTCTATGCTCTTGACGACATCGTTCCTGTAGGTCTTGATACCGCAGTTCATGTCGTGAAGCCTGATGCCGGTGATGAGTCTGGCGGTGGCGTTGTAGAGTTTGGAAGGCAGGTTCTTGGTGAGCCTGTTGTCCTGGCGGTTCTGTTTCCAGCCCGAAACGACGTCATAGTCCTCCTCGGTAATCATCCTGTACATCCCGGGAAGTTCCTCGGGGGAATCCTGAAGGTCCGCGTCCATGGTCGCCACAACCCTTCCGCAGGCCATCCTGAAGCCGCAGTGAAGCGCCGCGGACTTGCCGTAGTTGCGTCTGAAGCAAATGCCCCTGACCTGCGGATACTCTCCCGCAAGCCGGCATATGGTCTTCCAAGAACCGTCGGTGCTGCCGTCATCCACGAGTATGATCTCGTGGTTCCAGCCTTCGCGGACCGCCACCTGCTCTATCCGGCTGACGAGTTCGGGGAGCGACTCCTCCTCGTTCAGAAGAGGTATGACTATGCTTATGTCCTTACCTTCCTCCATTTACTCCTCGTCCTTGAATGGATTCTTTGCAGGGATGTTTGCCGAAAGAATGGCGGAGAGTATCCAGCCGTAGACGAAGCAGTAGAACAGGACTGAGATGAACGAAGCCAGAGGCAGGTTGTCCGCCATATCCTTGGCCGCCTCGAGGCTGTTGTGGTCCATCATCGAACCCATCATGCCCATCATCGCGTCCATGCTCGCCAGAATCTCGTCCATGGCGATGAACTGGATATGGAACATATATGCCGCCGCAACGATGAGCGCTGAAAGGATGGAACTGGCCAGACCCAGCCTGTAGGTATGCCTGTTGGATGCTTCCGAGTAATCCGACGCCAGTTTGATCATCGCATGCCTGAGTATCATTATGCATCCGACTATCTTGGCTATCCTCAAGGCGAAGGAGAGTATCATCGTCAGTATGCCCGGGACAGCCCCTGCGGGAATCTTGTCCAGGAAATAAGTTATGAAGATGTATGCGACGCTCACGGCGCCGAGAGCGATGCCCGTCCTGGCAGCCTCGTTCCATATGACCTTGCGAGTCAGTTTCGCTTCCATAGCAGAAAAAACTTTGTAACGACAAATATACGCTATTTTTTTGTAATTTTGCGTACAACTATAACTATGGCTGGCTTTGTTCAAGTACTTGGTGGGTAAATACAGGTCAGACCAATTTAATTTTAGTCCTATTTATGGAAATCAGAATCACTTTCCCTGACGGAAGCGTCAGGACGTATGAAAAAGGCGTGAACGCCTATCAGATTGCGATGAGCATCAGTCCGAGGCTCGCCGCGGATGTCCTTGCGGCCAGCGTAAAGCCGGAGGACGACGACAGTGCCGACAAGGGTGTTACCTATGACCTTGAGAGGCCTATAAACGAGAATTCAAAGGTGACCCTTCTCAAATGGGATGACGACGAGGCCAAGAAAGTCTTCTGGCATTCGTCTTCACACCTGATGGCCGAGGCCCTCGAGGCTCTCTATCCGGGCGTGAAGTTCGGTATTGGACCTGCCATAGAGAACGGATTCTACTACGACGTGGACCTCGGGGGACAGACCATCTCCGACTCCGACCTTCCGAAGATTGAGAAGAAGATGCTCGAACTTGCACGCCAGAAGCAGCATTTCGAGAGGATAGACGTCTCCAAGAGCGAGGCGATGAAGCACTTCGAGGAAAAGGGAGACCAGTACAAGTGCGAGCTCATCAGCGAGCTCGAGGACGGTACCATCACATACTACCGCAACGGTGAATTCACCGACCTCTGCCGCGGCCCTCATCTGATGAACACCGAAGTCATCAAGGCCGTCAAGCTCACCAGCATAGCCGGAGCCTACTGGAGAGGCGACGAGAAGCGTCAGCAGCTCACCCGTATCTACGGCATAACCTTCCCCAAGAAATCCCTCCTGGACGAGTACCTCGTGGTTCTCGAAGAGGCAAAGAAGCGCGACCACAGGAAACTCGGCAAGGAAATGGAACTCTTCACCTTCTCCGGCCGCGTCGGAATGGGACTTCCGCTGTGGCTTCCGAGAGGCGCCGTGATGAGATACGAGCTCGAGAACTTCCTCCGCAGGAAGCTCAATGAATATGGTTACCTTCCTGTTGTCACCCCGCACATCGGCGGAAAGCAGCTTTACGTGACTTCAGGCCACTATGCAAAATACGGCAAGGATTCATTCCAGCCTATACACACCCCGCAGGAGGGCGAGGAGTATATGCTCAAGCCGATGAACTGCCCTCACCACTGCGAAATCTACCGCAACTCACCGAAGTCCTACAGGGATCTCCCTCTGAGGCTGGCGGAGTTCGGCACGGTCTACAGATACGAGCAGAGCGGTGAGCTCCACGGCCTTACCCGCGTGCGTAGCTTCACCCAGGACGACGCCCATATGTTCGTCCGTCCGGACCAGATCAAGGACGAGTTCAAGAAGGTCATCGACCTCATACTCTACGTGTTCAAGATCTTCAAGTTCGACAACTACACCGCACAGGTTTCCCTCAGGGACAAGGTCAACAGGGATAAGTACATCGGAAGCGACGCGAACTGGGACAAGGCCGAGCAGGCCATCATCGAGTCAGCCGAGGAGAAAGGCCTCAAGACAGTCATTGAATATGGCGAAGCGGCATTCTACGGCCCTAAGCTCGACTTCATGGTGAAGGATGCCATCGGCAGGAAGTGGCAACTCGGTACCATTCAGGTGGACTACAACCTTCCTGAGAGGTTCCAGCTCGAGTACACCGATGCCGACGGAAGCAAGAAGCGTCCGGTGATGATACACAGGGCTCCGTTCGGTTCCCTGGAGCGTTTCACCGCAGTCCTGCTTGAGCACACCGGCGGTCATCTGCCTCTCTGGCTCTCGCCGGATCAGGTCAAAGTGCTGCCAGTCAGCGAAAAATACGCAGAATATGCAAAAAAAGTTGGCGAATTGCTGAATAATTCCGAAATTCGCAGTTCTGTTGACGACCGTAACGAAACTCTTGGAAAGAGAATTCGCGAGATATCCCTTCTCAGGGTTCCGGTTCTTGTCATCGTAGGAGAGAAGGAAGAGGCGGAAGGTACCGTTTCCATCAGGCTCCGCGGACAGGATGCGGGCACAAAGACAGTAGAGGAGTTCATAGGATGGTTCAAGGACGCAGTCCGCGAGGAACTGTCTTAGGAACTTCGGATTATTAACAATAAAGTTTTAGGAGGTTTTTTTATCGCAACGCCTTACAAACCCCACTTCAGCGGTCCCAGACCTGCTGGACCGAGACCAGGGTCACCGAGACCCAACGGCTCAAGATTCGCCCCGGGACAGAGACAGAAGGGCGAAAATGAATTGAACATAAATGGGGAGATTACCGCTCCTCAGGTTCGACTCGTCGGAGACAACATAGCGGAACCAGGGGTGTACTCCCTCTCTGCCGCCATGAAGATGGCCGATGAACTTGAGCTTGATCTGGTCGAGATTTCTGCTAAGGCGGATCCTCCTGTCTGCAGGATACTCGACTACCAGAAGTATCTCTATCAGCAGAAGAAGAAAGCCAAGGAAATGAAGCAGAATTCTTCCAAGATAGTGATCAAGGAGATCAGGTTCGGCCCCAACACTGACGAGCACGACTTCCAGTTCAAGCTCAAGCACGCCCAGGAATTCCTCTCCGAGGGTTCCAAGGTGAAGGCGTCAGTCTTCTTCAGGGGAAGGTCCATCCAGTTCTCCGACCAGGGAGAGAAGCTTCTTCTCCGTTTCGCGGTGGAGCTCGAGGAGTACGGAAGGGCGGAGAACATGCCTCAGCTCGAGGGCAAGAGGATGATAATGATGATAGCCCCTATCAAGAAGAAATAGTCCCGAAGGGATTATATATTATTAACAATTAACAAACTAAAGAGATGGCAAAGCTTAAGACCAACTCCGGTGCTAAAAAGCGTTTCACACTTACCGGAACGGGAAAGATCAAGAGAAAACACGCTTATCACAGCCACATTCTCACCAAGAAGACCAAGAAGCAGAAGAGGAATCTCGACCACTTCGCAATCCTGGACAAGGTAGATGTGAAGAGGGTTAAGGAACTTCTCGTACTCTAGTCACTTCAACAATTCAAGTTTAACTCGGAAAGCAGTCGCAAAGTGCCGATGACGGCCACTGCCTCCGGAAAAATTCAAAATTATGCCAAGATCAGTCAATTCAGTAGCCTCAAGGGCTCGCCGCAAGAAGATTCTCAAGAGAACCCGCGGTAATTTCCTTTCCAGAAAGAACGTCTGGACCGTAGCGAAGAACACCTACGAGAAAGGTCTCACCTATGCATACCGTGACCGCAAGGCCAAGAAGCGTGAGTTCCGTTCACTCTGGATCCAGAGAATCAATGCTGCCGCACGTTCATACGGCATGTCATATTCCCAGTTCATGGGCAAGCTCGCAAAGCAGAACGTAGGTCTCAACCGCAAGGTTCTCGCTGACCTCGCCATGAACAACCCACAGGCATTCGAAGCGATCATCAATTCTGTGAAATAGCGATTGATGGGTTTGAAGGATCTATATCATAACCGGTGGTTCAGGCTGGCATTCTGGTCTGTCCTGTACATCATTTGGGTGATATGGCTCGGAAACTGGTGGTTTCTCCTCGGACTCGGAGTCCTCTTCGACTACCATATCACCAGGAAGGTGAAATGGGAGTTCTGGAAGAAGGAGTACAAGGAAGGAGAGAAGCACAATGAACTTCTCGACTGGCTGGACGCGCTGATATTCGCGCTCATCTTCGTCACGTTCGTCAACATCTTTTTCTTCCAGGCCTTCAAGATTCCTTCCTCATCGATGGAAAGGACCTTGTACACAGGGGACCATCTCTTCGTGGACAAGCTCACTTTCGGACCCAAGATGCCACAGACTCCGCTTACCGTGCCTTTCACCCACAACGTGATCGGCAGCAGGGAATCCTACTCTACCCGCCTGCAGTGCAGGTACCGCAGACTCAAGGGTTTCCGCGAGGTAAGGAGAGGGGACTGCGTCGTGTTCAACTTCCCCAACGGGGACACCATACTGAAAAAGCTTCCGTCAGTGGACTATTATGCGCTCTGCAGGACTTCGGGAAAGAAGTTCGCGATATCGCAATACGGACCGGTAGTTGTCCGCCCTGACGACAAGAAGGACCACTACGTGAAGAGATGCGTCGCCGTAGCAGGTGACACGCTCGAGGTGAGGGACGGCATGGTGTATGTGAATTCCCAGGCACAGGAAGTCTGGCCGGGAATCCAGTACAGTTACACGGTGAAGACCAACGGCAGCTCCATAAACCTGAAGACGCTGGAGAAAATCGGACTCAACCTGTCCGAAATCCACTACTCGCCAAGTCTCCCGGGCTATCCGGAAATGGCTCTGACGGCGGATATGGTTCCGCAGATCGAGGCCTGCAGCAATGTGGTCTCAGTGGAGAAGAACACCGACGTCTATCCTCCGGACTATCCGGACTCCTACTTGCTGATATTTCCTTTCACGGAAAACTTCAGATGGACCAGAGATGAATTCGGTCCGCTCTGGATACCGGAGAAAGGGGCGACCGTCAGCCTCACGACTGACAATCTCCCTCTCTACGAAAGGATCATCAGGGACTATGAGCACCACACGCTGGAAGTGCGTGACGGAAGCATATTCATAGATTCGGTGGAGACGGACAGCTACACGTTCTCTCAGGATTATTACTTCATGATGGGTGACAATAGGCACAATTCCCTGGACTCCAGGTATTGGGGCTTTGTCCCTGAAAACCATATAGTTGGAAGACCTGCGCTGATATGGCTGTCGACTGACGGAAACAAGAACTTCCCGAAGAACATCCGCTGGCGCCGATTCTTCAAAATTGTTTAGTTTTCTTGGACTTACGGAATTTTATACCGATATTTGCACCCCGCATCATTGTTTTGAATAAAATAAAAAAGTATAGATAACATGGCAAAGGTTTGTCAAATCACAGGAAGGAAGAGGATGATCGGTAACAACGTCGCTCATTCCAAGCTCCGCACCAAGCGCGAGTTCGCCCTCAATCTCAAGACCAAGAAGTTCTGGTCTGAGGAGGAACAGAGGTTCGTCACCCTCAAGGTTACCACCAAGGGTATGAGGACGATCAAGAAGAACGGTCTTGACGCGACTGTCAAGGCTGCTCAGAAGAAGGGATACATCAACCTTGTTTAATTTTTTGAAGTATGGCAAAGAAAGCAAAAGGAAACAGGGTGCAGGTCATCCTGGAGTGCACCGAGCAGAAGGAGAGCGGTGTACCTGGAATGTCAAGGTACATTACCACCAAGAACAAGAAGAACACACCTGAGCGTCTCGAGCGTATGAAGTACAACCCATACCTCAAGAAAGTCACTCTTCACCGTGAAATAAAGTAATAGGAGATATAAGATATGGCAAAGAAAGCAGTCGCTACATTCGCAGCCAAGGCTGGTTCCAGAAGTATGGTAAAGTGCATCCGTATGGATAAGTCTCCTAAGACCGGAGCATACGTCTTCACAGAGTTGCTCGTCGAGTCAGGCAAGGAGAAGGAGTTCTTCAACAAGAAGTAATTTTCCCGCACGCGATACGGAAGAGGATGTCCGAAGGGGCATCCTCTTTTCGCGTCTGTACGGGACTGGGACTATCCGCTGCAGGCACTGTTCAGTCGCAAATTATCCCCTCCCTTAGTTTTCATTACCCTGCGAATTTGTTATATTTGCAAGTTACAAGCTAAAAATTTGGGAATTTCCGTTTCGCAAGCGGCACAATTCCCGGAGTATTGTTAAGTTATGACTTGCGAAACTTGAGTTATGGGAATTTTCGACAAAGGCTTCAAGAAAACCAACATGAACTTCTTCCAGAAGATCTCGAGGGCCATCACAGGCAAGTCCAAGGTGGACGACGACCTGCTGGATGCAATAGAGGAGGCGCTCATTTCTTCGGATATGGGTGTGGACACCACTCTCAAGATAATAGACAATCTTGAAGACAGGGTTCACACTGAAAAGTACGTGTCCATCGAGGAACTGACGGAGATGCTCAGGGAAGAGATAGGCGCCCTGATGAAGGTGGATGAGGAGGACGGTCCGGTTGAGCCTTTCGATTTCAGCAAGAAGCCGTATGTGATGATGGTAGTCGGCGTCAACGGAGTGGGCAAGACCACGACCATAGGCAAGCTCGCCTCCAGGCTCAAGGCCGAAGGCAAGAAAGTCATCATAGGCGCGGCGGACACCTTCAGGGCTGCTGCGGTCGATCAGCTTGCGATATGGGCTGAAAGGGCCGGCGTGGACATGGTCCGTCAGGATATGGGTTCGGACCCGGCCTCCGTGGCATATGACACCGTCCGTTCTGCAGTCGCCAAGAATGCCGACGTGGTTCTCATCGACACTGCGGGCAGGCTCCACAACAGGATAGACCTGATGAACGAGCTGACCAAGATCAGAAACGTGATGAGGAAGGTCATTCCGGATGCTCCTCACGACGTGCTGCTGGTGCTTGATTCCACCACGGGACAGAACGCCTTCCAGCAGGCCAGGGAGTTCTCCAGGGCTACTGACGTTACCTCCCTTGCTGTCACCAAGCTCGACGGTTCGGCCAAGGGCGGAGTGGTGGTCGGCATAGTCGACCAGTTCCATATTCCCATCCGTTTCATCGGCATAGGCGAGGGCATAGACGACCTCAAGGTGTTCGACAAGAAAGAGTTCGTCTCATCGCTGTTCTCCATCAAGGATTTCGAAAAATAAAAACTACATACGATATGAAACTTTCATACAACTGGCTCAAGGACTATCTTCAGTGCGACCTGACTCCGCAGCAGGTTGCGGATGCGATGACATCCATCGGAATCGAGGTGGATTCCGTCAGCGAGCAGGAAGAGATACCGGGCGGACTGGCAGGAGTGGTCGTGGCGCACGTGCTCGAGTGCGAGGCGCATCCGGATTCTGACCATCTTCACGTAACCAAGGTCGATGACGGCAGCGGCACCCCTCTTCAGGTTGTCTGCGGCGCGCCCAATGTGGCTGCAGGACAGAAGGTTCTCTTTGCAAGGATAGGCAGCGTGCTTCCGGGAGACTTCAAGATCAAGAAGTCCAAGATCAGGGGCGTTGAGTCCTTCGGTATGATTTGCGCCGAGGACGAGCTCGGAATAGGCCAGTCACACGAGGGCATAATGGTACTTCCCGAGGATGCCGTTCCCGGAACTTCCGCCAAGGAATTCCTTCATCTCAAGACCGAGGCCGTAATCGAGTACGAAATCACCGCGAACCGCGTGGATGCCGCATCCCATATAGGAGTAGCCAGGGACCTCTACGCCTACCTCAAGTCCAACGGCCAGCCTTGCAGTTTCAGCTATCCTGACGTGTCCGCATACGTCGACGGCGAGGGAGAGGCGATACCTGTGGAAGTGCTCGACCACAGCGCCGCACCGCGCTACATAGGCATAACCATACGCGGCGTGAAGGTCGCTCCGTCCCCTGAATGGCTCCAGAAGAAGCTGACTTCCATCGGCTTACATCCGGTCAACAACATAGTCGACATATCCAACTTCGTGCTTTTCGAGCTCGGACAGCCGCTCCACACCTTCGACGCCGCAAAGATCGGAGGTTCCAAGGTGATAGTGCGCAGGGCTGCGGAAGGAGAGAAGATGGTCACCCTCGACGGCATCGAGAGGACACTAAAGCCGGAAGACATAGTCATAGCCGACGAAAGCAGGCCAATGTGCATAGCCGGAGTGTTCGGCGGCCTTGATTCAGGTGTCAGCGACAGCACCACCGACGTATTCCTCGAGTGCGCATACTTCGACCCGGGTTCGATCAGGAAGACCTCCAAGGCCCACACCCTCCAGACCGACGCGTCCTTCCGCTACGAGCGTGGCGCCGATCCGCAGATTAATGAATATGCCGCCAGAAGGGCTGCCCTGCTCATCACTGGAATCGCAGGCGGACATATCTGTGGCCATATGCAGGAAGTATATCCCGAGAAGATTGGTAAGTGCCGCATAGACCTTGATTACGCGAGGATGGAGCGTCTCATAGGCAAGCAGTTGGGCGTCGGAAAGATCGAATCCATACTCGAGGCGCTGGGATATGCCTTCGTGGAGAAGAGGGAAGGAGGCGCCCTTGTGGAGGCCCCTTCATATATGATTGACGTGACCAGGGAGTGCGATGTTGTGGAGGAGGTGCTGCGCATCTACGGCTACAACAATATCGAACTGCCTTCGAATATGCGCATGTCCGTCTCCCCGACTCCGTCACCTGACCCGGAGGCTGTCCGCAACTATATATCCAACTTCCTGGCAGCCAACGGTTTCGTGGAGACCATGAACAACTCTCTCACAAAGTCCGAGTACTACTCCCGTCTCACGACCTGGCCGGAGGAAAGTTGCGTAAAGATCGTCAACCCGCTCAGCTCCGACCTCAACGTTATGAGGCAGACCCTCATACTCAACGGCCTTGAGGTCATCTCATACAACATCAACCGCCAGATATCCACCATCAAGAGCTTTGAATATGGCTCCGTGTACAGGCGTCTTCCGGAAGGTGACGGCACTACCCTTGCCTCATATGAGGAACATCAGTGCTTCGCCCTATTCCAGACCGGACCTGTGGAGAAGAGCTGGCGCTCCGAGGCCAGGAAAGGCAGCTATTACCAGCTCAAGGGCTACCTCGAGCTGCTCCTGGCACGATACGGTGTCGACATATACACGCTTGAGACTTCGGCTGCACCTGAGGACATATACTCCGAGGGTCTGGTTTATTACCTCCCGGGTTCGAAGAAACAGCTCGCTGTGATGGGTACGGTGAATCCGGCTCTGGCCAAGCGTTTTGACGTGAAGCAGCCTGTCTTCGCCGCCGAAATATGCTGGCAGTCCCTGCTCGAGATAGTCAGGAGGGTGAAGGTCAGGTTCCAGGAACTGCCTAAATTCCCTGGGGTCAGGAGAGACCTGGCGATACTCGTGGACGAGAGCGTGAAATATGCCGACCTCAGGCGCAGTGCCGTCAAGGCCGGAAAGAAACTCCTCCGTCAGGTCAGCCTGTTCGACGTCTACAGGGGTGACAGGATCCCTTCAGACAAGAAGCAGTACGCCCTCTCCTTCTTCTTCCAGGACAGCGAGAAGACGCTTACAGACGCCGAGATAGAGAAGATGATGAGCAAGATGCTCGCAGTCTTCCAGAACGAATACGGAGCAACATTACGTTAGCATATGACCCTGAAGAAAGTCTGCACGGTCCTGATTCTGACGGTGTCTCTTCTCGCCTGCGGCGGTCCGAAGATGATACCTGAGGAGGATATGTCCGACATCTTCAGGGAAATGTATATGCTGGACCAGTGGCTGGATTCGGGACAGCCGAAGCCCCAAGTGGATTCGGTGCTGGTGTACGGCACCATATTCAGCAAATACGGGTACAGCATCGATGATTTCAGGTATTCGCTGCGAAGGTATATGGAAGAGAGCGATGCTTTCGTGGACGTGCTGGACGGGGCGATGGCCTCCATCAACGGGCGTCTGGCGGAACTGACTGCCAGGGACAGCCTGCAGGCGAAAGCAGACAGCATCAGGATGGCTCACCTGAGGCAACTTGAGGAGATGGACCTGCCGGTGCTGTACAAGGACCTGCTGGTAGGCTTTTTCCCTGCCGACACTGTCTGTCCGGGGCCTGATTCGCTGCCGTACTGCTTCCGGGTGCCCGTGCTTGACACGATGTTCAACGGACCGGCGCTCATGATACGCGAGCCGGCGGATACTCTCACTGCAGCCGCTGACAGCCTTGCCGCAGCCGTTCCGGAAGAAATGTCGTGAAATTGAATTGAAATAATGGTATTCAAAGGCATATGATGAGAGAGGAACTGGTCTTCGGACCTATACACAGCAGGCGCCTGGGCTCGTCGCTCGGCATAAACCTGCTGCCGGAAAAGGGGAAACTCTGCAACTTCGACTGCATTTACTGCGAGTGCGGCTGGAACAGGGACGGAAGGGAGGACAAGACCCTGCCTACTGCCGACCGGCTCAGGGAGACACTGGAGACAAAGCTCAAGGAGTGCCTTGAGGCCGGCACGCCTATCGATTCCATCACCTTTTCGGGTGACGGGGAGCCTACGCTCAATCCGGAGTTCCCGCAGATGATAGACGTGACCCTGGAACTGAGGGACCGTTATTATCCTAAAGCCCTGGTTTCGGTGTTGTCGAATGCCACCAGGATATGCCGTGAGGAGGTTTTCCAGGCTCTGCGGAAGGTGGACAATCCCATCCTGAAGATAGATGCGCCGACTTCCGCGCTGGCCGCCCTGATCAATCAGCCCGCATTCGAATATGATGTCGATGCCGTGGTCCGTTGCCTTGCCCGTTTCGAAGGCGATTTTGTGCTTCAGACCATGTTTCTCAGGGGCAACGGTTTCGATTCGTCCTCTCCGGAGGTGCTCGGACCGTGGATGGACATAGTCAGGAAGCTCCGTCCTAGGGAGGTGATGGTCTATACCCTTGACCGCGAGACTCCGATGTCGGGCCTGCAGCGCTTTTCCGTCAGCGAGATGACCCGGATGGTGCAGCCGCTTATTGATGAAGGATACAGAATTCAGATAAAAGGATAAAGGATTAAATATGGAGAACTTATTGGATAGATATGGTTATGTCCCTGACATTGAGAAGATAGGACGAAATCTGGATGTGTTGGCCTCCAATCTTGATTCGGTAGTGACGCCTCAGGTCCTGAAGACCTGCTTCTCGCTTATGGACCTGACCACTCTCAGGAGCAATGACACCATTCCTTACGTCGCGAAGTTTACTGACAAAGTGACCGCATACAGGTCGGCATATCCGGATTATCCGTTGCCGGCTTCGATTTGTGTATATCCGAATTTTGCTGCGACGGTCAAGGAGCACCGCTGCAGCCCGGAGCTTCACGTTACGGTGGTTTCAGGCTGTTTCCCTGCTTCGCAGAGTTTTCTGGAGGTGAAGATGAAGGAGTGTGAACTTGCCGTTCGCGACGGGGCTGACGAGGTTGATATCGTTTTGGCTCTCAATGCTTTCCTTGCCGGTGACCTGGAGTCTGCCAGAAGGGAGGTCAGGGCAATGAGGGAGTGCATCGACAGGACGGCTGCAGAACTTGGACGCAAGGTTGTGCTGAAGGTCATAATCGAGACCGGTCTGCTCGTTACGCCTGAGAAGATTGCCGAGGCTTCGTTCCTTGCGATGGAGGAGGGGGCTGATTTCATCAAGACTTCCACCGGCAAGGTCGAGGTGAACGCGACTCCGACCGCGGCGTACGTGATGTGTGAGTGTATCCGTGCGTTTTATGCCAAGACTGGCCGCAGGGTCGGCTTCAAGGCTGCCGGCGGCATTTCGTCGGCCATGGATGCGGTCTGCTATTATTCGATAGTGAAGAACATTCTGGGTGAGGCTTGGCTTGACAGGAATTATTTCCGTTTCGGCGTGAGCCGCCTGGCGAACAACCTGCTTTCGGCCATCGAGCAGAAGACGGTTTCTGTCTTCTGAGTTTTCTGGTTTCCTTGATGCCGCCGCATCGCTTGAAAGTTCGGGTGACCGGGTCGCAAGACCTCCGGTCACCTTTTTTTCTTTTATCAAAACCCTTGAATTGTGGCGTCAGCATATTTCCGGGATGATTTTTTTAAAACTAAACGTTTATTCTTTGGAGAAACGGATAGCAGATGATAGATTTGCCCGAGTAACAGAGAAAAACATTTGGATTATGAAAAACTTCACTGCAATATGCCGGCTGTTCGTCGTGGGTATGACGCTGTTGGCCTGTGACCCGGGCGGCGGATTCGAAGCCCCTCCGGAAGACAACGGCGGGGAGATGGGACACGGGATGATAGTCCTTGGGGAGAAACTCGAGAACCCGTATGCCGTACGGAACATCACCAGGGCTCTGGACAAGCTTTATCCTACCAGGGCGGACAGGGAGGACCTTATGCCAACGGACAGATATGTGCGTTTCCTGCCCAAGGACGGGCAGCAGTATGAACGCCTGCTTTCCCTGGGACTGCTGCTTTCAGACCATCCTCTGGACTACAGGATAGTCCGTGACGGGGATTACTACCAGGATCCGGCGATACCCGAAGGGGAACTTACCTGGCAATATGCCGTCGTGCCTCCTGATCTGCCCCTGCCCGAGGGTATCAGGGTGGAGATACTTGACGACTGTTTCATACCGGAGACCGGAACCCGCAGCAACGGGATCGACTGGGATGCCGTGGAAAGGGAGGCATATGCGCTGACAGGCAATGCCCGGCTCTATAGGGAACCTACCAGGGCGGGAAAGACCTGCCCGAAGGGAAGGATATGCATAGTCGATGACGACCTTAACGGGGGCAAGCCTTTCGGTGTGGCGGGCGTGACCGTCCTTTGCAACAGTTTCGTCAAATTCAGTACGGCGACCACTGACAGGGACGGCTATTACGAGATGTCCAAGGGCTACGATTCCCAGTTGCGCTACCGCCTGCTCTTCCGCAATGTGCGGGGTTTCTCCATAGGCTTCAACCTGCTGCTCCTGCCGGCTTCGACTTCCGCATTGGGCAAGGCGGGACCGGAAGGCCTGGACTGCACCGTCACCACCGCTTCGGAGAACAAGCTCTTCGCCCGTGCCGCCGTGAACAATGCAGTCTATGACTACTACTCCCGCTGCAGTTCTGAAGACCTGGATATTCCTACCCCTCCCGACAAGCTCAGGATATGGCTGTTCCACAACCTGAACGTCAGCAGCTGCCCTATGCTCAGGCACGGGGCAATGGTAGAAGACGGAGTGATCTCGGAATATCTTGGCAAATACGTGCCTCTGCTGGAACTCTTCCTGCCGGATGTCACCATAGGGGTGAAAGGAAATGAGTCATATTCCGGACTATATGCCGCCGCCTGTCACGAGATGGCCCACGCAAGTCATTATACCAGAGTGGGTAACAGCTACTGGAACAAGTACATAGGCTATGTCCTCAAGTCTTTCGCAAAAAGCCGCAAGCTTGACTATGGCGACGGGACCTCGGAAGATGCAGGATACTGCGCAATAGGCGAGATGTGGGCATATTTCCTTCAGGACAGGATGTGGAATGACAGATATGGCGGGAATGCGGCTTTTTCGGGCCTGAACTGGTGGTTCCGTCCGCAGATATTCAGCTATCTCAATGACAGGCGTTTCACGGCGTCGATGATCTTTCAGGGACTGCAGTCTGACATACACGGCACTGAGGCTCTCAGGAGCAGGCTCAAGACCCTGTATCCTTCTGAATCCTCACTGATTGACCAGGCTTTTGCAAGATATGACTATGGGGACGAGGATTAGGATTCTGCTGCTTGCTCTGCTGGCTTTTGCGCCTGCGGCACATTCCCAGACCGTATCGGTCTCGACCGACCTTCTGGGATATGCCAACCGTCTCACTCTGAACGGGGCCGCTTCCGTGGCCCTGTCCAGAAGGTGGACCGCCAATCTGGAATTCCGCTACAACCCTTTCAGTTTCAAAGCGGAAGAAGGGAACGTGACCCAAACGAAACAGAGGTCTGCATATCTGGGCGGCAGGTTCTGGCCCTGGCACGTCTATTCGGGCTGGTGGATGGGAGCCGGACTCAGGCTTCAGGAATACAGCCTTTCACCCCGTCATTCCCCGGAAACCACTGAAGGGCTGAGAATGGGCGCAGGCTTCGCCGGAGGCTATTCGTATATGCTGACTCCCTGGCTGAATCTGGAACTTGCCGCAGGACTGTGGGCAGGCTGGGACAGATACCGGCAGTATGACTGTCCCCGCTGCGGAGCCGTGGTGGAAGAGGGGGAGCGTCCTTTCCTCCTGCCGTATGGAACAATGTTGAACCTCAGCGTCATATTCTGATGAAACACAGAACAGGACAGTCCTCCATCTCTGTGATGCTTGCATCCGTATGTTCAATTGTCTCTTTCCTCTGCTGTACGGTCAGGGATGACAGAGATGTCTGTCCTTCCAGGCTCGAGCTGGACTGTACCGGGCTCGGTCCGGGCGAGGTGCTGCTCGTGCTGCGCTCCGAAGGGGTGCTGGACCATGCCGACACCATCTCCCTGCCCGACGCTCTCGGCGCGGACGGAACCTGGCGGGGAGATGTGCCGGGAAGGCTCTGTGCAATAAGTATTTTCTCACCTGTGGAAGCCGTTGCTACTCCTCGGGAAGGCTATGTGGTGGGCAAGGAATGCGCGCCCGTCCTGGCCTGGTCCAGATGTTTCGTTCCGGAACGTCCCCTCTACAACTTCAGTGTGAAACTCGGCAAGGAGTACTGCCGCATCACTCTGCGAGGAGTCGGAGACCTGCCTGAGGGGATGTCCTGCCGGCTGCGTTCGAGGGTGGACGGGATAAAGCCGGGAGGGGAACTCTCCATAGGCGATTGCGAAGTGGAGGCGGTGCTGCAGGGTGACGGCAGCCGTGTCGCGAACGTGCTCCGCCAGAGGGATGACTCCCTGCTTCTGGAAATCGTGGAGAAGGACGGGGAAGGGGAGAAGGTCTGCCGAAGCTTTGCCCTGGGCGGCATCCTGATCAAGGCGGGATATGACTGGGATGCCCCCGATCTCGAGGACCTGGTGCTCGATGTGGACTTTGCGAAGGGGCTGCTCGGCCTCAAAACGGATAAATGGTCGAAGACTTTTGAATTTGCATTTGTTTTTTAGATTAATTTCGTATATTTGCAGTCCATCGACAATGCGCGGGTGGCGAAATGGTAGACGCGCTAGTTTCAGGAGCTAGTGTCAATTGCGACATGTGAGTTCGAGTCTCATCTCGCGCACGAGGACAGAGGGTGACTATCCAGTCAAGGTGACTGATTAGTCACCTTCTTCCGCTTTTGTGTCAGAATAAACATCATCCGACCCGTGAAAGCCTTGGACAGTAAGCTTTTTCTCATTGACGGCCACGCCCTGGTCTTCAAGATGTACTATGCTTTCGCAAGAAGGCCTATGGTCAATTCCAAGGGTGCGGACATGTCCATACTCTTCGGATTTACGAAATACCTTCTGGAACTCATCGACCGGGAGAAACCGACCCATGTCGCGGTGGCCTTCGACCCTCCGGGAGGAACCTTCCGCAACGAGATGTACCCCGAATACAAGGCCAACCGTGCCGAGACTCCGCAACTGGTGATTGACTCGCTCGAGCCCCTCATCGGCATATGCAAAGCATTGGGACTGTGCGTGTTGATGAAACCCGGCTTCGAGGCGGACGATGTGATAGGCACGGTAGCGAAGAAATTCGGAGGGCCGGAACTGGACGTGTATATGGTGACTCCGGACAAGGATTACGGTCAGCTTGTCGGCGACCACGTCTTCCAGCTCAAGCCGGGAAAGGCCGGTGAACCCGACCAGGTGCTGGACTCTGCGGCAATCTGTGAAAGATACGGGATAGGAAGCCCTTCCCAGGTCATCGAGATGCTCACCATCTGCGGCGACAGCGCAGACAACATCCCGGGAGTCAGGGGCGTCGGCGAGGTCGGAGCTTCAAAGCTCATATCCCTCTACGGCAGCGTCAGGGAGATATACTCCAATCTTGACAAACTCACGCCGCGCCAGCGTCAGATGTTCACGGAAGCGGCTTCACACCTTGACCTCAGCCACGAACTCGTCACCATAAAGACCGACGTTCCTCTCGAAGAGACCCTTCAGGACATGCTCCTTCCTTCTGAATATGGCAACGCGGCCGCCGACCTTTTCTCCAAGTATGAATTCCAGACCCTGATGAGGTATCTGGGGAACGTGCGCGGCAGCGGAAAGGGACGCACCCTGGAGTACAGGACCGTGAGCCCTGATGAACTCTGCAGGGAAGCATATGCGCAGGGGCTGGTGGCGGTTGCCGATGACGGAGACGGCACAGGCATATTCGGGGAGATTAGCCTTATCTCGCTGGCTGTCAAGGTGAAAGACGGGGTGCTGGTGTCAAGCGGCGGCGTGGATGAATTCTCCGCCCTGCTGGAAGACGGGAAAGTGCGCAAGTGCGGATATGCCCTCAAGCGCCTCATATCCAGGCTCAGGTATGCCGGGCTGACCCTTGGCGGAGGCCTGGACGATCTGGAACTGATGCATTACCTCATAGACCCGGAGCGCGGCCATAGGCTGGAACTGCTCGTGTCGGCATATCTCGACGCGGACCTTCCCCGGGAAGAAGAAGGGGAAGAATCCTCCCTGCCGAGCCTTTTTGATGGGGGAAGTTCCTCATCCCCACCGAGATACGCGGAGGTTGCCGCATATGCGCTGCTCGATGCCCCTCTCAGGACGGGTATGGACGAAGCGGCTGTCACGACTCTCTACGAACAGATCGAGGAGCCTCTCATAAGGGTTCTTGCTGATATGGAATATGACGGTGTGAAGATTGACCTGGGGCATCTCCGCTCATATGCCACCTCCCTCGAGAAGGAACTCTCCGGTAGGGAGAATGAAATCAGGGAAATGGCCGGAGATCCGAAGCTGAACATCTCGTCCCCGAGGCAGGTGGGTGTGCTGCTGTTCGAGAAACTGAATCTCAATCCTAAGGCAAAGAAAGGCAGCAAGGGGGACTGGACCACTGACGAAGCTGCCCTCAGCGAGATAGCGGATAAACATCCGATAGTGGGTAAGATATTGGAATACAGGGAAGTGAAGAAACTGCTCTCAACCTACATCAAGCCTTTCCCGCAGTATGTGCTGCCGCTCACCGGCAAGATACACACGACCTTCAACCAGGCTCTCACCGCCACAGGAAGGCTGAGCTCCTCAAATCCGAACCTCCAGAACATACCGGTCCGCAGCGACCGCGGGAAGGAGATACGCAAGGCCTTCGTCCCGTCCGACCCGGCCGGAAGCATACTCTCCGCCGACTACTCCCAGATAGAACTCAGGGTGATGGCACATCTCTGCGGTGACACCCATATGCTGGAGGCCTTCCGCAGCGGGGTGGACGTGCACAGGGTGACAGCATCCAGGATTTTCGGACTGCCTTACGATGAGGTCAGCCCGGAGCAGAGACGCACGGCAAAGACCGCCAACTTCGGGATAATGTACGGTATCTCATCCTTCGGCCTGGCACAGAGGCTGGGAGTGTCCCGAGCCGAGGCCAAGGGCATCATAGATGACTATTTCGCGGCATTCCCCATGGTCAAGGCCTTTATCGACACGATGATATCCAGCGCCAGGGAGAAGGGTTATGCCGAGACCCTGTTCGGCCGCAGGCGCTACCTGCCGGACATCGCTTCGAAGAATGTTACGGTCCGGGGCCTCGCGGAGAGGAATGCGGTTAACGCCCCTATTCAGGGCACGGCCGCGGATATGATCAAGATAGCTATGGTAGGTGTATCCAGGAGACTGGAGGCGGAGGGCTTCCGCAGCCGTATGGTCCTTCAGATACACGATGAACTTCTCTTCGACGTGGTGCCGGGAGAAGAGGAGAGACTGAAGGCGATGGTGGTGGACGAGATGGAACACGTCATCAGCCTTTCGGTGCCTCTTACAGCAGAATGTGGATATGGAAAGAACTGGCTTGAAGCTCACTGACCTCACCGACGTGCAGCTGGTGGAAAAGGCCCTCGGGGAAGGCTCCGAGGCGGCATATTTTACTCTGTACACACGCTATCACGTAGGCGTGTGCGCCCAGGTGTCCCGTCTGGTGCAGGATTCCGCCGAGGTGGAGGACATCTGTATGGAGACCTTCGAGAAGGCCTTCAAGCAGCTGGCGACCTACCGCACCGATATGCGTTTCTCCACCTGGATACTCACCATTGCCAGGAACAGCGCGCTTGACCACGTCAACAGGGAGAAGACCAGGAGCAAGAGGATAGAGACCTCATCCCTGGACCAGGACGACAGCAATGCCTCGAAGGTGGTGGACCCTTCCGTGAGCCCTGAGGACGAATACATAATGTCCCAGTGCCAGGAAAAGTTCGAAACCAGCATAGAAGGTCTTCCGGAACTGTACAGGGAGATAGCAAGGCTCTGCTTCCTGGACAATCTGGGCTACAAGGAGATATCTGAAAAGACCGGCGTGCCCGTGAACACTGTCAAGACCAGGGTCAGGAGGGCCAAGATGATACTCACCGACGCAATGCAGGAAGATGAGGATTGACTAAAGCAGGCGAAAGATGGACTTCAAGGAATTCAGAAAAGTAGTCCTGGAGGAGTTTCCGGGACTGGATGAGGGCCAGTTGGCGGCATTTGAGGCCATGGAGGCCCTCTACGCGGACTGGAACAGCAAGATTAACGTCATATCCCGCAAGGATATAGGGGAACTGTACCGGCATCACGTCCTCCATTCCCTGTGCATAGCCTCTTATCTCCAGAGAGAGCGCCCCGACATGCATCAGGCGCTGGCCGATGGCAGGACCGTGCTGGATGTGGGCACCGGAGGCGGATTTCCGGGCATTCCCCTGGCGGTGATGTATCCTGCGTCAAGTTTCACCCTCTGCGATTCCGTGGGCAAGAAGATCATCGTCGCATCAGCGGTTGCAGAGGCGCTTGGACTGGGGAACGTGGAAACCGTGCACGCAAGGGCTGAGAGCCTTCCGGGCAGTTTCGACTACGTGGTTTCCCGCGCTGTGACCTCGCTGGACAACTTCTATCCCTGGGTGAAGGGCAGATACCGCGAGGCCATATTCTACCTCAGGGGAGGGGATGTGGCAATGGAAACGGCGCAGCTGGCTCAGAGCAGCGGACTTGACATGGGGCATATGCACCCGTGGCCGGTGGACCGATGGCTGGAAGATGAGTACTTCGCCGGCAAATATGTGATTCACATCGGTTGACCCGAAACAACTTTGATTTTTTTTTGTATTTCAAAGCAAAAAGACTAACTTTGCACTCCCGATTATAGCAAATAATAAAAATATTACATAATGAAAAGAACTTACCAACCTTCAAAGCGCAAGCGTGTGAACAAGCACGGATTCCGCGAGAGAATGGCTACAGCCAATGGACGTCGTGTCCTTGCAGCCCGTCGTCGTCACGGACGCAAGAAACTTACAGTTTCATCTGAGGATAGATTCTAATCTGTAATCCAGAAAGATAGCCGGGCTCGCAAGGTCCGGTTTTTCTTTTTCCCTACTGCAATGGATGAAATCAGGAATGTCCTCGCCGAGGACGAAAAGTATATGAGGGAGGCCCTCAGGGAGGCTGCCGAGGCCTTCCGCGAGGAGGAGGTGCCCGTCGGTGCGGTGCTGGTCTGCAAGGGCCGCATCATGGCGCGGGGGCACAATATGACCGAGAGGCTCAACGACCCGACCGCCCACGCGGAGATGCTCACAATCACTGCCGCCACTTCAAATCTGGGGGGCAAGTACCTGAACGGCTGTACCTTGTATGTCACCGTCGAACCTTGTCCCATGTGCGCTGCCGCTCTGGGCTGGGCTCAGGTCGGAAGGGTGGTATATGGCGCTGCGGATCCGAAGAGGGGCTACACCCTCTTCTCGCCGTCCCTGCTGCATCCGAAGACTGAAGTGTCAGCAGGCATACTTGCCGATGAATGTTCGTCCCTTATGACCTCTTTCTTCAAGGCACGGAGGTAAGGGCTTCAGAATGACAGCCCGGGATTGCGGAAGCAGGCTTGGAGCACTTCACGTTTCCCGCATTCGGCGGAGTCAAGGAAGCGGCCTTCCGCCGAGATGCCCAGTATACGGCTGCACATACGGGAACTTTCAGCGATGTCGTGGGAGGAGAAGAGCACGGCTGCCCTGCGTCTGTCCGCTATGGTCCCCAGGGCTTCCAGCACAGTGATGCGGCTGTCCACATCCAGGAAGGCCGTAGGCTCGTCCAGCATAAGCACGGACGCGTCCCTTGCCAGGGCGGAAGCGGTGCAGAGTTTCTGGAACTCCCCGTCGCTCAGGCTTGATATATCCCTGTTTTCCAGCTTTGCAAGTCCCAGTATGTCAAGTGCTTCCTCTATCTTTGGCTCCAGCCTCCTGTCCGCCCTGCCCCAGAAATCGGTCTGCCCGTAACAGGAGGCTAGTATGAACTCCCTTGCCGTGAACCCTTTGAGCTTGGGGATATGGGTCGGCACCATCACTCTCTTTACCTCACCTTCAATCCTGCCCTCCATAGGCTGCTCCACCCCGGCGAGTACCTTCAGCAGAGTGCTCTTTCCCTTGCCGTTCGCACCGCAGAGCAGCACGCATTCCCCCTCTTCCAGGGAGAATGAAATCTTTCCAAGAAGAGCCTTCCCTTCATAACCTATTACCAGATCCGTGACTGTCAGCATATTCGTGTATATGTCAGGCTGTGATTCCGTTGCGGCCTCTGATGAGCATCACCAGGACCAGGGGTATGGCGATGAGCGCGGCTGTGCTTCCGGCAGGAAGCGGCCTGCTCCATATCTGTCCGAGTATGTCGGCGATCAGGGCCATGGCCGCTCCCGTGAGCAGGGACGCCGGTATGACCGAGCGGTGGACCGTGGTCCTGAATATGCCTCTGGCAACGTGCGGGGCTGTCATTCCAATGAAGCCTACGGGGCCGCAGAAGGCCGTCACCGCTCCCGTCATCAGGCAGCAGCTGAGTATTGCCGCCGTCCTGGTCTTCTTCAGCGGTACCCCTGCGAGGGTGGCATATGAGTCTCCGAACATCAGGGCGTCAAGCCCTTTTCCCGTTCCCAGGGCTATTGCAAGGCCTGCGGCGAGCGCGGCGCCCATCATCCAAAGGTCCGGGGCGCTTCTTCCCGAGAAACTGCCTGCGGTCCAGGAATAATACATCTTGAGACTCTCGCTGTCGGCTCCGTATGCAATCAGGGAGGTCGCGGCGCTGAAGATGAAGCCCATCATCACTCCGAAGAGCAGCAGCGTGCCACCGTTGCGTACCCTGTGCGAGACTGTCGCCATCACCACTGAAGGCACCATGGCTCCGATGAAGGCGGAGGCTGCGATGAAGGTCCTGCCTCCTGCTGCGAGGGCGGAAGAGGCGAGCACGGTGGCGGCAGCGGCACCAGTCCCAGCTCCTGCGCTGATGCCCATTATGTGAGGGTCGGCGAGGGGATTGCGGAACACGGCCTGCATCTGGACTCCGGACAGGGCAAGGCAGGATCCGGCCAGCATTGCTGTCAGCACCCGGGGCAGCCTGACGCTGAGCAGTATTTCCCTTGCCAGCCCTTCCTCCACCAGCTCCCGCAGACCCAGGGGACCGCAGCAGAGGTCAGTGCAGGCCAGAAGGACCACGCAGAACGCGGACGCGATGAAGCACAGGTATGGTTTCCGCTTTGCCATATTCAGAAGATCCGGTTTCCGCACTTGCGGAACTCAAACAGGCAAAGATAGCAACTTCGGGCTTTTTTCGTTATTTTTGCCGAGGTGGAGATGCCCTTCGGGCCAACAATTACTAAAAAAATCCGGAATATGCTCAAGAGAATGCTTTTTTGCTCGATAGCCTTGCTGGGACTGGTGTCCTGCGGCGGAAAGAAAACTGATGAGGGAGGGGAGACTCCCGTGCAGGAGGCTGCGTGGGTGCAGCTTGCTCCGGAAGAACTGGATTTCAATCCGTTTCAGACCATAGGCAAAGACTGGATGGCCCTGGCGATGGGCAAGGGGGAGAAACTCAATTCTATGACCATATCCTGGGGCAGTGCGGGAGTGCTCTGGAACAAGCCGGTGTTCACTGTGTTCGTGTCCAGGGACAGGTATTCCAAGGGCCTCATGGACGAGAGCCGCTATTTCACGGTGATGGCTTTCCCGCAGAACAGCCATAATCACGACGGCCTGCTCTACATAGGCTCACATTCGGGCAGGGACGAGGCGGACAAGACCGCCGCGGCGGGTTTCCACGTGGAGTATTCGGCACTGGGCAATCCTCTCTTCAAGGAGGCTGACCTGGCATTCGAGTGCAGGATAATCTACAAGGAGGAATTCAAGAAGGAACTGATGCCGCAGAATGTGCGTGAGATGTACAGCAATATGGGGCTGCACACCATGTATGTGGGTGAAATCGTGAATGTCTTCACCAGGACTCCTCAGGAGTGACTTTTCTGCAGGCGGACGGGGATGTAGGCTATGACATAGCCGATGGCCGCCACGGCGAGGGCGGTGAGTATCAGGTCTGCGGGCAAAAGATGCACGGGGTAGGCCGAAATGCTGAAACTGCCCGGCATCTTCAGCAGTCCCGTAGCCTGCTGCAGGAGAACTGCGGCCGTGCCCAGAACCAGACCTATGGCCAGCCCGCTCAGGGATATTAGCCATCCTTCGAGTACGAAGATCCTGTCTGTCAGCCTGTCTCCCGCTCCGAGGCAGCGCAGGGTGCGGATGTCATCCTCCTTCTCGATCATCAGCATCGAAAGGCTGCTGAACACGTTGAAGGCTATGATAATCATCACGAAGACCAGTATCAGGAACACGGCAGCCTTCTCATAGTTCATCAGCTTGTACAGGGACTCGTTCTGCTCGTAGCGGTCGCTGACGCGGTAGTCGGGACCCAGCCTCGTTTCCATATCCCTTATGAAACGGCGTATCTCTTTCCTGCCTGCATCCGGGGTGAAGCGTATCTCTATGGCTGAGACCTCATTGTCGAGGCCTATGAGTTCCCTCATCACTTCGATGGGGACGAAGAGCAGTTCGCTGTCATCCTTGGAATTGATTCTGTATATGCCTGAAGGATAGACTTTCACCTTGTTAAGGGCAGAGGTCGGAGATGCGGCGGAGAACTGCCTGTCGGCGGAAGGATAGTAGAGTTCGATACCGTCGAGAAAGCGCGGGTTTATCCCTGTCCTGGCACACAGGCCGGTTCCGGCCACGGCCAGGGGCACATCCCCCTTGTGCAGCGAGAATTCGCCCTGCTCTATGTGGGAGGCCATCGGGGACTCCTCCTCGAATACCTTGTCCACGCCCTTCACGGTGGCTATGGAGCCCTTTCCGGCATAATTCAGGTAGACCTTGTCTTCGAGTACGCTGCACATGGTCATGACCATATCCCGGTCATAGGCCCAGTCGAAGGCATCTGAATCCGGTACGAAGGTCTTGCCTTTCCTCACGCTGACCTTCAGGTCCGGGTCGGCGTCGCTGATGGAACTGCGCAGGAGGTCGTTGAAACCGTTGTAGATGGAGAGTATCATGACGAGCACTGCCGTTCCCGTAGCCATACCCGCCACGCTGATCGCGGAGATGAGGTTTATCACGTTGTGTGACTTCTTCGCGAAAAGGTAACGGACGGCGATGAAGAACGGCAGGCTGCGCATCACTCGCTCCTATTTTTTCAGAAGTTCGTCGATGTGCTCGGCGTAGTCGAGTGAGCTGTCGAGATAGAAGACCAGCTCAGGCACTATCCTGAACTGCTTGGCAATGATGTGACCGAGTTCGCCGCGGTAACTCCTGGAGTTCTCCCCGAGTATCTTCATCACGGCTTCGGCCTTGGCGGAAGGGAATATGCTGACATACACCTTCGCCACGGAGAGGTCAGGGCTGATCTTGACCTCGCTCACGGTCACCATCGCGCCGTCGAAGCTGGCCATACCCTTGCCCCTGATGATTTCGGCGAGGTCCTTCTGGAGTTCCCTGCCGACCTTCAGTTGTCTCTTGCTAGCCGGTCTGTCCATCAGATTACGTTTATGATGAAGTAATTCTTCTTTCCTTTCTGGGCGAGTATGTACTTGCCGTCGATGATGTCACCAGCGCTGATTTCACGGCTGATGTCGCTCACCTTGTCCTTGTTTATGCTGATTCCTCCGGCCTGGACCATCTTCCTCGCCTCTCCCTTGGAAGGCAGGATGGAAGTGTCTACCGCCAGGAAATCGACTATGTTGCGCGGGAGGCTGTCCTTCTTCAGTTCGAAGGTAGGCACACCTGAGAAAACTGCCAGGAAAGTCCTTTCGTCCAGTTTGCGGAGTTCCTCCGAGGTGGAGTTTCCGAAGAGCATCCGGGATGCCGCAAGGGCGTTTTCGTATTCCTGCTCGCCGTGGATCATCACGGTAACCTCCTTCGCAAGGAGTTTCTGGAGGGATCTCTGTCCCGGATCCTCCCTGTGCCTTGCGATGGCCTCCTCTATGACAGGACGCTCCAGAAGGGTGAAGATCTTGATGTATTTCTCGGCATCCTCATCGCTCACGTTCAGCCAGAACTGGTAGAACTCGTATGGGGAGGTCTTCTCAGGGTCCAGCCAGATGTTGCCCTTCTCCGTCTTGCCGAACTTGCTGCCGTCGGACTTGGTGA
>JAEDLE010000076.1 GCA_016295455.1 Bacteroidales bacterium
GATATCTGTTTCTTGCTTCTTTACCTCTTTGTTTCTCTCTCAATATTTTCAATGAACTGTTCCGTTATTTCTCAAACGGGTTGCAAATATACGGACTTTTTCTTTCCCTGCAAATCTTTTCGGCGATTTTTTTGAAACTTTTTCCACAAACTTCATAAATGCCGGATTCGATACCTCTTTTATGTGTTTCTTTACCTCTCTGAACCACAATTTTCCTATCTTTGAGCTACTGCTGTCCTTTCCGGCAGCATTCACAGACACAGCACCAAACCGTAACAAGGCATGGACAAGAAAAACCTTTCACTTCCGGAGAATGCCCAGAGGGAACTCAGGGACGGCGAGCAGTACAGGCCGCTCCTCAGCCCGGAAAAGAACTACATCGAAGTGACTCCATATTCCGTGACTGTCGGAATACTGATGGTCATAATATTCTCGGCTGCAGCCGCTTATCTCGGGCTGAAGGTGGGTCAGGTATTTGAGGCCGCCATCCCGATAGCCATCATAGCCGTAGGCCTGACCAGCGCCCTCAGGAAGAAGGACGGTCTAAGCCAGAACGTGATCATCCAGTCGATAGGAGGCTGCTCAGGAGCGGTGGTCGCCGGAGCCATATTCACTCTTCCTGCCATATATATATTGGGTGTGGAGGTGAATTTCTGGCAGATGTTCCTGTCCTCGCTGCTGGGCGGAGTGCTGGGCATCCTCTTCCTGATCCCTTTCAGGAAGTATTTCGTCAAGGAGATGCACGGGAAGTATCCTTTCCCTGAGGCGACGGCGACAACCCAGGTTCTCGTAAGCGGGGAAAGCGGTGGAAACAGCGCCAAAACTCTCCTGGCGAGCGGTCTCATAGGCGGTCTGTACGATTTCATCGTGGCAACTTTCGGAGCCTGGGGAGAGACCCTGAGCACCACCGTATGCCATTGGGGCCAGGTCGTGGCTGACAGGGCGAAGCTGATGCTCAAGGTCAATACGGGTGCGGCTGTGCTCGGCCTGGGTTACATAGTCGGTCTGAAATACGCCTTCATCATCTGCTGCGGCAGTTTCCTGGTATGGCTGGTCATCATCCCAGCGATGAATCTCATCTGGGGAGACTGCGTGATCGACCTTATGGGAACCGGCATCAGCTCAACCATAGCGGAAATGAGCCCGGACCAGATTTTCCGTGAATATGCCAGACATATAGGAATAGGCGGAATCGCGACCGCGGGCATCATCGGCATAATCAAGTCATTCGGTGTGATAAAGTCAGCTGTGGTGCTGGCAGTCAACGAATTCCGCAGAAAGGACGGAAAGGCTCCGGTCGAAGAGAGGACTCAGCGGGACCTCCCGATGAAAAGCGTCATATTCGGGATAGCCATAGCCCTGATAGCGGTTTTCGCCTTCTTTGCGTTCGGCGGGGTTGTCAACAACATATGGCAGGCGGTGATAGGACTGCTCATCGTTGCAGTGATTTCCTTCCTCTTTACCACCGTGGCCGCCAACGCCATTGCGATAGTCGGCACGAATCCGGTCAGCGGAATGACCCTTATGACACTCATCATCGCGTCTCTGGTCCTGGTGGCGGTAGGCCTCAAGGGCAATGCCGGAATGGCGGCGGCCCTCATAATAGGAGGAGTGGTCTGCACGGCGCTTTCAGTATCGGGCTCCTTCATCACCGACCTGAAGATCGGTTACTGGATAGGAACGACACCGAAGAATCAGGAGACCTGGAAATTCGTCGGGACACTCGTCTCCGCAGCGACCGTATGCGGCGTGATGATGATACTCAACAAGACTTACGGTTTCACCGGTGACAACGCCCTGGTGGCTCCTCAGGCCAATGCGATGGCTGCCGTCATCCAGCCGATGATGAACGGCGGAGGCGCTCCGTGGCTGCTCTACGGCATAGGCGCAGTTCTGGCCATTATACTGACTGTCTGCAAGATACCGGCTCTCGCATTCGCGCTTGGAATGTTCATCCCGATCGACCTGAACCTGCCGCTGCTTATCGGCGGCGCCGTTTCCTGGTTCGTCAGTACACGCAGCAAGGACAAGGCTGTCAACGATGCCCGCAACGAAAAGGGCACCCTCATCGCTTCCGGTTTCATCGCCGGCGGTGCGCTTATGGGAGTGGTCAGCGCGATACTCAAGTTCGCTCACGTGGACCTCTTCCTCTATGGATGGAACGAGAAATGGGGCGAAGCTGTCGCCATCATTCCTTTCGTTGCCCTCATAGCCTATATGATTTATGCCTCAATGAAAGGCTCCGAGAAGAAAACAACTGATTAACAAGAAAATATAATATGGAAAACATTCTTGACAGATTCCTGCGCTACGTTTCGGTGGACACACAGTCCTGCGAGGAAAGCGAGTCTCAGCCGAGCGCCGCAAAGGAACTCGACCTCCTGAAGATGCTGAACGACGAACTCAATGCAATGGGCGTCGAATCTTCACTTGATGAATATGGCTACGTCATGGCCAGGATACCTTCCAACATAGACAGCAAGGTGCCGGCCATCGGATTCATAGCTCACGTGGACACTTCTCCCGATGCTCCCGGCAAGGACGTGAAGCCTCAGATCATCCGTGACTATGACGGTGCGGACATTCCGCTCAAGGGCAACCCGGGCCTGGCCCTGAGGCCGGCGGAATTCCCGGAACTTCTTGATTATAAGGGACAGACCCTCATCACTACCGACGGCACTACCCTCCTGGGCGCCGATGACAAGGCCGGAGTGGCGGAAATTATGGATGCGGTGCAGTACATAGTCAGCCATCCCGAATTCAGGCACGGAGACATATGCATAGGATTCACGCCTGACGAGGAGATAGGACGCGGAGTGGTCAAGTTCGACGTTCCCCGCTTCGGTGCGGACTATGCCTATACCATGGATGGCGGCCCTGTTGGCGAACTGGAATTCGAGAACTTCAATGCCGCATCGGCGAAGATTCATATCCAGGGGCGAAATGTCCATCCGGGATATGCCAAGGGAAAGATGAAGAATGCGCTGCAGATAGCCTGTGAACTGAATTCACTTCTCCCTCCGGAGCAGCGGCCGGAACATACCTGCGGCTACGAAGGTTTCTTCCATCTGATAGCGTTGGAAGGCAGCGTAGAGGAGGCTACTGTGGCATATATCATCCGTGACCACGACCGCGCCATATTCGAGAGCAGGAAGAAGATGATGCAGGAATGCGTGGATTTCATCAACTCAAGGTACGGCGAAGGGACGGCAAGTGTGGCCATCAAAGACCAGTACTATAACATGCGCGAGATGGTTGAGCCTCATTATCAGATAATTGACAAGGCCGTAAAGGCTATGGAGATGGCAGGCATCAAGGCGAAGATTCAGCCGATCAGGGGCGGTACCGACGGTGCCAACCTGAGTTTCAAGGGATTGCCTTGTCCGAACATCTTTGCGGGCGGACTGAATTTCCATGGCAAGATGGAGTTTGTGCCGCTTGAATCCATGGAGAAGGCCAGCGAGGTTATTCTGAACATAGTGAAGAACTTCGCGGAGTAGGACGGATCAAGTATGCCGGGCCTCCCGGAAAAAGCCGGAGCCGGGCGGCAGACAATAGCAAAGGGTGACTGTCAGTCTTGCGACTTTCAGTCACCCTTATTGTGTCTGTCCCATCATGTGATGGTCACCAAATGCCTATTACTTGATCACGCCAAGATCCTTCCCGACCTTGATGAAGGCCTCGATAGCCTTGTCAAGATGCTCTTTCTTGTGAGCGGCGGAGAGCTGCACGCGGATACGGGCCTGTCCCTTAGGAACGACAGGATAGTAGAAGCCTGTCACGAATATGCCTTCCTGGGCCATTCTGGCCGCAAAATCCTGGGAGAGTTTCGCATCGTAGAGCATAACTGCGCAGATTGCTGACTGGGTAGGCTTGATGTCGAATCCTGCAGCAAGCATCCTGTCGCGGAAGTAAGCCACGTTCTCCTGCTGGCGGTCATGAAGTTCGTTGCTCTCCTCGAGCATTTTGAACATCTCGATGGCACCGGCCGCAATCATAGGAGGAATGGAGTTGGAGAAGAGGTAAGGGCGAGAGCGCTGACGGAGCATATCGATAATCTCCTTGCGTCCGGTGGTGAATCCGCCGACCGCACCGCCGAATGCCTTACCAAGGGTGCCTGTGAATATGTCAATCCTTCCATAGCAGTCATACTGCTCGGCAACGCCACGGCCTGTCTTGCCAACCACACCTGCAGAGTGGCTTTCGTCCACCATCACGAGGGCGTCATACTTCTCGGCGAGATCGCAGATCTTGTCCATAGGAGCGACATTTCCGTCCATGGAGAACACACCGTCGGTGCAGATGATGCGGAACCTCTGCGCCTGAGCCTCCTGGAGACAGCGCTCAAGATCGGCCATATCCGCGTTGGCATATCTGTAACGAACTGCCTTGCAAAGCCTTACGCCATCTATGATGGATGCGTGGTTGAGGGAGTCAGAGATGATTGCGTCCTCTGCGGTGAGCAGTGGCTCGAACACTCCGCCGTTTGCATCGAAGCAGGATGCGTAAAGTATGGTGTCTTCTGTCTTGAAGAACCTTGAGATGGCCTGCTCAAGCTCTTTGTGCAGGTCCTGGGTACCGCAGATAAAACGGACTGAAGACATACCGTATCCGCGTTCCTTCATAGCCTTTTCGGCAGCCTGGATGATGCGTGGGGAATCTGCAAGACCAAGGTAGTTGTTTGCGCAGAAATTGAGCGCCTTGGAACCATCCTGGAGGACAATCTCCGCAGACTGTGCAGAAGCAATGTTCCTCTCGTTCTTGTAAAGGCCGGCCTCCTTGATTTCGGTCAGCTCTTTCTGAAGATGCTGTTGAAATTTACCGTACATTGAGATATGGTGTTTTATGTGAATAATTTA
>JAEDLE010000027.1 GCA_016295455.1 Bacteroidales bacterium
GGTGCCCTCTCTCGAAACTCAGAATCTCCTGACCACCAGCACTCCCGCTGACAGCGCGTCCACCTCCAACTTCACCTTTCCGTCCTTGACCTCAGGCTTTCTGAACTTCAGTGCGACCGCATTCTTGTTCTCCATCGAATTCTCCACATCCAGCGACCCCGGAGCATAGAACTCATAGGACACATCCTTTATCTCTGCCCAGTCACCGCCGACCTCAAGCGCAACGGCCTCGTCTCCGGTGTTTACCAGCTTGACTATCACCTTGGTACCATCCTCCGAGAGCGTCGTGCAGACACTCAGGCCGGCAGTCTCGCCCTCATAAGCGATACGATAGCTCGAGAAATTGTCATACCAGAGCTTGGTCACCTGATAATTCGGAGCCACGAACACATCCTTGTAGTCGAAATTGATGAAGGCATTGTTCCAGTCAGGCATATCCGTCCTGCGTATGAACAGGGCCGCAGCGCCCATCTCCACCACCGGAGTGTTCTCGCACATGTTGAGGAAACCGCCCGCGAAAAGACCGGTCCTCCAGTCGATGCTCTGCAGGTTCCACTCAGAGATGAAGAGCTTCACGTGAGGGTTCGGGCTCGCCGCAATCATATCGGCATATTTCCTGTACTGCTCGCCCAGCCTCTGCGGACCGGTAGCATAGCCGCCCTTCTGCTCATAATGATGCAGGCTCAGGTAGTCGAAATACTGTGAAGACCTCTTGAGGAACTGCTCATCCTCAGGGAAACCGCCGCAGGCGATGATCTTGATGTCCGGGTCAATCTTCCTCATCTCGGTCGAGAACTCCCTGACACACCTCTCATACCTGTCGATACCCATCTCCCACATCTCATTGTCGATCTCCCAATACTTCACGTTATATGGTTCCGGGTGGCCGTTGGCGGCCCTGACGCGTCCCCACTCGCCGGTAGCAGGCTCATTGCAGTACCTCAGCCAGTCAAGGGCCTCCTGCTTGATCTCCTCGAACTCCTCCTCAGGCCTTTCGAAATGCACGCTGACCACAATCACCGGCTCGGTGCCGATTTCACGGCAGAAACGGATGAACTCGTCAGTACCGAAAGCGTTCTGGTCATAATCCATCCACATCCAGTTCGGCCAGCGCTGCCTCTGCTCCTGAGGGCCTATACCCCATTTCCAGTGATACTGAGCCACATAGCCTCCTCCCGGCCATCTCAGGCAGGTAGGATGCAGTTCATCCACAGCCTTGAATATGTCAGGTCGGAAACCTCCCAGCTCCAAGCCGCTGGCAGTGGTCATTGACACCTGGTCCACCTGGAGGCAGCCGCCCTTCACGTCTATTGAGAAATCAGCCGGTCCCTCATAAGCATCACTTGACAGGGTGAACTCATACTTGGTCCAGTCCTTGCCCGGCTTGCCCAGCACGGCGGAAGCCACGTTCCTGCCCTCCCTGTTCAGGGAAACGGAAAGCTCGGCGACTCCGTCACCCTTGGCATAAATCGAACCGATGAACCTCTCGCCCTTCACCACATTCTGAGGACCCTGGCGCACTCCCGAAGCACCCTTGCGGGCATCGATACGCTGCGAGTATCTCATGTTCACCGCATCATCCTTCACGAGGGAGAAATCCCCGTTGCCATATGCATTCCACTGCTGTGCGACCGCAGGTGTCTGGACGTCCTTCGGCAGACCCTCGAAATGACAGGTACGGCCGTCGGTCGAAGTGATGCGTATGTTTCTGAAATATGCCTCCGTGTAATTCACCCAGAGGGCTATGTCGCTGGACGCCGCGGACTCGAGGCTTGCGGAGAGCACGGCCTTGCCGTCCCAGTAAGCCTTCACGCTCTTGCCCTTGCAGACTATCCTGAGCTTGTGCCAGGTCTGGCTCTCGTCAATCTGACCCTCCTTTGCGACCGCTGTCTTGAGAGGGGAGAGCACATTCATCTTCCTGGTCCTGCCGCCGAAAGACGGAACCTCCCTCTCCTCCATCACGGAAATCGAGAAATTAGCCTTGTCTTCGGCTGCCATCAGCTTTTCCATGGCCTTGGCGGCCTCGTCAGCCTGCCTCATTGCCTCGGTCTGGGCAGGGGAGAAACGCTTCGCCTCATAATACGGGTCGTGAATCCTGAAATAATACGGAGTTCCGTCAGGCCTGTTCCTGAAAGCCACCCTGATGTCCTCCAGACCGCCGCTCCAGGACCTTCTGGCCAGCTTGTAGGCCCTCCAGTTCACGTCCATGCTGATTTCATAGCTGTCCGAAGCGACGCTGCCCAGGCTGATTGGCTGCTCATATCTGGTAGGAGAATGCAGCACCTGGTCGTCATCCGCATACCAGCCGTCGAAATAGCCGTCCCTCGGATGTATGCCCGGATACTGCTCCGGCTCGAAGGATCGCTCATAGATGAGCTCCTGCCATACACCGTTGTTCGCGGAAAAATAGATGTGCTCGAACAGCTGGCCATAGATCTTCTCGTCTATGGTACCGGCGGATTCTGCAGTCTTCACCCTGATCGACGCCTGAGGCATCTGGGCGCTTGCGGCACCTGCCACCAGCAGGGCCAGGGCCGCGGTCAAAAGTCTTCGTGTCATATTTGAAAAAATGTTGATTCCGATTCATAAATATAGTCAAACAAAAGGAAAGGCGCAGACCCGCACCGGACCCGCGCCTGACTCTTGGCATATTTGTGTAAACAAATGAACTCTCGTTGAAACCCCGTCAATCCTCCTTGCCGTCATCTTCATCCTCCGGCTCCGCAGGTATCACTATAGGACGGTAGCGCTTCTGCCTCTTCTCCCACCTCTCGCGGGCATATTGCTGCATATCCGTAAACTGGTCATTCTCGTCAATGATTTCAAGCCCGAGTATGGTCTCGATAATGTCCTCGAGGGTGATGATGCCCTGGAAACAGCCATATTCATCGATGATCAGGGCCATCTGCTCCTTCTTCTGCAGCAGCTGTTCCCATATGTCGGCGAGCGAGCAATCCTCGTCGAAGAAAGACACCGGTCTCTTGAGTTCCTTGAGTTTCATGTCGAACCTGTCGTCCGCAAGGCCCTCGAGCGCGTCGCTCAGGAGTATGTAGCCGGTGATGAATTCAGGGGAGTCCGAATAGACCGGAATACGCGAGTAGTGCAGATAATTTTCGTTCTTGTAGAAAGACCTCAGGGTCATATTCTCCTGGGCTATGGTGGCGACGATTCTCGGGGTCATCGCGTCGAAAGCCTTCACGTTGTCCAGCTTCATTATGTTCTGGATGACCTTGTTCTCGTCCGAATCAATCACGCCTTCCCTCGCTCCGATGTTCGACATCGCGGAAATCTCCTCCCTGCTCACCGTGCTCTCTTCCTCCTTCGGAGTCAGCCACTTGCTTATTGCGCGGATCATCACCACCAGCGGATACATCAGGAAGATAAGTGTGGATATGGTCCTGGCGGCAAAGCCCATCAGATGCTTCCAGTAGGACGTGCCTATGGTCTTGGGGATGATCTCCGCGAATATGAGTATGAGTATCGTGGTGATGGCTGAAATCAGTCCGAACCAGGTACTGCCGAAGAGTATGGTCGCCTGACGGCCCACACCCGCCGCGCCTATGGTGTTGGCTATGGTGTTGAGCGAAAGTATGGCGGCAAGAGGCCGGTCTGTGTCCATCTTGTACTTGTAGAAAGTCTCGGCAGGCTTGAAGCCCTTGTCCTTCATCATCGAGATATAGGAAATCGGTGTGGACATCAGGACCGATTCCAGTATGGAACAGAGGAACGAAATCAGCAGGGTGCCTGCCAGAAATGCCAATAGCAAGAACATAAGTCTAATATAATCCCTGCAAAAATATAAATAAATGGCGGAAATTCGCCACAAAAGCGACCGAATCACCCCATTTCCGGCCCCGGGCAGCCGCGTCCGCCACAAAAAATTCTCCCTTTCTCCCGCACGGTCTATTTTTGCGCCTGCGAAACGACAAGACATATGATAGAGAGATTCCTTCCCCAGACCTCATTCTCCTCACAGGAGGACTTCATCCGCAACCTCGACATCAGGGTTCCGGAAAACTTCAACTTCGCCTATGACGTGATGGATGTCTGGGCTGAAGAACAACCCGACAAACTCGCCCTGCTCTGGACCAACGACAAGGGCGGCTGCATACGCTTCAGTTTCCGCGACCTCAAGGAACAGTCCGACAGGGCGGCGGCATATTTCCGGTCCCTCGGCATAGGCCGCGGGGATATGGTGATGCTCATCCTCAAGCGCCGCTATGAGTACTGGCTCTCGATGCTGGCCCTCTGCAAGCTGGGCGCCGTGGCTATCCCCGCCACCCACCTTCTCACCCGAAACGACATAGTCTACAGGAACAACCGCGCCTCCATCAAGGCGATAGTCTGCTGCGGCGATCCCGAGGTGCTCGCTCACGTGAGCCAGGCCATGCCGCAGAGCCCGACGGTCAAAGTCCTGATAAGCATAGGACCAGAGGTGCCGGAAGGCTTCCACGATTTCCACGCCGAGTGGAACTCCGCCCCGCAGTTCGTGCGTCCCGACAAGGTCAACACCAACGACGACATAATGCTGATGTACTTCACCAGCGGCACCAGCGGGGAGCCCAAGATGGTCGCCCACGACCACACCTACGCCCTCGGTCACCTTGTCACCGGAGTCTATTGGCACAACCTCGGCGAAGACAGCCTCCACCTCACAGTGGCCGACACAGGCTGGGGCAAGGCCGTCTGGGGCAAGCTCTATGGCCAGTGGTTCGCAGGAGCCGCGGTATTCGTGTATGACCACGAGAAATTCAAACCGTCCGACATACTCCGGATGATGGAGAAATACAAGGTCACCTCCCTCTGCGCCCCTCCTACCGTCTTCCGCTTCCTCATCCAGGAAGATTTCTCTGAATATGACCTATCGTCCCTGCGTTACTGCTGCACTGCGGGCGAAGCCCTCAACGGGGCGGTGTACGAGAAATTCCGCGAGCTCACCGGCATATGCCTGATGGAAGGCTTCGGCCAGACCGAGACCACCATGACCCTGGGCACTTTCCCGTGGATGAAGCCCAAGCCGGGCAGCATGGGAGTCCCGAACCCCCAGTACGACGTGGACATACTCCTGCCGGACGGAACCCCGGCAGCCGACGGTCAGGAAGGCGAGATAGTGATACGCACTGACAGGGGCAAGCCCCTGGGCCTCTTCAAGGAATACTACAGGGACCCCGAACTCACCCGCAGCGCCTGGCACGACGGCATATACCATACGGGAGACGTGGCCTGGAGGGACAGTGACGGCTACTATTGGTTCGTCGGCAGGAATGACGACGTCATCAAGAGCTCCGGCTACAGGATCAGCCCCTTCGAGGTGGAAAGCGTCCTGATGAAGCACCCTGCGGTGGTGGAGTGCGCCGTGACCGGCGTTCCCGACGAGATAAGGGGTATGCTTGTGAAGGCGACCATAGTCCTCGCCAAGGAGTGGAAAGACAGGGCGGGGGAGGAACTAGCAAAGGAAATCCAGACCTTCGTCAAGACCACCACGGCACCATACAAATACCCGCGCCGCATCGAGTTCGTCGACGAACTGCCCAAGACCATCAGCGGGAAGATACGCAGGGTCGAGATACGCCATAACGACGGAGTGAAATAGTACTTTTTTGCTTATATTTGGCCTTCAATCCGCAACGAAAGAATGGCTAATTTCAAGGCACTCGCAAAAGATACGGCCATATATGGTCTGAGCAGCATCCTGGGCAGGTTCATCAACTACCTCCTGGTTCCGCTCTACACCTACCGAATCTCCGCGGCCAGCGGCGGCTACGGCGTAATCACCCATCTCTATGCCTACACGGCCCTCTTCCTGGTCATCCTGACCTACGGAATGGAGACCACCTTCTTCTACTTCATGAACAGGAAGGAGGAAGACGCGGGCAAGGTTTACTCCACCATACTCCGCATGGTCGGGACCACTTCGGCCCTCTTCGTGGCTCTGGTGCTGCTGTTCCTCAGGCCCATATCCTCCGCGCTGGGATATGCCGACCACCCTTCATACATATGGGTGATGGCCCTGACCGTGTCGATGGACGCCTTCCAGTGCATACTCTTCGCCTACATACGCTACAGGCGGCGGCCGCTGAGGTTCGCCTTCCTCAAACTCTTCAACATAGGCCTGAACATAGTCCTGAACCTCTGCTTCTTCGTGCTGCTGCCCGATATCCGGGCGGCGCATCCGGGAGCACTCCAGGGCATATATAACCCTCAGGTGGGGGTGGGCTACGTATTCTACATCAACCTCGCCTGCACCGCCCTGCTCGGCCTGATGCTCATCCCCGAGACCGCCGGGATACGCGGCGGCTTCGACCGCGGCCTGATGCGCAGGATGCTCTCCTACTCCTGGCCACTGCTCATACTCGGCATTGCCGGCAACCTCAACATGACCGCCGACAAGATGCTCTTCCCGGCCCTCTACAAAGGCGCCGACGCCAGCGTCCAGCTCGGAATCTACGGAGCCGCATCCAAGGTCGCGATGATAATGGCGATGATAACCCAGGCCTTTCGCTATGCCTACGAGCCCTTCGTCTTCGGGGCGGCGGGAAACAGCGAAAGCGAGAAGAAAGACACCTACGCGCGGGGCATGAAATACTTCATCATCTTCACCCTGCTCGCCTTCCTCTGCGTAATCGCGTATATGGACATACTCCGCCACGTCATCAGCCCCGACTACTGGGAAGGCCTCAAGGTCGTGCCCGTCGTGATGGCGGCCGAGATAATGATGGGCATCTACTTCAATCTCTCATTCTGGTACAAACTCATAGGCAAGACCTACTGGGGCGCCATATTCTCCGGCGCCGGACTGCTCGTCCTCGTCCTGGTGAACGTCATCTTCGTGCCTGAATATGGCTACATGGCCTGCGCCTGGGGAGGCTTCTGCGGATACCTCACCGCGATGCTCCTCTCCTATTTCATAGGCCAGAAGCATTACCCCATCGCCTATCCGCTCCGCGGCATCGCATCCTACCTGGGACTCGCCGCGCTGGTTTACGTCGGCATATTCCTTTCGGGGAAGTACCTTCCGACCGTGCCGTCGCTCCTGTGCAACACCGTTCTGGTGGCCGTGTACGCGGCATATATAATGAAGAAGGACCTTCCGCTCCCAAGCCTGCGGCTGCGCGGAGGGAAAGCGCATAAAGGCTGAACAGGCAGTTGAATATTGCAGTCTTTTTGGTATCTTTGTAAAATTCGGTTATTGGCGCATATTGTTTTACTTGCGAAACTTGGGGTTATTATGATAGTGATGAAATTCGGAGGCACTTCGGTGCAGAACGAAGAAGCCATAGGGAGAGTGGTATCAATAGTCAGGGGCAGGCTCGCAGAAAAGCCTGTCGTGGTCGTGTCAGCCCTTTCGAAGGTCACCAGGCTTCTGGTGAAGATGGCTGAGGACGCCGAGAACGGCAATGCTGACAGCGTCAGGACCTCCCTCGCCCAGCTGCGCAAGCGTCACTACGATGTCTGCGACGCGATGCTCGGCGGAGAACTCCTCGAACAGACCAAGGACAAGGTGGATGACTTCTGCAAGCAGCTCGGCACCTTCGTGGAAGGCGTGTGCCAGATAGGCGAACTCTCCCCGCGCAGCAAGGCCAGGATAATGGCAACCGGAGAACTGCTCTCCTCGACCATAGTCTCCGCGGCGATGAATGCCGCAGGACTGCGCTGCCGCTGGGTGGACGCCCGCAGGCTCATCATCACCGACGACAACTACCTCAACGCAAGGCCGGACCTGGGAGTCAGCGCCGCAAACATATGCCGCATCATACCCCGCGAATCCAAGGGCGCGGACGTGGTGCTCACCCAGGGCTTCATATCCTCGACCACCGAAGGAGGCCCGTCCGTACTGGGCTTCGAAGGCTCGGACTATTCCGCAGCCATAATCGGAATGGCGCTGGACGCCGACAGGGTCGAAATCTGGACCGATGTTGACGGCATACGCACCTCCGACCCGAGAGTGGTCTCACCTACCGCCAAGATAGGCAGGGTTTCATATGAGGAAGCCGCGCAGATGGCCTACCTGGGAGCAAGAGTGCTCCATCCGATGACCATAGGCCCGGCCCGGGGCAGGAACATCCCGATCATGGTGCTCAACACCATGAACCCCGCTTGCGAAGGCTCCACCGTGGCGATGTACGACGGCAAGACCGGAGGCCCTAAGGCCGTCGCCTTCCTCCGCGACATAGACTATGTCGAAATCTCCGCGCCGGACAACACCAACTCCGTGGAAATGATCAGCGACGTGTTCAGCATACTCAAGGAGAATAAACTGGAAATCAGCCTCATATCCCACTCGGTGGGACGCCTTTCCTTCACTCTTGAAAGCGGACAGCCGGGTCTGGCTTCAGCTGTCAGGACCCTTTCCGCACGCTACACACTCGTACACTACAGGGACAAGTCACAGCTATCGGTAGTGGGACGCGAGCTTGAGGTCTGCAAAGGCATATCCGACGACATCAAGGCCTGCGGAAAGGTCTATATGATGTCCCAGGGCGCCTCTATGATGGACGTCAGCGCCGTAGTGGACAGGGACAGCCTCGACAAGATGGTAAACGAACTTCACAAAATACTTTTCAATGGTTAAGATTCTGATCAGCGGATATGGCAAGATGGGCCATATGATTGAGCAGAGCGTACAATCCAGAGGCATCCCCTACGCCGGCTGGAGTGAGGACATAGCCTCGTACGACCGCACCCTCGCCGCAGAATGCGTGTGCATAGACTTCACGATGCCTGAATCCTTCAGGAAGAACTACAGGACCCTCGCCGAGAACTTCAAGGCCGTAGTGGTCGGAACCACAGGCTGGTACGACATCAAGGACGAGGTGTTCGCATATTTCCGCGAATGCGGGACCCCGCTCGTCTGGGCGTCGAACTTCTCCGTCGGCGTGAACGTGCTGTCCGCCGCCGTGGAACTCGTATCCTCCAAATTCGCCAAGGCCGGTGGCTACACCCCTTACATAATCGAGAAACACCACTGCCACAAGCTTGACGCCCCGAGCGGGACGGCGCTCACCCTTGCCGACGACATCCGGAGGAATATGCCGGGAGAAGAAGTGGCCATATCCTCGGTGAGGGCAGGCGAGATCCCGGGCATACATACCATAGTCTTCGAGGGACTCAACGACCGGTTCACACTGGAGCACGAGGCCTTTTCCCGCCACGCGCTGGCAGACGGGGCCGTGACCGCCGCCCTGATGACCGAGGGTCTGGAAGGAGTGCACGAATTCAAGGAACTGCTGTTCGGGGAGGTGTAGTATGGGACAGCTCAGACTCAGAGGCGCCGCCACGGCGCTCGTGACTCCGTTCAAGGGTGGCGCGGTTGACTGTCAGGCATATGAAGCGCTGGTGAAGATGCAGCTCTCCGCCGGAATGGACTTCATTGTACCGCTCGGGACCACGGCGGAAACCCCTTGCCTGGAAGACGCGGAGAAACTCCGCCTGCTCGAAATCACCAGGGAACTGGCCGCGGACATACCGGTAGTCGCAGGATGCGGGACCAACTCCCTGACCAAGACCGTGGCCAACATCCGGGCCATGGAGCCATATTCTCCCGACGCCTTCCTCGTGGTGGTGCCGTATTACAACAAACCGGTCCAGGAGGGCCTGTACCAGTACTTCAAGGCCGTTGCCGAATCCACTGACAAGGCCATAGTGCTCTATAATGTCCCGGGAAGGACCGGCCAGAACATGACCGCCGAGACCACGCTCAGGCTTGCCGAAATCCCGAACATCGTCGCCGTGAAGGAAGCATCCGGCAAGGTGGACCAGATTTCCGAGATAATCCGCAACGCCCCCGAGGGCTTCAGTGTGCTCAGCGGCAATGACGACCAGACTGCCGAGCTCATCAGGCTCGGAGCCGACGGCCTGATAAGCGTGGTGTCGAACATGTATCCCGAAAAGATCGTGGCACTCGTGCACGCACTGCTCGAAGGCAATGAAGAACTCGCAGGCAGGCTCGACACCCTGCTGCGTCCGCTCTTCCACGCCTGCTTCGTGGAGAGCAACCCTATCGCCGTCAAGGGCGGAATGTCGCTGATGGGCCTGTGCCGCAACGAACTCAGGCTCCCGCTCACTCCGGCCGCCCCATCCACCCTCGAGCTGATGAGGGAGGTGATCGCCACGCTCTGAAATGGGCGAAGACTGGACATAACAATTTTTAATGACAAGATATATGAACAAAAACTTCCTGCCGCTACTGCTGGCCCTCTCGCTTGCCGCAACCGCTACATCCTGTATCAAAGGCAGTTACAGCGAGAACTACACAACCGTCGATGACTTTGACTATACCAACTTCGCGCTGGACAACCCGGACAGCACCTATCACGCCGGTTATTTCTACGGTACATCCGGAACCAACGTCTTCAACATCAAGGCTGACGAAGACAAGAAATATGTTGCCGGATTCACCATCTCCATGCTCTGCGACTCAGTCGTGAAGCCCGGTCACGTGACCAGGTCAGAATACTGCGTGGCGAACAAGGCCGGTGCCGAGCACAGTCCGAAAGGCTTCGCCGTGTACTACCAGCATCCGGATCCGGAGCAGAACGTGGTGAACGACATCAATTTCGTGAAACTCGGCCTCTGCACCCCGAAGTATGTCTATGTTTGCAACACCAATCTCGTCGCCAATCTTGTGAAATACGGCAACGACGAGATTCCACCTTTCGTCGAGGGCGACTACCTCGACCTCACCTTCAAGTTCTACCTCGATGAGCAGGCGACCACCACCCAGACCGTGAACCTCGCCAAATACGACGGATCCCTCTCCCTGCTTACCGACTGGACCAAGGTAGAGTTCAAGGACACCGGGGCATATGGCTACGTCGACCTCGTCCTCACCAGCAACAGGTCTGACCTTCCGCTATACTGCTGTATTGACGAATATGCAGTCGGAGTGATATATGAGAGATAGCCGTTCTTGACTGATGGAAAATGGGAGTCCGGTTCGTACCGGGCTCTTTTTTTTGTCTCTTTCGGGGATCGACGCCATGCGGGAAGAATTACCCGAGCAGACCGGAAGGGATTTCCATCGTAAGTTCCTGATTTTCTTCGTCTATGGAGATGACCAGGTCTTCGTGCAGGGGCACGAGCGAGTGCCCGTCGTCGGTCTCCACGTCCAGGCAAGGATTGCCCGGAATGTCCTCGAAGCCTGATATCCTGCCCCGCTCCCTTCCGCCGGCATCTTTCAGCAGCCATCCGACCAGACTCTCCGGACTCTCCTCATCCGTTTCATAGCCATCCTCGTCGGCATATACCGCTTTTCCGACCATTTCTTCCGCGTCCTCGAGTGAGCATATGTCGTTGAAGGTCACGAGTGCCCTGTTCGTGCCTCTGGGGGTGAAGCTGCGTATAAAAAACGGAACCGGAAGTCCGTCGAAATGGACGAATACCGGTTCCTTGATGTCGATTTCCTCCGGATCGATGTCCCGGAAACTCAGCACGAGTTCCCCTTCGATACCGTTGGATTTCAGTACCTGGGCTATCTGAAACAGCTTGTTGCCCTGCTCAGGCATTACTCAGCAGGAGTCTCTGCCGGAGCCTCAGCCTCTGCAGCAGCTGCAGCAGCCTCTTCAGCCGCCTTTCTTGCAGCCTCTTCTGCCTCAGCCTTTCTCTTGGCGATAGCTTCAGCCCTTTCAGCGTTAACCTTGATTTCAGCCTCCTTGGCAGCGCTGGCCTTGGCGGCAGCCTCCTTTGAAAGGCCCTGCTTCTTTGCCTCGATCTTGGCGTCCTTCTGAGCCTTCCAGTCAGCATACTTCTTGTCTGCCTGCTCCTGGGTGAGAGCACCCTTTGCGATACCGCCGTTCAGGTGGTGACGGAGGAGTACGCCCTCATAAGAGAGGATGCGGCGTGCGGTGAGAGTAGGCTCTGCACCTACGTTCAGCCATGCAAGAGCCCTCTCGCTGTTGAGGACGATGGTTGCAGGGTTGGTGTTAGGGTTGTAGGAACCGATCTGCTCGATGTAGCGGCCATCGCGCTTTGCGTGTGAATCAGCCACAACAATGTGGAAGAATGCGAAATTCTTCTTACCGTGGCGCTGGAGACGAATTTTAACAGCCATTGTGAATCTGTTTTTAAATGATTAATAATTACTTATTTCATCCTACCCGAGGATGAGCCGCAAATCTACGAAAAATATTTGAACGGACAAAACGCGCCTGTACGATTGTTGGAAAAACGTAGTCCACCTATGAAATTCCAATGAAATGGCATCCGGGCAGGCAGGGTGGAGCAAAAAAAGTCCAAAATTATTTGCAGTTAAGAAAAACGTGCGTATATTTGCAATCCCGAAGTCAAGGAAGTTATTCCGATACCAAGGCAACCGCGGATGTGGTGAAATGGTAGACACGCTACTTTGAGGGGGTAGTGGGCGTTGGCCTGTATGAGTTCGAGTCTCATCATCCGCACAAGAAAAGGTGACCGTAAGGCCACCTTTTTTGTATCTACAGCAATTCTGTCAGCTCACCGAAGTCATCGATGATGAAGTCGGCTCCGGCCGCTTCCAGTTCAGCCCGCGAGGAGTTCCCATACGTCACACCGCAGCTTAGGCATCCCGCCCTGAGGCCCATCAGTATGTCCACGGGCATGTCCCCGACGACCAGCGCCTGCGAAGGCTTGAACCCCAGGGTCTCGAGGGTCAGGAGCACCGGCTCCGGGTCCGGTTTGTGATGCCTCACCTCGTCCGCGCCCAGCAGCAGGTCGAAATACCCGCTGAAACCCATATCCTCCAGGAAAGCCTTCAGCGAAGGCACGCCCCTCGACGTTGCGATGCTCATGCGCAAACCCTTCTGCCTGAGGCACTCCAGCGTACTCCCGACATTCGGGAACGCCTGCGTCCTTATCCTTTCCTTGTTGATGTCGAACAGTCTGCGGTACATCGCCGCGCATCCGTCCAGCTCCTCTTCTCCTGAATATGGCAACAGCTTCCTGAAGCATTCCTTCAGCGGCAGGCCTATGGTCGAGGCGCAGGCCTCCTCGCTGAATTGCGGGAAGCCCAAGTCCTTCAGGGTCTGCTGCATCGTGGCCACTATGGTCTTCCTCGTGTCCCCGATCGTGCCGTCATAGTCAAAGATGACAAGGGCGATATCCTTGGTCAGATTGTTCACGGCAGGAATCAGCGTATTATGCGTTTGATGCGGTTCGCGTCCTCGATGAGCTCGCGCACCTTGTCTTCGTCGTAGTCGGCGATGGCGTCACGGAAAGCCTGCATCTTCTCTATGTAGGTGTCCACCGCCCTGAGCACGTTGTCCCTGTTCTGGGTGAGTATAGGGACCCACATGTCGGCGTTGCTCTTTGCCAGACGCACCGTCGAGGAGAAACCTCCCGATGCCAGGTCGAAGATATGCTTCTCGTCCTTCTCCTTGTCCAGCACGGTGAGCGCCAGGGCGAAAGAGGTCACGTGGGAGATGTGGGAGACATAGGCCGTGTGAACGTCGTGATTGGAGGAGTTCATATAGGTTACCCTCATATTCAGTGCCGCATACAGGTCCTCGACCATCTTCACGGCCCTGGGGCTTGATTCCTCGCTGTCACAGATGATGCAGGCCCTGCCGTCGAAGAGGCCCGGCATCGCCGCCCACGGACCCGAATACTCCGTACCGGCCATAGGGTGAGATGCAACATAGCAGCTTCTCATCTTGTGGTAGCGCGACACCTTCGCAAGGTTCTCCTTGGTCGAGCAGACGTCCATCACCACCTTGCGGCAGCCCTCTTCGGCGGCGAAGCTGTCGAGTATCCTCGGCAGCATCCTCGCCGCTGTGCCCACAGGAACGGCGATGACCAGAAGGTCGGATTCCCGTATGCAGCTCTCGAGGTCCATCACCTTGTCCACCAGGCCGATCTTCTCCGCGGCGGCGGCATTCACGCTCTCGGCCTCGACGCCATACACCTTGTCCGCGAAGCCCCTTCTCCTGAGGTCTATCGCCATCGATCCCCCGATGAGACCGAGTCCGATTATGCCTACTACCATACTCCTAGAGGCTCTTTGGCGCGTAAATGGCGTCCCACCAGTCCGGGTCGTCCTGGAGATACTTCGCAAACCAGGCCCATATGGTATTCTGCCAGTCAAGTCTCTTCTGATATTCCAGTATATGGTGGTCCTGGTCCTTCACCGCCACGAATGCGGTTTCCTTGCCCAGGAGCTTGAGGGCGGTGAACATCTGGATGCTCTCGTTCACAGGCACGTTCGTGTCCGCGTCTCCGTGCACGAAGAGTATAGGGGTGTTTATCTTGTCGGCCCTGTAGAGCGGGCTCTGGTCCACGAAGAGGTCCTTGCGGGTCCAAGGATAGCTGTTCGCCATCGAAGTCTCGCTGTAGGAGTATCCCCAGTAGCCGAAGCCCCAGTAGCTGGTGTGGTCGGATATTCCGGCGTGGGACACCGAGCAGGCGAAGAAGTCGGTAATGGTAGGGATGTACTGGGACATGAATCCGCCGTAGGATGCGCCTATGCAGCCCACCTTCTTCTCGTTCACGAAAGGATGCTCCTTGCAGAACTGCATCGCGCCTTCGATGATGTCCTGTGCGGGACCTTCACCGGCAGTGTTCACGTGACGTGCCGACCACTCCTGGCCGAAACCGGTAGCTCCGCTTGGACCTGCAACCACATAGACCACGTAACCCAGGGCGGCATATGCATGGTGAGGATACCTGCTCTCGAAATTGCGGCTGGTAGGGCTGCAGCCTCCGTAATAGTTGACTATCATAGGGTACTTCTTCGACGGGTCGAAGTGAGGAGGGAGGTAGTAGCGGCCGCAGACGGTCTCGCCCTTTGAATTGCGGAAATTCCACTCGTGGCATTCTCCCAGCTCGACATTCCTGAGTTTCTCTTCGCTCAGGTCCTCCACCAGGGTGGTCCTGCCGGACTTGAGGTCACAGAGATAGAGCCTGTCGGAATTCATCGCACCCTGGCCGTAATATGCCAGCACGGGAGCATCCTCCGCAAGCGAGAACCTGTTCACCAGTTCCTCGGAGGTCTCGATCCGGCTTATCCTGCCGTTCTTCGGATTCATCCGGTAGAGGCTGTAGAGGTCCCTGTTCTCGGCGGTGAAATAGATCTGACCGTCATGGCTGCTCCAGACCGCATTCTGCACGCAAGGGTCAAAATTCTTCGTCACAGGGCGTATGCTGCCCGAAGCCAGGTCCATTATGTAGAGCTGCTGGTCGGTAAGGCTCGGGGTCTGGCCCTCCTTCACGTTCATGCCTATGCGTCCGAAAGCCTCGGGAGAGCCGCTGAGCAATACGCTTGATGCATCAGGAGAGAATCTCGCGCTGCCCATGAAGCCATCGTCAACTACCAGGGCCTTGGCGTCAAGAGTCTTGAGGTCAAGCAGATAGAGACTGGAAACGGTGGTAGGTCTCTGCTCCAGACGCTCCCTTGAAACCATGAGCAGGGCCTTGCTGCCATCCTTGCTGACATCAGATATATAGGAGTTGTTGTGGCCGAAAGTCAGCTGCTGCATCACTCCGCTGCGAATGTCATAGAGGGCGGCGTAGGAACGGTTGCGCCATCCCGGCTGCCTGTCGTCAGGGCTGAGGATCTGGTACACACCCTCCCTTTCCTTCGGGCCCTGCTGTGTCAGGGAGAAGAGCAGCGAGTTGCCGTCCGGGGTGAAATGGAAAGAGCCGCGAGGAAGATCACCGACAATCACCTCCTCCTCTCCGGTGGCAGGGTCAAGGCTCACGAGCGAGTTGCCCTGAGGCGTCCTGCGGGTGAAATGGCAGCGGCTGCCTGAAGGCATCCAGCCCACCCTTTCCTGAACCTGGGTCACCACCTTGCCAGAGGCGGTCTCCATGATCCTCGTCGAGGTGGAAGTCGAGCCTCCTTCATATGTAGTGGTCACGCTCACGGCCATATACTTGCCGTCAGCAGAAACCGAAACGTCCGAATAGCGCTTTCCCAGAAGCACGTCCTTCATCCCGTAGAGATGGCGTCCGTCCTCCCTTATGCTCAGGCGTCCTTCCTTCTCCGTGGATATGGTGACGTTCAGCTTCTGCGCCGCTCCCGGAGCTGCGAGGTACTTGATCCTGACCTCGTGGGTGCCCGGTTCGAGCTTGAGGCGGCCGCTGCAAGGCTGGCCGTCCACGAAGGCCTTGTAGTTCTCCGGTCCCTCCACCTTGAGATCCGCTTCGGCATATCCGCTGCTCTCGAGAGCGAAAGCCGCGAGGCCGAGCGAATAGCTGCCGTCGCAGGTCGGGAGGGCGTCGCCGCTGACGAGGGTGGCGTTCTCCAGCGCATCGGATGAGAGAGGGGTGTCGAGTAGGCTTCCGGTTTCGAACGGACGGGAATTCACGTCGAGTTCATCGACGATGTAAGGCTTCATCACAGGGAACGGGCCTGCGAGGCGGAACCGGCGTACGGTGACGTCTTCGGCGCCTGCGGAGATGCTCAGGGCAAGAGCCAGAGCCAGGAACATGAATTTTTTCATCGAGTAAAAACAGATTTTCGTAATGCCGGACAAGCCGGGAATCAAGTGTCATATGACCCGAAAAAACCCGCAGAGCGGGAACGGGTGCCCAAAGATTGGAATTTTTCTCCGAAAGAACAACCCCGCCGGGGCAAAACGCGACGGCATAAACCCAAGCTTGGGCAAAAAAGGTGGGCTTTTATTTTTTTCTGTCAGTTAAAACCTTTAAATTTGCCGGACCTTGCCTGTCACATGGCAGGCGGGCACAAAAAACCGCTTATTTTTATTCATCTTGATATGGAAGTAAAAAATGCTGTCGCCGGCACGCTTGAATCAGGAGACATAATGATTCAGATAGCACCGGCCGAGACCAAGGGACTCCACATCGACCTCGAGAGCTCAGTTGCCGCTCAGTTCGGAAGGCAAATCCGTGAAGTCATCACCGAAACACTTACAGGACTGGGCGTTGAAGACGCATCTGTCAAAGCCGTGGACAAGGGTGCACGCGACTGCACCATCAGGGCAAGGGTTACAGCCGCCGCAGTGCGCGCGACCGGAGTCGATGTCTGGGCCTGAACCAATCATTCTCGCATTATGGAAAGACTAAGAAGAACAATGATGTTCGTTCCCGGCAACAATCCGGGAATGATGCAGGATGCCTTCATCTACGGGCCTGACTCTATCATGCTCGACCTTGAAGACTCCGTGAAGATGTCAGAGAAGGATGCGGCCCGTCTTCTCGTTTACAATGCCCTCAAGAGCATTGACTATGGTGACACGGAAATGGTGGTCCGCATCAATCCGCTCAGTTCCCCTTACGGAAAGAAAGACGTCGAGGCCGTGGTAAAGGCAGGTGTGGACGTCATCCGTATGCCGAAGACCGAGACTGCTGACGAAGTCCGTGAGCTTGAAGCCGAGATAGAGAAGGTGGAGACCCGGCTCGGATGCCTTGGCAGGACTCAGATCATGGCTGCAATCGAGAGCGCTGAAGGAATCTGCAACGCATTCGAGATTGCAAAGGCCTCCAAGAGGATGATGGGCATAGCCCTCGGTGCCGAGGACTACACCGCCAATCTCAAGACCCAGCGCACCCCGGAGGGAACAGAACTTCTCTTCGCCCGCCAGACCATAATCGTTGCGGCGCGCGCTGCCGGGATCGACGCATTCGACACAGTATACTCCAACCTCGATGACATGGACACCTTCCGCAAGGAAGTCGAGCTCATCCACACTCTCGGATTCGACGGCAAGTCCATCATCAACCCTCGCCAGATACAGATCGTGAACGAAGTCTTCGCGCCGACCGCAAAGGCCATCGAGAAGGCAAGGAAGATCATCGCCGGCATCAAGGAAGCCGAGGCAAAGGGTTCAGGCGTCATATCAGTGAACGGAAAGATGGTTGACCGTCCTGTGGTTCTCAGGGCGCAGAGGGTAATGGAACTCGCCATCGCTTCAGGTATTTTGACAAAGGAGGAAGCATATGAGTAGCATAAAGGAAAGAGAGGCCCAGGTGCGCGCTGCAGCCGCAAAGATGGGCAAGGGAACATATGTGGAGGGCGAGCCGAAGAACGGAACTTTCCGCAAGGACCTCCAGAAGGAGAGCTCCAAGATCGTGACCCTCGAGGAGGCGATACGCAGGAGCGGCCTCAAGGACGGAATGACCATATCCTTCCACCATCATTTCCGTGGAGGAGACAAGGTTGTGAATATGGTTGTCGCCAAACTTGCGGAGATGGGTTTCAGGAACCTCACCGTGGCGGCATCCAGCCTTTCTGACGTACACGCTCCGCTCATCGAGCACATAAAGAACGGCGTGGTCACCAAACTCATCACCTCAGGACTCCGCGGTGAGCTCGCGAACGAGATTTCACACGGCCTGATGGAAGAGCCTGTAGTGTTCCGCAGCCACGGAGGACGCGGAAGCGCAATCGCCAACGGCGACCTCCATATCGACGTGGCCTTCCTCGGCGCATCATCCTGCGACCCTGCCGGAAACGCCTGCGGATACTCCCGCTCCGAGAACGCGAAGTCAATCTGCGGCTCCCTCGGTTATGCCCTTCCTGACGCGCAGTACGCCGACAAGGTGGTCATCCTCACCGACGACCTCGTGGACTATCCGAACACCCCGAACTCCATCTCGGAGCGCAACGTGGACTACGTCGTGGTTGTGGATTCGGTTGGAGATTCATCCAAGATTTCATCAGGTGCCATCCGTGACACCAAGAACCCTAGGGACATACTGCTCGCGCAGACCGCAGCCAAGGTAATCATCAACAGCGGATACTTCAAGGAAGGCTTCTCCATCCAGACCGGTTCCGGCGGAGCATCCCTCGCAGCTGTCAAGTACATACGCGAGAGCATGATAGAGAAGGGCATACACGCAAGCTACGCCCTCGGCGGAATCACCGCGCATATGGTGAAGATGCACGAGGAAGGCCTCATCGAGCGCCTCATCGACGTGCAGTCCTTCGACAAGGTCGCTGCCGAATCCCTCAGGAAGAACCCGTTCCACAAGGAGGTTTCCGCAAATGAATATGCCAGCGCGGACGAGCCGGGTTCAGCAGTGCACTATCTTGACATGGTGATACTCTCCGCCCTCGAGGTTGACGTGAACTTCAACGTGAACGTGCTTGTGGGCAGCGACGGCATCATCCGCGGCGCCATCGGCGGACACCCTGACACTGCCGCTGACTCAGCGCTCTCGATCATCGTCTGCCCTCTGCTCCGCGGACGCATCCCTTGCGTCGTGGACGAGGTCACCACACTCATCACCCCGGGCTCAACCGTGGATGTGGTCGTTACCGAATATGGCATCGCGGTCAACCCTCGCCGTCCTGAGATTGCTGAACGCCTCAAGGCAGCAGGCCTGAAGGTTGTGGATATCCACTGCCTCAAGGATATGGCTCTCAAGGCTATAGGCAATCCTGACCCGCTTCCGTTCGGAGACAAGGTTGTCGGAGTTGTGATGAACCGCGACGGGTCCGTACAGGATGTCATAATGAACATTGTTGATTAGTTTCCGGGGATGGCAGGATATCCGCCTGCCATCCCGTGGAAATACATACAGACAGATACCAGATGGAGATAACGCTTGACCAACTTCTGGCAAGCCGTGAGGTCAGAGCTTCCTTCCAGAGGGAACTTCTTCAGAAGTACCCGGGGGAGACTCTTGTCTGTCTCACGGTAGTCATGCCGGGAACTGTCAAGCGCAATGCCCAGTCCCTGATAATCTCACAGGCTGCACTCTGTGCCCTTATCGCAAGGTTCAGAAGCGACATGGTGAGCATACAGACCAGGGATCTGCCTACCGGTTTCGAAGCATATCTGCTCACTTCGCTGTCCCCCGGGGACGCGAAGCGGGCAGTTTGTGAATTGGAAGACACCCATCCGCTCGGAAGGCTTTTCGATATGGACGTGATACTGCCCGACGGCACTCCGATGTCCAGAGATGCCGTAGGCCTTCCCCAGCGCAGCTGCCTGCTCTGCGGCAACCCGGCACGCTACTGTATGCGCAACCGGACCCACAGCACGGAGGAACTGCTGGAAAGAATAGACACGCTTGTCAAGGAATATGTGCGCTAACCACCATATCAGCGTCCTGCCTTTGTCGCTCCCTTCCGTGAGGAAGAGGGTGGAGGACTTCCTCGCCGCAAACGGCCTGAGGCTGGATCCTGTCGACTGCTACGTGGCAATCACCCGGAGCGAGGACAGCGACGCGATTCTTGCAGGCGGAGGGCTCAGCGGAAATGTCATAAAATGTGTGGCCGTCTCGGACGAGGCAAGGAGCGAAGGCCTGACCAACAAACTCATCTCCCAGCTGATTTCGATAGCCGGGGAGAAAGGATACAGCACGGTAAAACTCTTCACGAAACCGTCGAATGTCAGAATCTTCTCGAGCCTGGGCTTCAGTCTGCTGGCCGAAGCCGGCGAGGCTGTGCTGATGGAAAACGGGCTCGGCGGTCTGGACTCTTACCTGCGATACCTGCGCGGGCTCAGGAGAGAAGGGCGCAACGGAGCCATAGTGATGAACGCCAATCCGTTCACCCGCGGTCACCGCTACCTTGTGAGCACTGCGGCATCCCGTGTGGACAATCTCTACGTCATCGTGGTCAGGGAAGACCTCTCCAGGTTTCCATATTCCGAAAGGAAGGCCATGGTGGAGGCGGGCTGTGCCGGCATAGAGGGGGTGACGGTCTGCGAAGGCAGCGACTACGCCATTTCGGCAGCGACCTTCCCGACCTACTTCCTCAAGAAGCCCGATACGGCGTCTGACACCCAGATGACCCTTGACATAGACCTGTTCATCAGGCATATAGCTCCGGCCCTGGGAGTCAGCGTGCGCTTTGCAGGCAGCGAACCTTCGGATATGCTGACCTCAAGCTACAATGCCCGCATGGCAGAGCAGCTTCCACGGGGAGGCATAGACTTCGTCGAAATCCCGCGTCTGGAGGAGGACGGGGTGGCGGTCAGCGCGAGCGCTCTCCGGAAGTGCCTGGACGGTGGTGATCTGGCGGGAGCAGTCAGGTTGGCATATACATCAAGTTTGCCCTTTCTGCTTGCCGATCTCGCCTGCAAGGCTTTGAATGAAGAACTGGATACCACTCCGAAGCCGGGGCTGGTGGACAGGAATGGAAGCGGAGCTCACAAGGATATGGATTATGCTCTGATGCTCAGGAGTATAGCTGCTTTGAGGCCGTATTTTGCGAGGCTTGCTGCGGAGGCGGAGGAAGGCATCGATGTGGAGGAGGTGCGTGCGGCCGGGATTGAAGCCGAGGAGGCAATGCTCAGGGCGACGGGAGGCGTGAATACCCACAAGGGAGCCCTGTTCTGTCTCGGACTTACGCTCGCAGCCGCTTCCAGACTGATACGCAGGGACGGAAAAGTGTGCGGAGAAGCGCTCCGCGCGGAGATATCGGCCACGGCAGCCGGGATAGCCCTCTCGCAGGGGACCCACGGAGGCGAGGCCGTAAGGAAATACAAGGTGGCGGGAGCCCTTGAAAATGCCCGTGAGGCATATCCCGCACTGTTCGCCGACTGGCTCCCGTATTACAGGAGTCTCGGACAGGACCCCTGGCGCAACCACAGGACACTGCTCAGGATAATGTCCGTGCTCGACGACACGAATGTACTCCACAGGAACGGACCGGAGGAGCTGGAAAGGGTCAAGGCGGAAGCTGCAGCCCTTGCCGGCGATTTCAGCGTTGACGGCCTGGAGGAACTTGACAGAAACTACATCGCCCGGAACACATCCCCCGGCGGGAGCGCCGATATGCTGTCCCTGACGATATTGATATCACTATTATATTAACTAAATTCATTCTCACTATTATGGTAGAATTGATTCCACACGGTGTTTATCTTCTGGATGGCAAGACGGTAGTGACCGATGCCACCGGAATGCCATCTTCTGATGAGTCCCGCGAAAACACTATCACCTACGGAATCCTCCGTGCTCATGACGTCGAAGGCGGAACCGGCAAGAAAATGCGCATCAGATTCGATGCAATGGTTTCCCACGACATCACTTATGTGGGCATCATCCAGACTGCGCGTGCGAGCGGACTTGAAAAGTTCCCTATCCCGTATGCGATGACCAACTGCCACAACTCCCTCTGTGCAGTGGGCGGAACAATCAATGAGGACGACCATGTGTTCGGTCTCTCAGCCGCCAAGAAATACGGCGGTATCTATGTGCCTGCCAACCAGGCCGTCATTCACCAGTACGCACGTGAGGCTCTGACCAAGTGCGGCAATATGATTCTCGGTTCCGACAGCCATACCCGTTATGGTTCACTCGGAAATATGGGTGTGGGAGAAGGCGGCGGCGAGCTCGTGAAGCAGCTCCTCCGCAATACCTGGGACATCAATGCACCTGAGGTTGTGCTCGTATGGCTCGAGGGCAAGCCACGCAGGGGAGTAGGTCCTCACGACGTTGCCATATCCCTCGTCAAGGCTGTGTTCGAGAGCGGTTTTGTCAAGAACAAGGTTCTCGAGTTCGCAGGTCCTGGCGTTGCCGAGCTTCCTGTCGATTTCCGTAACGGCGTTGACGTGATGACCACAGAGACCACCTGTCTGAGCTCAATCTGGGTTACCGACTCCAAGGTCGAGGACTACTACAAGATGCACGGACGTCCTGAGGCATACCGCAAGCTCGAGCCGGGCAAGGTCGCATACTATGACAGCATGATCAGGATCGACCTCTCCACCCAGGAGTCAATGATCGCCCTTCCTTTCCACCCATCCAACGCATATACCATCCACGAGCTTCAGGCAGACCCTGAGAGGATACTCCGCTCGATCGAAGAGGATGCAAGGAACCGTTTCGGCGACAAGATCCAGATCGACCTCGTAAGCAAGATCAGGAACGGCAAGGTATGTGCAGACCAGGCTCTCATCGCAGGCTGCTCCGGAGGTACCTATGACAACCTTAGCGAGGCTGCATCCATAATGAAGGGCAAGTCAATCGGAAACGACTACTTCACGATGTCTGCATATCCTCAGTCAACTCCTGTATATCTTGCAACCACACGCAACCATATCGCAGAGGAACTCCTCGAGGCCGGCGTGGTCATCAAGCCTGCTTTCTGCGGACCTTGCTTCGGTGCGGGTGACGTGCCTTCAAACAACGGCTTCTCAATCCGTCACACCACACGTAACTTCCCTAACCGTGAAGGCTCCAAGCCGGGTCAGGGCCAGATCTCTCTCGTATCCCTCATGGACGCACGCTCCATCGCTGCCACCGCTGTCAACGGCGGCGTGATCACCGCAGCTACGGACATCGAGTACGAAGATACCCACAAGCCTTATGAATATGACGGCAGGATCTACAACAGCCGTATCTACAACGGATATGGCAAGGCCGACGAGTCAGTTGCCCTGCGCTACGGACCGAACATCAAGGACTGGCCGAAGATGTATCCTATGGAGGAGAATATGCTTGTCGAGCTCGCAGCTGTCATCCACGACCCTGTGACCACCACCGATGAGCTCATCCCTTCAGGTGAGACCTCAAGCTACCGTTCAAACCCTCTCAAGCTTTCAGAGTTTGCTCTCTCACGCCGTGTGCCTGAGTATGTCGGCATAAGCAAGAGGATTCAGGCTCAGGATCTTGAGCGCCGTGCAGGCAATGTCCCTCAGAACGTGGCAGATGCTCTCGCGAAGGTTGGTGCATGCGCTTGCAACACCTCATTCGGCTCATGCGTATTCGCAAACAAGCCTGGTGACGGTTCCGCCCGCGAGCAGGCCGCTTCCTGCCAGAAGGTGCTCGGCGGCGACGCCAACATCTGCTATGAATATGCTACCAAGCGTTACCGCAGCAACTGCATCAACTGGGGTATCGTTCCTTTCACCATCTCCAAGGACACTCCGTTCGACTACAAGCCTGGCGACTTCGTGTTCGTTCCGGGTCTGCGTGACGCCATCCTTGCGGGCAAGGAGGAGATCGATGCCAAGGTTATCTGCGCTGACGGTGTCAAGGATATCCACCTTTATTTCCAGAACCTCACGGCGGACGAGAGGGACATCCTTTCAAAGGGTTGCCTCATGAACTACTATGCGGCTCAGAAGAAATAAATCATAGAAAACACACAAACAAATAACAATCAACTTATTTTCACCATGAAGAAAATTCAGATGACCACCCCTCTCGTGGAGATGGACGGTGACGAGATGACAAGAATCCTGTGGAAGATGATCAAGGATGAGCTCATCCTTCCTTTCGTTGACCTCAAGTCAGAGTACTATGACCTCGGTCTTGAGTACCGTGACAAGACTTCTGACCAGGTTACCGTTGACTCTGCCAACGCTACCAAGAAGTATGGTGTTGCCGTAAAGTGCGCCACCATCACTCCTAACGTTCAGCGTATGAGCGAGTACAACCTCCACGAAATGTGGAAGAGCCCGAACGGAACCATCCGTGCGATGCTCGACGGTACCGTATTCCGCACACCTATCACCATCCCTTCCATCCACCCTGCAGTGAAGTTCTGGAAGAAGCCTATCACCATCGCCCGTCATGCATATGGCGACGTGTACAGGGATGTCGAGATCAAGGCCAACGAGCCGGGCGTTGCAAAGCTCGTGTTCGAGGGTGAGAACGGACAGAGGGAGGAGCAGATCATCCACACCTTCAAGGGTCCAGGTGTCATCCAGGGTATGCACAACACCGACGCATCCATCCGTTCATTCGCTCACTCTTGTTTCAAGTATGCCCTTGACCTGAAGCAGACCATCTGGTTCGCGACCAAGGACACCATCTCCAAGAAGTATGACGGCCGCTTCAAGGCTATCTTCGAGGAAGTGTTCGAGGAGTACAAGGATGCATTCGAGAAGGCAGGCATCGAGTATTTCTACACCCTTATCGACGACGCAGTTGCACGCGTGATGCGCAGCGAGGGCGGCTTCATCTGGGCTTGCAAGAACTACGACGGTGACGTGATGTCCGATATGGTTTCAACCGCATTCGGTTCTCTCGCGATGATGACTTCAGTCCTCGTCAGCCCTGACGGAAAGTACGAGTATGAGGCTGCTCACGGTACCGTGACCCGCCACTACTACAAGTACCTCAAGGGAGAGGAGACCTCTACCAACCCAATGGCTACCATCTTCGCATGGAGCGGCGCATTCCGCAAGAGGGGTGAGCTTGACAACCTTCCAGAGCTCGTTCACTACGCTGATGAGCTTGAGGCTGCCTGCTTCGACACTCTCAACGCCGGCATCGTGACCAAGGACCTTGCCAACCTCATGGAGGGCGTGACCCCGGTTGTGAAGAATTCAGCCGACTTCCTCAAGGCTATCCGCGAGAATCTCGAGAAGAGACTTGCATAAGGACCGTCTCAGGATAATTGTTCAGGGGGTGACCGTCGGGTCATCCCCTTTTTTAGTAAT